>NZ_JAFCWU010000003.1:0-402510 GCF_049897725.1 Sphingomonas sp. PSPC2-2 | reverse complement strand
TCCAGATCGCGCGCGGCCTGCGCTACCGCCACGCCGCGATCTCGGACCAACTTCACCGCCTCGAGCTTGAACTCTCGGCTGAACTTCCGTCGTTGCATCTACACCCTCCGGTTCCGAAAGCACCTTATCTTGGTGTCCACGAAACCGGCAGCAGCTCACGTGCATCAGTTTCGGGGGGATGAATTTCTGCAAATTACGTATTTTGTAGCTACCTCTATGAGGCACCATCCCGACCGAAAAAATTGGCCGCGCAGCCTTGTCTCGCTGCGCGGCCAAACTGTCGGCAAAGGGGGTGCCGATCAGAAGCGTTTGGTGATGCTGACGCCGATTATGCGTGGATCGAGCGTGAACACATTGGTTGTCAGGCCCGAATCGTCGCTATTGACGAAGGCATCGGTGATCGGCGTCGAATTGAACAGGTTCTTCACATAGACCTGCAACGTCATATCCCATTTGCGCTGGTCGAGCGTGAGAGAGATATTGGTGTTATTCCATGCCCGTAGCCGGTCGATCGCGGTGTTGTAGATCCGCGCCCAGCTTGCATCTTGGCGGTAGAAATCGGCGCGCGGCGTCAGCGCCCAATCCTCGCTCTCGAACGTATATTGAACACCGAGATTTAACGTCCAGTGCGGCGCGTTGGGCAATTCGTGCCCGCTCACATCCGCTGCAATCCCCTGCCCGTTATTGGGCGCGGTTTTCAGATCATAAGCGCCATATTTCGCCGCCAGCGTATCGCCCGGCTTGAAGCTCCCGAAATTCAGTCCCGCAACCCCGCCGCACAACAGGGCCAGCACAAGAGGGGGAGCCGACGGATCCTGAACGATGTTCTTGACGATCGAGGTCGGCGCGATGCAGCTTGATGTCAATTGCACCCACGGGCGCACCAGCGTCCAATCAGGGTTGCCCTGCGTTCGATTCATGACGTCGATCGACGACGAGCCTTTGCCGAGCCGCGTACCGAGATAGCCGACATTGGCGTTGAATTGCAGATTTCGCACAGGTCGCCACGTCGCTTCGAGTTCTGCACCCCATGTCTGCGCATTGAAATTTTCGTTCAAAGCCGTGCGATCGACGATCTTCGAAATCTGATACCCTTTGTAATCGTAGAAAAATGCCGAACCGTTGAGCGTCAGTCGACCGTGGTCGAACGTATTCTTCAAGCCAACCTCGAAAGCGTTGACATATTCCGGTTTGTAGGTGGTCGGTTGCGGGTAGAATTCGAGATATTGCGGGTCGGCATTGATGCCAGGCGGATTCGTGCCGCCCGCCTTATAGCCGCGCGAATAAGATCCGTAGACCAGCGTGGAATCGGTAAAGGCCAGTTCAGGCGACCAGTCCACCGCCAGCCGCCCTGTGAAGCGACGCCACGATTGGTGAATGTCGGGTTGGGCGGGATAGCCGGAATTGACGTAGCCCCCGCCCGATATACCCGGTGAAAGCAGCAATTGTGTGGGAACCGGCGTCGTAACCTTACGATCATCGGTATAGCGCAATCCCCCGGTGACCTTGAGATTGGGCGTGGCACGCCAGTAAACCTCGCCAAAGGCCGCGTAGGAATCGACCTTGTAGATATTGTCGCTCCGGAAATAATTGTGCCCCTGGCCATTGATCCGGTCGATCGGATTGGGATCGATATAGATGCAGCCTGTGGTTGCCCCTGCCGGACAGGCGGGAGGCGGCGTGTCGGTACTGACCGGTCCGTTGAAATACCCTTGGGCGATCGCTGTAAAAAAATTGGAAAAGACGTAATAATCTTCATTGATTTTGAAATGGAGATAGTTCGCACCGAAGCTGAAATTGAACGGCCCGGTGTTGGACGATTGCAACCGGAATTCCTGCGACCATTGTTCGCTGCGGGAGTTGACCATGTCGACTGCAACCAAGGTATTGGATGCGCCAAGCTGTGGATCGTTGAACACGCCGCCTGGCGTGAACCCCTTTACCTCCGGCGTGAAAGTGTCGAGACTGAAGAGGCCGATCGAATCGTTGATAATCGGCACCGAATTGAACCGGTTATAGTCCTGGGTCGAGTGGTAAAAATCCTTGGTGTACAGCGACTGCGAATACAGTTTCAGGTTGCTGCGCACGCCCCATTCAAAATTGAGCTGAAAGATATCGTTGCGCGCCCGAAAAGTCGGATCATACTTTGTCGCAATCTCGCGCAAGTTGCGCGATTGCACGACCCCGGCATAGGGATCTCGGGTCGGATCGGCGAAGGTCGCAAGCCCGGAAAAGTCCGGCAGGAAGCCCAATTGGACCAGCCCGCTGGCGGCAGCGACATAGGGCAGGCTCAGTCCGTTCGGCACGCCATAGGCACCCGCGTCATAGAGCGAACCGTTGGCGCACCCTTGGCTTAGCTGGGCACGGATGGGAAACCCGTTGGAAACTTCCGGCACAGCCAGCCCTCCAACCGTGCTGGGACCGGGATCGTAGTGGCACAATTGCTTGCCGGTGCGGGACCGATCGTCCTTTTCGTCGAAATGCTCCCAGACGAGACTGGCGGTGAAATCGTCGACGGGTCGCCACTGTGCCGTCGCGCGCAGCGACCAGAGATCACGACCATTGACCGCCCGGTCGGTTACCGTGTTGTAATCGAACCCGCTGCGATTGGTGTAGGCACCGGCGACGCGCACCGCGAAGGTATCGGTCAGCGGGACGTTGAGCATGCCGCTTACGCGGCGCGTATCGTAATTGCCGACCTCTCCCTTCAAAGAGCCTTCGAACCGGTTGCTTGGCTTGTTCGGGAGCATGTTGACGACGCCCGCAGTGGCATTGCGACCATAAAGCGTGCCCTGTGGCCCCCGCAGCACCTCGACCCGCTCGACATCGAAATATTCCTGCTCGAACAGGCGATTTCGCAGTAGCGGTGTATTGTTGTAGCTGATCGCGACGGCAGGATCGGTGCTTACCGAAACGGCCTTGGTGCCGACCCCGCGGATCGAGAAATTGTAGCCGCTAAAATTGTTCTTCGAGAAGTTGACGTTCGGCACTGCGCGTTCGAGCTCGGCACCCCCTTCGATCTTATACTGGTCGAGCGCCTTGGCGCTAAACGCAGACACCGCGATGGGGACCTTCTGGATCGATTCCCGCCGCTTCTGTGCAGTCACGATAATATCCTGGCCTATAGCGTCGGACTGCGCTTGCTCAGTCGGCACGGCGACCGGCGTGGCTGCCTGGCCGTTTCCCTCAACGCTCCCAAGCGACCCCGGCTGGATCACAAAGACTTTGCCCTGTCGGCGATAGGTCAGACCGGAACCGCGCAAGATCGCGCTCAACGCCGCTTCCGGGGTTGCGGCACCAGCGATCCCGTGACTCACCTTGCCTTTGGTCAGCGCGGCATCCGCCATGATCGTCAGCCCGCTTTGCAAGCCAAAGTCGCGCAAGGCGAGATCAAGTGACTGCGGGCGAATATGATATGGCGTCTCGGCAAAGGCCGGACTTCCACAGGTTGATACAATCAATCCTGCCAGCGCGATTCCGCACAACATAGATCGACGAACGCGCAAGGACCCAAAGGTCATCATCCCCTCCTGTATTGCGTTTCGACTTGAGCCGAATCCGCTTCCGTACGACTATGACGCGACCATGAGCCTGGTGGGGGGATCATCCTGAAAAAAACGAAAGATTCCAGCAAACGGTGTCCCGCGACGAGAAAAGCCCTCTCCTGATCCCCCCGACCATAGCAGAGCACCGTCTATCATCTGGGACATGCCGAATTGTCCGGCGGAGCGAGGCGCATGAGTGGAGATCGACCGGGAAAGGCTGATCGCATGTCGGCGGACAACAGGCCGCAGCACACCTATGACCTGACGGAATGGATGAATCGCTATGGGCCAGGCTTGCGCCGCTTCCTGGCCCGGCGGGTCAACGCAGCGGATATTGACGACCTTGTTCAGGATGTTTTCCTGCGCATGCAAACCGCCCAGTCAAACCAGCCGATCGAGCATGCCGAACGCTATCTTTTCCGGGTCGCACAAAATGTCCTCATCAGCCGCTATCGCGCCGATGGCGGCCGTATGCGGCCGGTGCTCGGCTCGATCGAGGGGACCACGGCAGAACCCCGCGACGACATTTCTCCCGAACGCATTGCGATCGGGAGAGAACAATATGCCCTGGTGATTCAGGCCATTGCGAACCTGTCCCCGCGCGTACGCGCCGCGTTTGTCATGCACCGGTTCGAGAACATGACATACCAGACGATTGCCGTACGCATGGGCATAACCAAAAATTCGGTAAAGGAGTTGATCCACCGGGCCTTGCTCCGTCTGTCCGACGTCATGGAGGACATACAGTGACGATCGAGCCTAAACGTCTCGAAGATGGCTTGCGTGCCGAGGCGACGCGTTGGTTCAGCGCGCAGCGCTCCGGCGACATGGCGGCGGAAGAACGGGAAGCGTTCGCGGATTGGCTCCGCTCCAACCCGGGTGCTCACGCCCAGCTTGAGCGGCTGCAACAGCAATGGGACGCCCTGGATTCGATCGCCAACGACCCGGCAGTCCTGGAAATACGCGAGCACGATGTTCACGCATACAATCGTCCGGCGCGTTTCAAGGCGTTGCTGGCGCTTGCCGCGGCGGTGCTGCTGCTGGTGTCCTCCTCGGTTACGTTTCTGCAATATGGCGACCCAGTGCGATCCTGGTTCGGTTCGGAGGGCGAGTTGTTCCGCACCGGCACCGGGCAGCGCACGACCGCAACCTTGACGGACGGCTCTGTGGTGACGCTCGATGCGGAGAGCGAACTGCGTGTGGTCGAAATGGGTGCCCGTCGCCGCTTGCGACTGATACGGGGGCATGCCTTCTTTCAAGTCGCCAAGGACCGCGTCCACCCCTTTCTCGTCGAAGCAGCCAGCAAGACGATCCGTGCAGTTGGAACCGAATTCGACGTCCAGCTCGATGATCAAGCGAAACTGACCGTGACGCTGATCGAAGGCAAAGTCCGCGTCGAGCAGCCCAATGGATGGGTCCGGCCCGGTCGGCGCGTCAATATGGTGGCGGGTGCGCGCCTGATCGCGAAATCGGATCATGCCTGGAACGTGACACACGTCGATACGGCGAGCGAGACGAGCTGGCTGACGGGTCGGTTAACCTTCATTCGCGAGCCGCTGGCGGAAGCGCTGAACGAGGTTAACCGTTACTCCGCGCGCAAGATCGTCTTTGTGGACGGGCCCGCACCGGCGACCAATATTGTCGGGGTGTTTGCCGCCGGCGATGTCGACAGCTTCGTTACGGCGCTGGAGTTGAACGGAATCGCGCGGGTCTCCGATCGCACCGACACGAAAATAATGGTCACCCGCTCCGCTCGAGATGGAAGGGGAGATTGAGCCATCCGACGGCGGCTGGTGCAGAAAAGGTACGGTCGCTGCCCCTGCCGGACAAACCCCGACCGGTTGGCCATCGAGTATCTGCCGACATTCGCGCGAAACGGCGTGATCCGGGACCGTTTCGTCATGCCCGATCAGGTCCCCCGCATGCCAACGCTGGCGAAGGAACCGGGGCGCGAGAATGCCGAAGCCGTCTCAGCGGACCGGGTCTCGATGCCGGGCACCACACAACCAGCCGATATCCTGTGGATGCACCTTTTTTAGCACGAAGCGCTGATCGGTTTCGGGGCGCTCCTCACGAGCGGTCGCCGAGCTTGATCGCTTTGAGCAGCGCGTCGGTCATCACCTTTGGATCTGCTCTACCATTTTGATTGGTGAGAACGATTGTCGAGAGGGGTTCGTCAAGGTCGCGGCGGTACCAGCAAGAGAAACCGGCGGTTCCCCCGCCGTGCGAGACGATGGTCCTTCCATCCACCTCGTCGACTTCCCACCCAAAGCCCCAACCGGCGGGCTGACCGTTCGACAGGCTGGCGCTACGCCACATCTTCCGCCGAACGCCCGAGCTCAAGATTCGCCCCTGATCCAGGGCAACGGACCAGCGATTGATATCGGCTACGGTCGACAGGAGGCCGCCGGCTGCCCAAGTCGATCCGGCCGCGCTGCGCGGAGGATCGTCGTCGTAACGCCCTTCGCTCCAGAAATGCCCTGAAGCACAACGGTTCCTGCATGGGATCCGATCGCGAGGGCCCGTCGACGACATGCCGGCTGGCCCGAAAAAGCGCTGCCGAAGCAGGTTCCAATAGTTTTCCCTGGTGACCGCTTCGGCCGCCATCCCGAGAAGAATGAAGCCGGTATTGTTGTATTCGTGCCGCTCGCCGGGCGCGAAGCTGTTGGGCCGGTCCGCCACCAGCGCGAGGATTTGCCTCGGCTTGAGCTCCTGCGGCATAAGCAGGCGGAAATTGTCTCCATTGAGATATTCGGGCAACCCGGACGTGTGGCTGAGAAGCTGCGAAAGCCGAATATTCCGCCAGGTCGCGGGGATATCCGACACATAGGTCTCGATTGGCGCGTCGATACGCAGCAGACCTTCCTCTTGAAGTTGAAAGATCAGCGACGCTGTGAAGGTCTTCGTCAACGAACCGATCTCAAAGATCGTCTGCGCATCGGGAACGGACGCTGCATTGCCCTTGGTGCCCGCGCCTCCAGCAGCCACAATTCGGCCCTTTCGAACCGCTCCGGCCGCGATCCCGGGCGCAGCGTCGAGCGGGATCTGCGAAAGAATTGTCTCGGCTCGACGCACGGCCAAAGCCGGATGCGGCATCAGAAACGGTGTCGCGGTGAGCCCGGCAAGAAAAGCTCGCCTCGAACCGCTGGCAGCCGCATTCCGCGTTCGCAAAAACCCATCGTCGGCAGAGCACGTCCAATTACGCTTCAGCATCAATAGAATGCTCCATTGGTCGTAATCGCGAAACGGGTTCTCATGGACGCTGAAACTGCATCGGTTGACGCATCAGTCAAACATCGATTGCGATCGTTCCCGACGACCCGAACGCATCGGAAGGCGGTTCGAGCGCGTATCGATCATTCGGAGGATTTTGAGGGCTCGGATGCGCGAGGGTGCAGCTTGACCAAGCCGCACCCCGCCGGGCAGTTCCCCTGCTTTGCCCGGGCACCTTATTCGTGGCGCAATGCGCGGGCCGGCTCCGCGCGCGCGACGCGCCATGCTTGGCCAAACACGGTCGCGGCCGCGATCAACACCGCGATCAGCGTCGCGCCAACGAAGAACAGCGGCGACAGCGCAATCCGGTCGTCAAACCCGCCGAGCCAGCGCTGCATGGCGACAAAGGCCAGCGGCCAGGCCACAAGATTCGCCAGCAGCACCGGCCGCATGAACTGAACGATCAGCAAACGCAGCACTTCCGCGGTCGACGCGCCGAGCGTCTTGCGGATGCCGATCTCCTTGACGCGGCGCGCGGTATCGAAGGCGGCCAGCCCGTAAAGGCCGATGCACCCGATCAGGATCGCAAGCACCGCGCCGATTGTAAACAACCGCGAGCGCTGCGCATCGGCCTTGTAGTAGCGCGCGAACAGGTTGTCCTCGACCGAGCGGGCGCGGAACGGAACCCCGGGCGCGACGCGCTTCCACGCCGTCTCGAGTGCCGCCGTCATCGCTTTTGGATCTCCGCTATACCGCACCGCTGCGATCGGCGAGATGACCCCGACAGTGTCGTAATAATAAGCGACCGGGTCGACCGGGTCACGCGGACTGCGGAAGCGGACATTGTCGACCACGCCGATGATCGTCGACCATCGATCGCCATCGCTGATCGTTTGCCCCACCGCCGCCGTCGGCGACGAAAAGCCGAGCGCCGTCACCGCCTTGCGGTTGATCACCAGGTTGGGGCCGATTTTCTTGCGCTCCGCCGGGGAAAGAAGAGCGCGATCGTCGGCATGCGCCGCGTCGAACAGGCGCCCGGCAATGCGCCGGGCACCGTAGACCGCGAAATAGTCGCGCCCCGTCCCGACATCCATCACCGATATCTTCCGGTCGGGCGCACCTGGCCGACTGTAGCCCGAGAAATTGGTCGTATCCTGATCCCCCGGCGCATTGTTGCCCACCGTTACGCCCGTCACGCCCGGAACCGCTGCCGCGCTGCGTAAGATGTCCCCGCGCTGCGCCGCATCGAGCCCGCTATTGTTGAACGAGCGAATGAGCAACAGCCCTTCCCGATGGAAGCCGAGGTCGGCGTCGCGGATGTGCGCGGTCTGCGCCAGCATCGTCCCGGTTGCGATCGCAAAGGCGATGGCGATGGCGAACTGGACGATGACCAGCGCGCCACGCAACCGTGCTCCGGCGCGGCCACCGCCCGGTGCGCGCGTCGAGGCCAGCACCGCAGCGGGACGGAAACCCGACAGGACGAAGGCGGGGTACAGACCGGCCACCAGCGCGATCACCAGGACCAGCGCGATCATGGGAAGTACGATCCCGTCGCGCCCGAAATAATGGAGCGCGAGTTGGGTGCCCCCGAGCGTATTGACGAATGGCAGCGCGATCTCGGCCAGCGCAAAGCCGATCAACGCCGCCACCGCGACGGTAGCAAGCGCCTCGAACAGGAACTGACCGATCAGCGCGCGCCGCGTGCCGCCAACCACCTTGCGGATCGCCACCTCGCGCGCCCGGAGGCCGGCACGGGCAGTCGCCAAATTGACGTAGTTCACGATCGCGATGACCAGCGTCAACAAGCCGACCACGCCCAGCGTCGTCACGATCGCGCGATCGCCGGGGCTGTAGAGGTGCATCGCCGTCAGCGGGCGCAGCGACTGAAAATACTCGCCCTTCTTGATGTTGTCGCCGACATAAGCATGCCGATCAAGGAAGGTGGGCAATTGCGCCTCGAAGGCGCGCGCGCTGGCCGTATCGGGAAAGCGCAGGAGCGTGGTCAATGACGAGCTGCCCCAATGCTCCCACCATTCGTTGCCGAAGCGGGCGCGCACCAGTTGCGCGAACATCTCGTCCTTGAAGGTCACATTGTCGGGCATGTCGCGCAGCACCGCGCCGACCCGATAGGGATAGACCGCACCATTGATCGCGAGCTGCAGCGTCTGGCCGATCGCCGGCTGGCTACCGAAATATTTCCGGGCGGCACGCTGCGTGATCACCAAGCCGTTGGGGTCGGCAAGGGTGCGGGCCGGATCGCCCTCGATTGCCGGAAATTGCATCAGATCAAAGAAATTCGGATCGACCGCGCCAAGCTCCTCCGACGTCGCTTGCGCGCCCTGTCGGACCGTCGCTGCAGTCGGCATGAAGCGGGTGCCGACCAGTTGCGGATAGTCGGCGCGTAACTGAACGAGTTCGCTGCCCATCGTGTTGGGATTGGGGTCAGGCGGATATCCCGGCATGACATAGCGCTCTTCCATTACCCACAGTCTGTCCTGCTCGGGCAAGACGCGGTCAAAACCGCTTTCGAACTGCACGAACAGGTAAAGGACCAGGAAGGTCGCGATACCGAGGGCCAGTCCGCCAATGTTGAGCGCCGCGAACAACCGGTGGTGGGCGAGCGAGCGATAGAGCGAGACCAGCATCTTACGCTGCCCGACGCGCGGAGGACAGGATGCGACCGTCGAGCATGTGTACCGTTCGCTTGGCGATATCGGCGTGCGCGGGGGAATGGGTGACCATCACGATCGTCGATCCGTCTGCGTTGAGCTGACCGAGAATGTCCATCACCTGCGCGCCATTCTCGGTGTCGAGATTGCCGGTCGGCTCGTCCGCGAGGATCAGCCGCGGCTCGCCGACAATGGCGCGGGCGATCGCGGCGCGCTGCTGCTGTCCGCCGGAGAGTTGATGCGGGTGGTGCCGCTGGCGATGCGCGACGCCGACACGATCCATCGCCGCAGCGACGCGGTCCTTTTTCTCGCCCGTCGGCATTGCGCGATAGGCGAGCCCCAGGGCGACGTTCTCGGCGATCGTCAATTCGTCGATCAGGTTGAAGCTCTGGAACACGAAGCCGAGGCGATCCCGCCGCAGTTTTGCAAGCGCGCTCTCCGGTGCGCGGGCGATGTCGGTACCCTCGAACAGATAGCGACCGCCGCTCGGGCGATCGATCGTGCCGATAATGTTGAGCAAGGTCGATTTTCCGCAGCCCGATGGCCCCATGATCGCGACGAACTCGCCGGCCTCGACGGCCAGTTCGATCCCGCCAAGCGCGGTCGTCTCGATCTCGTCCGAGGCATAGGTACGGCTGACGTCCTGGAGCTGGATCATGGGCAAATCCTATTTGAGAAGAAGGGTCTGGAAGGGTGCGTAGGAGGTCAGTGCGGTGGTCACGATGCGGTCGCCTGGTGCGAGGCCAGAAATGACCTCGACCTGATCGGGGTTGCGCCGCCCGGTAACGATCGCGCGCCGTACCGCTTTCGAATCGCCGTCGAGCACGAAAGCCATGGTCCCGCCGGCATCGAGCCAGCCCCCCGAAGGCGCGACGATGGCGGGCCGGTCCGCGCCGAGGATGAGCCGAACGTCGAGCGTCTGCCCGCGGTTAAGCGCGACCGGCGGGCTCGTCCTGAACGCGAGTTCAACGCGGAAACGCCCTGCCGTCACCTGGGGCAGCACCTTTAACAGGGTCATCGGATAGCTTCGACCGTCGAGGTCCGCGACCGCACCAAGGCCGGTGTGGACGCGCCCCAGATAGAATTGATCGACGTCGGCGATCAGCTTCCACTGGCCTTCTGAATCGATCTGTCCAACGGGATCGCCGCTCTTGAGCATCTGTCCCGGCTGCAGCGTGAACGCAGTAAGCCGCCCGCCGACCGGCGCGCGTAATACCAGTGCCGACAGGCTCGCGCGTACCATCGCCAGGCTCTCGCGCAACTGCTGGGAGGTCGCAGCGATGCCCGAGGATTGGGCGGCGAGCGTGACCGCCGCCTCGCTCGTGCCGCGCTGGAGCGTGGCGACGCGTGCCTGTTGATAGGCGACATCCTCGCGCACGGGGTCGATCGCGGCGCGGGCGATGATGCCCTTGTCGAACAGCACCTGTCTCTGCGCGAGCAGGGTCTGCGCCTTGGACAGCGCGTTGCGCGCATCTGCCAGGTCGCGCGCGCCGTCCTGCCGCGTGTTCTGTACCGTCAGTCGCTGGCCATTTATCGCACTCAGCTGACCGATGATTTCGGCCGAGCGGCTGGCGACGTCGAGCGCGAGCGAAGGATTGGACAAGCGCGCGAGCGGGGTGCCCGCGGCCACCATCGCGCCGTCGGCGGCCGCCAGTTCCGCGACCTGCCCGCCCGAGATGGCGGTGACGAACACCGTCCGCAGCGGCGCGACTTCGGCGCGTAACGGCACGAAATCGCGAAACGGCGCGCGCGTTACCGCTCCGGTGCGGATCGCTGCGCTATCGACGCTCAACGTATTGGAGCCGGGCATCAGCAGCCACAACACCAAGGCCGCGATCACCACCACCACGCCAATCGCACTCCGCACAATCACTCGCCAACGTTTGGCGTGGGGGCGCTCGATGCGACGGTCCATCGCTGCGCCAGATTGGGTCATCTGCGTCATGCCGACACCATAACGGATGCATCGCGACGGGCCTAAAGCGCGGAAATCCGGCGTTTCTGGCAGCAATCGCGCCGTGCGTTTCCCATATCTGTACGGACTGTCCGTTTCCGGACACTATGCAACACCATGTCAAGCGAATCGCCCGCCATCCTGATCGTCGAAGACGATGCCGACGTCGCGAAGGCCGCGCGGTTGTTGCTTGAACGCCAGGGAATGACCGTATCGATCGCCGCCGATCCTGCGGCTGCCTGGGTGTATCTCGCCGAGCGGCCTGCCGACGTCCTTCTGCTCGACCTCAACTTCGCGCGCGGGCGCACCAGCGGCGAAGAGGGTTTTGCGATGCTCGACCGCCTAATTGCGGCCGACCGCCACGCCGTGGTGATCGTCGTCACCGGTCACAGTGGCATTGCCGTCGCGGTACAGGCGATGCGCCAGGGGGCGACCGACTTTGTCATCAAGCCGTGGAACAACGAACGTCTGCTTGCGACGGTCCAGCGCGGCGTCGCGCTGCGCCGTGCGAAGCTGGATGCCGCAACAGCGCCACCGATCGACGACGGCCTGTTGCTCGGCGAAAGTGCCGCGATCGCGGGCGTGCGCGATCTGATCGCCCGTGTCGCGCCGACCGAAGCTCCGGTCCTGGTCAGCGGGGCCTCCGGCACCGGCAAGACCGTGATCGCGCGGCTGATCCATCGAGGATCGGGACGCGCTGACGGGCCGCTGGTTACGCTCCACGCGGAGACCGCCGACAGCGCGACGATCGCGGAACGGCTCGCCGCCGCTCTCGCCGGTACGCTGGTGATCGACCATATCGATCGCTTGCCGCGCAGGTTGCAAAGCGACCTTGCCCAACAGGTCGACGGTGCGCGTGTCATCGCGACGACCCGACTGGATCGCGCGGAACTGCGCGCGGCTGTCGGCGAAGACCTGTTGTACCGCGTCAATACGATCGAAATCCGCGTGCCACCGCTAGCCGAGCGCGGCGGCGACGCGCTGCTGCTGGCGCAGCATTTTCGTTCCCTGTTCCAACATCGGCATGGCAAGCTTGGCGGACCGATTGCTGACGCTGCCGCGAAAGCGATCGCGCAATCTGCCTGGCCCGACAATGTGCGCGAGCTGCGCCTTCTGATGGAACGCGCAGTGCTGCTCGGCACGGACGACGCGCTTGGACTGGACGATATCGCGCGGCCGCCTGCGCACGACGCCGAACGGCCGCTACAGCCGGGACGATCGCTCGCGCAGAGCGAGCGGGCGATGATCGATGCAGCGCTCAAACGCTACGCGTTCAACGTGAGCCGTGCCGCAGAGGAACTCGGACTGACCCGCGCGGCCTTATATCGGCGGATGGCGCGCTATGGCCTCTGACGGCATCCGTCGCACGATCCGAGCGCTGGTCCTCGCGCTGGCGGGTGGGATCATCGCACTGGCAGCCACCCACGGCCTGTACGCGACCGCGCTGCTCGCGATTGTGGTCGCAGCCTGGACCGCGGTGCGCAATGCGGTTGAGCAGGGCGCGCCCTCGCCCGCCCTCGCACCACCGGCTCCGTTGCCAGTAAAGTCCGACCCTGAAGCACTCCAGCGCCTCACCGCCTATCTGGACCTCTCGCCGGCCCCCTTGGTCTCGCTAGATGGTGACCGCCTTCGCGCGGTGAACCGCGCGGCGCGGCGCTTGCTGGGAACGAACGACCTGGTAGCCGAACCTCCACCCGCTCTCCTGGGGATGCTGTCGGACACCCGACCCGGCCGAACCGCCAAGATCGACCTGGACGACGCCGGGGAGATCAGGAGCTTCGCGCTCACCACGGGGGACCTGGCGCTGTCAGGCCGAATGCTGCGAATCGGCGCGCTGATCGACATCGATACCGAGTTGAAGGCGGCGGAGGCGGCCGCTTTGCGCGAGCTCGTCCAAGTGCTGAGCCACGAGATCGTCAACGCGCTAACTCCGATCGCGTCGCTCGCCGCGACGGCGGTGGCGATGCTCGATGATCCCGTGCCACCGCTGCCCGAGTTGCGCGAGGCGATCGAAACGGTCGCACGGCGAGCGGCGAGCCTGCATCGCTTCGGGGAGAGTTACCGCGCGCTGGCACGCCTGCCCACCCCCGCCCTGCGGCGCACCGCGCTTGCCGGTTTTGCAAATGATCTCGCCATGCTCTTCACGTCGCGCTGGCCCGCGATCGAACTGGCGGTGGAAAAGCACGAGGCCCCCGCGCATCTGCTGATCGACCCGGACCAGCTCACCGCCGCGCTCTGGGCGGTTCTGCAGAACGCCGCCGAGGCGCTGGACAATGCGCCCGACGCCAAAATCCACCTGATATTCAAGGCGCGTGTCGGTCGGACGCTGATCGGCATCGTCGACAACGGACCGGGGATATCTGCGCGTGACGAGAGCGACATTTTTCGGCCGTTCTTCACTACCAAGGCAGAGGGCAGCGGAATCGGCCTGTCGCTTGCGCGCCAGATCCTGCGCGGCCACGGAGGCGACCTTGCCCTGGCCTCGTCTCGCGTCGGCAAGACCGAGTTTGAAGCGACTATCCCCGCATGAAGGCACTGCGCGACGCCGCGCAAATCGGTATTCGGCGGAGCGTGACAAGAGCAGACGCCCGTCGCCAGTGGCGGTCGTCCCGTTCGCTACCCCCCGATCTTCCGAAACCAGTCGTTCCCCAGGATATCGAGGGTTGGCTGCCCCTAGAGCCGTCGGATTTAGATCCAGTCGGCGCAATAAGTGGCCCCGCGCACGGGTCAGGCTTGCCTGTCGTGCACGAGGCCATCCCCTCAGAGCGCGACCACCGGGTCGGACGACAGCGACATCTGGCGGGCTTGAACGAGGGCACTCTCGATCGCGCTGCGTCGCGCCTCCTCGCCGCGGCCCAGCCCTTCGGCAACGATGACTTCGACATCGACACCGACAAAACTGAAAATCGAGCGCAGCAGCGTTTCGGCATGCTCATATGCCGAATAGGGGGATCCCTCGCCATAGACGTTGCCGCGCGCGAGCGCGACGATCACGCGCTTGCCCGTGACCAGGCCGACCGGGCCGTTCTCACCATAAGCGAAAGTCTTGCCCCTCACGGCGATGCGATCGACCCACGCTTTCAACTGGCTGGGGATCGAGAAATTGTAGAACCCGGCACCAATCACCACGATGTCGGCGTCGAGAAATTGCTGCACGTCCTCACCGCTCTCCAGCGCCAGGAAAGCATCGAGAGTCATGTGCGCGATCGGCTCGGCGGCAAGGTCGCGATAGGTGACCTCAAGGGTTGGATCGGTTTCCAAAAGACGCGCCACCACGGCGGCGGAAATGGCGCGGCTCGCTGAACCCTCACCCATGATGCTGGAATCGAGATGAAGAAGCTTCATTGATTGTCTCCGGTCTGGATTTGTGACCTGGAGCAGGTATGGAACCGAGGGCGAACCGCCAAGAACGCATATTTTTAGGACCTGGTCACATGGATATGCCCGCCACTCCAGGCATCAACGCCGACTGCCGGAGAATGAGCAGCGTGCTGTCTCTCGTCGGCGACAAATGGACGGTGATGATCGTCATGGTGCTTGCCGAACGACCGCGCCGCTTCAACGACATCAAGCGGACGATCGGCGGGATCTCGCAGCAAATGCTGACCCGGACACTGAAAGCGCTCGACCGCGACGGCATGGTCAGCCGGACGGTACATCCGACCGTGCCGCCACAAGTTGAATATGCCCTGACGGATTTGGGGTATTCGCTGTCGGAGCCGCTGCGCGCGCTAGGAGCCTGGGCGGGAAAGCATCTCGAACTGATCGACGAAAACCGCCATCGCTATGACGGGGCGCGGAAGATCGAGGCCGAGACTCCCACGCGGGCGCAAAGACCATAACGCGGCCGTTGCGCCCCGCCCTCATGGTCTGGAAGAGCGCATTGCGAGCATCACCCAATCCCCGATCGATCCCGTGATCACCACGGCACCGACGCGCCAAAGCGGTCGATGAAGCGCAGCCCCGGCGTACCCCTTTGGGCGAGCAAAGTGTCGGCCAGTTGCGGCATGGTCTCCGCGATGCTGAAGGGCGCGTGCGGTCCGCCAAGCGCGGTGCGGATCCAGCCTGGTGCCATCAGCACCATCGCACGTGGATCGCCGGCATGGCGGGCGGCAAAGCTGCGCATAGCTTGGTTGAGCGCGGCCTTGCTGCCGCGATAGACCTCAAAGCCACCGTTTGTATTGTTGGCGATGCTGCCCTGGCCCGACGACATCACGCCGATCAGGCCCGTGCGCGGCACAAGATCCTGAAGGCCTTCCACCGCCCGCATCACGCCGAGCGTGTTGGTCAGCATGACGTGCACAAATTCGTCGGTGGGGACCTCCGCGATCGTCTCCATCGCGTTGCGGTTGGCGGTGCCCGCGTTGACGAACAGCAGGTCGATGGCGCGATCCGCGAGGCGGTCGTGCAACGCCGCGATCTGGGAGGGTTCGGTGACGTCGAGCGCTTCGATCGCAACCTGGCCCGGATGGGCCTCGGCAAGATCGTGCAAATCGGTCCGGTCCGTCTCTCGCACCGTACCGATAACGTGCCAGCCCTTTTTGACGAACTCCGCCGCCAATGCGTGGCCGAGGCCTCGGGATGCGCCCACCAGAAGGAGCGTGCCGCGATCGGTTGAAATGGTCATGAGGGTCTTCCTTTGTTGCTCTGCCGGGCCCGATGTCGAGGATGCGCAGCGCACGCGCCAGACGCATAGAATGCAAAGAACAATTGCGTCTGACGCCATGTCTGGCATGCAGATCCGGCTAGGGGATGGGGATGCCGCCAATCGATCTGAACCTGCTGACCGCGCTTGATGTGCTGCTCAGCGAATGCAGCGTCACCGCCGCCGCCCGGCAGCTCGGCCTAAGCGTTTCGGCGATGAGCCGGACGCTGGCGCGGCTGCGCGTTGCGACCGGCGACCCGTTGCTGGTCCAGGCCGGACGGGCGCTCGTCCCGACGCCCTATGCGGAACAATTGGCTGAACGCGTCCACAGGATCGCGCAGGAAGCGCGGTCGGTGCTTACGCCGACGATCGAACATATCGATCCGGCGACACTCGTGCGGACCTTCACGATTCGCGCCAATGAAGGGTTCGTCTCGGTGTTCGCGGCAGCTTTGGTCGCAGCGATCACCACGGCGGCACCGCACGTGCGGCTGCGCTTCGCGCCGAAACCGGACAAAGCGGCGGTGCCGCTGCGCAACGGCACGATCGACGTGGAAATCGGCACAGTGGAAGCCTCGGCTCCCGAGCTGCGCAGCCAATTGCTGTTTCGCGATCGCTTCGTCGGTGTGGCACGGCGCGGGCACGCGCTATTGGACGGCGCAATCACGCCACACCGCTACGCAGCGTGCCGCCACGTTATCGCATCGCGGCGCGGCGCGTCGAGCGGACCGGTGGACGACGCACTCGACGCACTTGGGCTGCGGCGCGACATCGTCGCGATCGTATCGAGCTTCCTCGACGCGCTCGACATCGCCCGCCGTTCGGACCTTATCGCGCTGGTGCCGCACGCGTGCCTGCGAGGCGGAGCGGCGGCAACGGAGGGCCTCGTAGCGTTCGAGCTGCCGGTGACGACGCCGGATCTTTCGATCAGCGTGATGTGGCATCCGCGCCTCGACGCCGATCCGGCACACCGCTGGCTGCGCCAAATGCTGATCGCGACGTGCCGGCAAGCGGTTCAACCGGACGGGGCCAGGCGGGCGACGTAATCGATAAACGCCCGGAGCGGCGGTGGCACGAGCTTGCGACTGGAATGGTAGAGAAAAGGACCGGGAAAAGGCTGCCACCACGCCTCCAACACCGGCTCGAGCGCATGGCTCGCCAGAGGCGGCCGAAGCCAGTCTTCGAAAAGGTGGATCACGCCAACGCCGGCGATGGCCGCTTCGACGCCGAGATCTATAGCTCCCCCAACGCCAACGACCAGCCGGGCCCGCGGCTCGATCCGAACGATCTCGCCGTCGCGCTCGAATTCCCAGGGAGACGTCAACCGACCACTGGCGAAGCGACCGAGAATGCACGGATGCCGGAGCAAGTCGCGCGGGTGCGAAGGCCGACCATACCGATCCAGATGCTTCGGGGAGGCAGCGGTCGCGAAGCGTTGCACTCGCGGCCCGATCGGCAGCGCGATCATGTCCTGTTCCAGCTTGTCGTCGTAGCGAATGCCCGCGTCGCAACCCGCCGCCAACATGTCCACAAAACCGTCTTCGGCGATGATCTCGACCTTTATGCCGGGATGGGCCTGGAGAAAACCGGGCAGGATTGCCGACAAGATCAGCCGCGCCGCGCTAACCGGTACGTTCAGCTTGAGCGTGCCGGTCAGGCCATCGCGCAAGTCTCCCACCGCGCCAAGCGCCGCTTCCACCTCGCCCAGAGCAGGCGCGAGCCGTTCGAGCAGGCGCGCGCCGGCCTCGGTTGGAGCGACGCTGCGCGTCGTGCGGTGGAGCAGCCGGACCCCGAGCGACGCCTCCAGCCGACGCACGGCCTCGCTCAACGTCGAGGCGCTGACACCCGCAGTTCGGGACGCTTCGCGAAAGCCGCGCGCGCGCGCCACCGCCAGAAACGCGTTCAGGTCGGTCAGGCTCTGGTTCATTGTCTGCCTTTCCGCACAGCCCGTGCTGATCATGCCGGATTATCACCATAGTCGCCATGCCCTAGCTTGAGCAGGAAGGAGACAATCCCATGCACCCGATTGATCAGGCAGGCAGCTTCACCCTTGGCGACCGCGCGGTAAGGCGGATGGGATATGGTGCCATGCAACTCGCCGGGCCGCACGTATTCGGGCCGCCGAAAGACCGCGACGCCGCGATTGCAGTGCTGCGCGACGCCGTGGACGCAGGCGTGAACCATATCGACACCAGTGACTTTTATGGCCCGCACGTCGTCAATATGCTCATCCGCGAGGCACTATCGCCCTATGCCGAGGATCTTGTTCTCGTCACGAAGGTCGGCGCGGTACGCGGGGACGATGGTTCCTGGAACCTCGCAGCCTCGCCCGACGACCTGCGCCGCGCGGTTGAAGACAACCTGCGCCATCTGGGGCTGGACACGCTTGAGGTGGTCAATTTCCGTTCCATGCTGGGCGGTGGCAATGCAGGACCGGCCGAGGGCTCGATCCGCGTCCCCTTCGAAGCCCTTGTCGGCATGCGTGAGGAAGGTTTGATCCGTCACCTTGGTCTCAGCAACGTGACCGCAGCACAGGTTGCGGAGGCGAGAGCGCTCGCGCCGATCGTCTGTGTGCAGAACCAGTACAATATCGCCCATCGCAGCGACGACGCGCTGATCGACGCGCTGTCAGAGGACAGCATCGCCTTCGTACCGTTTTTCCCGCTGGGGGGCTTCAGCCCGTTGCAATCGTCCCGATTGAACGCGGTCGCCCGCGACCTCCGCGCGACGCCCCTGCAGGTGGCGCTCGCATGGCTGTTGCGGCGCTCGCCCAACATCCTGCTGATCCCCGGGACCTCGTCGACCGCGCACTTGCACGAAAACCTGGCTGCCGCCTCGCTGAACCTGCCGGACGACGCGCTGGCGACGCTTAATGGGATTGGCAGCTAGGCAACCCTATCCTTCCTTGATTGCCCGAGGGGTGTTGGGGTGTGTCGCCAGTCGCTGGATCATCGTTGCCGCACCAATCAGCAGCACGATCGGCACAAGCAGGACATAAAACCCAACCGTTCCGCTGAACGCCGCCAGGAGATGCCCGACGATGAACGACCCGGTGGTGCCGCCCAGCGCGGAAAAGACGACGATCAGGCCAACCATCGCGGGCTGCTCCTGCGGCCGCATCGACGACAGGATCGCCGAATTCAGCGCCGGGTAGATCGGCGCCATCAACAAGCCGATCATCGGCAAAAGATACGCCGCGATCGGCGCTCCCGCCCAGCCGGTTACACGGCCATGATGCCCGGCGGCGAGCGGCAGCACCGCCAGCATCAGCAGCGCCATCCCGGCAAGACAGCCGCAGACCAGCGGAAACCAGCCGGTCCGCCGTACGACGACGCCAGCCCCCAGCCGCCCAAGCGCCAGGCACACCGCGAAGATCGACGCCGCCTGCACGCTCATTTGCGCCGACAGACCGAGCAATTCCCGATTGAAGGTCGGAAGCCACGACCCGATGCCTTGCTCGACCAGCACATAGCAGAAGATCGCCGCGATAAAGCTCAGCGTCAGCGGCCGCCAGGCGAGCGCGAGCATTTCGCCGAATTTCTGGCGCGCACTCTCGGGTGAAGTGCCCGTCGATTCGATCGCTGCGCCCTCGTCAAAAGGGGTTAGAGCCAACAGCACCAATGCAACCCCGCTTGCCGCCGCGAGCCCGTAATAGACGTTCAGCCACTGCGGGTCCGCCGGATTGACCGGGTTGATGAAGGCCGCGAAGATCCAGTATCCGCTCAGCACCCCGAGCATGAACACGCCCTCGATCACATTGAGCAGGGAAGCGTGCTGCGTGCTGTCCTTGGTCAGCAGGCCAACGAAACTATAGACCGAAACCTTGGCCACGCCGAAGCCGACCCCGACCGCAAGGAACATCAGTCGGGTGGTCCAGAAACCCGGTGCCAGCGGCATCGCCAGACATGCAAGCGCTACGACCCCGAGCGCGACGACCATCGCGCGGCGCAATCCGAAGCGCGGAAGCTGCGCGGCGAGCAGAAAGCTCGTCGCCGCGATCGACAGGTCCTTGAATCCCTCGAGCGAACTCGCCGCGCCCTTGGTGATATGGAAGGATTCGATCGATTGCAGGATCACGGTGCCCACGCTGTTGAGCAGCACGGCAAAAACCGCATAGGTCAGGGCAAGCCCGACGATCAGTCGTGTTCGGTTCATGGTCCTCCCCTGCCGGAGCGCCGATCCGGCTTATTGTCTTGACCACCTCCTATTATGAAATGCATATCAATGGCAAATCGGGCGCGCATGCGCCGTGTCAGGAGAGAGTTTGCGTGGGGCGGTCATTACCGGAAGCGTCGTTTGCTGCCATGCGTTTTGCGCGCGATGGCTGGTGCCTGGCTGCCGAGGGGCAGACACTGCAGCTACACCATGTTCCCGCGCTCTTTTCGATCGGCAACGGCTTTATCGGGATGCGCGGTCCGGGAGACGGGGCAGATGCGCCCAGGGTCTATCTCAACGGCGTTTATGAACGCATGCCGATCGCCTATCATGAGGCGGCACACGGCTATGCGCGGGAAACCGACCTGCGGCTCGCGGTGGCGGATGCAACCCGACCAGCGATCCTGATCGAGGGCCAGCGCGCCGAGGCGGCGAGCAGTGTCACGCTTGATCTCACGCGTTGCGTCCGCGCCGAAACGGTGCTGGCCGGTGGTATCGACGTAACGATCGAACAATTCGTGGCGATGGCGCAAACCGCTCTCGTCCTCACCCGCGTCCGGTTTCCCGCAGGTAAAGACGTGGTGGTGACCCCCTTGGTGACGCCGCCTCCTGGCAGCGAGGCACCCGTCGCTGCCGAGCCGCAAAGCGACGCGATTTACGATCCGCGCATCGCGCCCACGCTTGCGGACAGCCCGTGGCGCAAGCTCGATCTCCGCGCCGGTCCCGGTATCGCCGCGCGCACCGACCGCCTGCACCGCAGCGGCTTCGTGGTGGCGAGCGCGATGCAGGAAATCGGACGCCGTACCGCCGGCAATCTGGTCGAGGTCGATTTCGTGTCGGGCTATCAGGCCGCGCGCGACGAACCCGTACTGGAGCCGCTGCTTGCCACGCTCACCGCGGCGCAAGCGCGGGGCTATGACGCGTTGCTGGCCGAACAAACCGCATGG
This sequence comes from Sphingomonas sp. PSPC2-2, assembly GCF_049897725.1. NCBI lineage: Bacteria > Pseudomonadati > Pseudomonadota > Alphaproteobacteria > Sphingomonadales > Sphingomonadaceae > Sphingomonas > Sphingomonas sp. PSPC2-2. Next base: position 381,382 of record NZ_JAFCWU010000003.1, on the reverse strand, counting down.
TTCGCCGACTTCTGGTCGAGCAGCACTGTCAGCATTCCGGACCAGCCCGAAACCGAACTGGCGATCCGCTATGCGCTTGCGGAATTGACGATGGCGGTCGGGCGCGACGGCAAGACCTCGATCGGGGCCAAGGGACAGACCGGTGAGGGCTACGAAGGCCATGTCTTCTGGGATGCCGATCTCTACGTGCTGCCGGTATTTGCCTTCACGCAACCGGCGATTGCCCGGGCGATGCTGGCATGGCGGATTTCGGGTCTGGATGCCGCCCGCGACAATGCCCGCGCTATGGGCCAGACCGAGGGTGCGCTCTATCCTTGGCGGACGATCGGCGGGCACGAATGCTCCTCCTATTTCCCCGCCGGGCCTGCGCAATATCACATCAACGCCGACATCGCCTACGCGCTGGAAACCTATCTTGCGGCGACAGGCGACCGCACCATTCTCGACCAAGGCGGGGCGGCGATGCTCGTGGAAACTGCGCGGATCTGGCTGGCGATCGGATACCATGACCGCGATCGCGACGACGCCTTCGTCATCAACCGCGTGACTGGACCCGACGAATATTCAGCGATCGTCGACAACAACCTCTATACCAACTTGATGGCCGCGCGGCATTTGCGCTTCGCCGCGCGCGAAGGGCTGTCGCTGTCGCTGCTGGATGCAGCGGAAGCCGCGCGGATGGTGCGCGCGGCCGACGCGATGTTCCTGCCGTTTGACGATGCGCGGCACGTCTATGCGCAGGACGATGGCTATTTTGACCTCGATCCATGGCCGTTCGCCGACACCCCGCCGGAGAAATATCCGCTGCTCCTGCACTTCCACCCGCTCGCCATTTATCGGCGGCGGGTGTCGAAGCAGGCCGATGCGGTGCTGGCGGTGGCGCTGCTGCCAGACGTCTTTACCGACACCATGCGGCAGCGGATGGTGGAGACCTATGAGGCGACGACGACCCACGATTCGACGTTGTCCGCCAGCGCCTTCGCCACCGCCGCGGCGCGGGCCGGTGATGGTGCGCGCGCCGCGCATTATTGGCGCGTCGCGGCGCTGACCGATTTGTCCGATCTGTTCGGCAATACCGATCACGGGCTGCATATGGCCGCCCTGGCGGGAAGCTGGACGACGCTGGCGATGGGCTTTGCCGGGATGCGAGTCGAGGGCGACACGCTCTGTTTCGATCCGGTCGATATCCCCGGCCTGCCCGAATATGGCTTTTCGATCACCTATCGCGGCGCGCCAGTCGAGGTGACGGTCTCCGGTGCCACCGCGCGCGTATCGGTACGGGGCGACCACGCCGTGCAGATCCGCATCGCGGGCGTCGATGTGGCGACGTCCTCGGAAATTCAGAGCGCGCGAGCGACCGTATCATGACCTTCCGCGCCGCACTTTTCGATCTGGATGGCGTGCTGGTCGACAGCGCGCGTCTGCATTTCGTCGCGTGGAAACGGATCGCCGATGAACTCGATATTCCCTTCGACGCGGACGATAATGAAGCGCTGAAGGGCGTCGATCGCATGGGGTCGCTCGAGCACATCCTGCGGCTTGGGGGCCGCACGCTGGACCTGCCCGCGAAAGAGCACCTCGCCGCCCGCAAGAACGGCTTCTACCTCGATGCCCTGACGACGATGAGCGACGCCGACGTGCTGCCCGGTGCTGCGGCATTGCTGGCGCAGGCGCGCGAACGCGGGTTGCTGCTAGGGGTCGCCTCCGCCAGTCGGAATGCCACGGTCGTGCTGGAGCGGGCCGGGCTCTCGCGCGCCGTCGATTTTATCGCGGATGCGGCAAAAGTCGCGCACTCGAAACCTGCGCCGGACATCTTTCTTGCTTGCGCAACGGGCTTGGGCGTGGGGCCGGCCGAGTGTGTCGGCTTTGAGGACGCGGCGGCCGGCGTGGACGCGATCAAGTCCGCCAACATGGTGGCGATCGGGATTGGCGACCGCGAGATTTTGGCCAAAGCCGATTTGGTCTTCGCGGCAACCGCCGATGTCGATCTCGACCGCGTTTTGCGGCTGTCCCCGAGCGCGCCTCAGGTCTGACGGACGATCAGCCGCGTCGGCAACAGGCTCGATTTGGGCCTGCCGCCTTCGAGGATCTGCATCAGCTTTTCGACCAGAATTGCGCCCGCCAAATGGGTTTCCTGCTCGATCGTCGTCAGCGCGGGCGTGAAATCGGCGGCGGGTGGAATGTTGTTGTAGCCGCACAATGCGTAGTCGGTCGGCGCTTCCAGTCCGAATTCGCGGAACGCGGCAACGATCGCGATCGCGGCGGTATCCGAAAAGGCGAAAACGGCGTCGGGCGGCGGATTCTTGTGCAGCCACGCCACCATGCTTTGATAGGTGGAGGCATAAGCCATCTGCTCGACATCGAGATGCGCGACGCTGACATCGCCATGCTTGGCGGCAACCTCGCGCAGGCCGTCGAAGCGCATGCGGATTTCGGAATGGGCGATGTTGCCGACATACAACCAGCGTTTGGCCTGGCGTTTGACGAACAGCTCACCGGCAAGCTGCCCGCCAAGCCGATTGTCGCTGCCGACCGAGCAATAGGGTTCCTTGGGATCGACCCCGCCCCACACGACAAACGCCGCACCGGCGCGCGCAAGATCGCGCAGCATCGGTTCGCGCACACCCTGGCCGAGGAAAATAAAGCCGTCCGCCACGCGCGAACTGATCAGGTCGAGATGGCTTTGCACGTCGGTGAGGCTGGGGGGCGACAATAACAGGTCCTGGTTGCGGACCGACAATGCCTCCGAAACGCCTGCCAGCAATTCAAAGATGAACGGGTCGGCAATCCGCCCCGCGCGATGCGATCCGAAATCGAGCACCACCGCGACAGTGTCGTTACGCGCCTGCCGCAGCTTCTGTGCGTTGCGATTGATCGCATAGCCATGTTCGCGCGCCACGCGCAGGACACGCTCGCGCGTTTCCGCATTGACCAGCGGGCTGTTGTTGAGAACGCGCGACACCGTTGGCTTTGACACGTTCGCAAGCTGGGCAATGTCCCCCATGTTCAAATCCATGGCGCGTCGACGCAAGACAGGGCTCCTCATTTCCCGGGCAGGCAGGCGGTCGTTGAAACGGATTCCCGATAGACGGTGAAACTGCCCACCCCGCCTGAATGCGATGAAATACGCATGGACGGGAAGGTGATGCAACACGTGCTTCTCACGAAGCGGGCGAGCTGCCGTTTGGGTTTGCCCCGCCAAACCCCGGCCCTGGCAGGTCGAGCGGCAACGCTAGCGCCTTATACGATTGTTTTGTCGCCATATTTTTCAACATTCCGCGAACTGTAACAAACCATTGAAATGCAATTCATAGACGTGTATCCCTCCTGTCATAGCCGGTTCCCGAGCAGGAATGCGGCGTGAGGGAGAGGAAGATGAAAGTTTCGCGCAATCGCTCTTTGGTCGCCGTTTCGGGGGTCGCGCTGGCGATCGCACTGGCCAGCCCCGCTGCCGCCCAGGACGTCCCTTCGCCGACAGCGCAACCAGCGGTCAGCGCACCGGCTGACACAGCCGACCAAACCGACATTGTCGTCACCGGGCGCCCCGCGGGCAGCGGAATCAACAAGCTCGAGGCCGGTTACTCGATCACCACCCTTTCCGCCGACGACTTGAAGCTGCAGGCCCCGAAGAGTTCGGGCGACGCGCTCAAATCGATTCCCGGCGTCTGGGTGGAAAGCTCTGGCGGCGTCGGCACCTCCAACATCTTCGTGCGCGGCATCCCCAGCACCGGGGACGCACCGTTCGTGACGCTGCAGTTCAACGGGATCCCGGTCTACGGGGTCAGCAGCCTCTCCTTCATGGACCAGACGGGGTTGGTCCGGATCGACGAGACCGTCGCCGGAATCGAGGGCGTCAATGGCGGCCCGCAGTCGCTCTATTCGGACGGCCAGGCCGGTCTCACCACCAATTTGCGCCTGCGTGAAGGCGGCGAAGTGACGCATGGCAGCATCGGCGCGTCGATCACCGACTATAGCGCCTGGCGAACCGACGGCTATCTCAGCGGCAAGGTCGCGGACGACCTCTATTACATGGTCGGCGGCTATATTTCGCGCGGGGACAGCGTGCGACGCGCTGGGTTCGACACCGAAAAGGGCCAGCAATTCACCGCGAACATCACCAAGAAGTTCGCGGGCGGCAAATTCAACATTTTCGCGCGCTACACCGACGATCACGGTGAATGGTTCCTGCCGTTCGCGGCCAACGTGCCGGGTCTCGATCTGGGGCGCTACAACCAGCTCAACCAATATACCCGCTATGCGACGATCATTTCGCCCGGTGCGGCGGGCAGCGGTGCGACCGAGCGAGTCGATCTCGCCCAGGGGCGCGGCTGGAAGGGCGTCGTAACCGGTGCCAGCCTCGATTACGATTTCGGCGGCGGCCTGTCGGTCACCGACCGGTTTGGTTTCACCAGCGGCACGCTGCGCACGGCTGGCCTGGTTCCGGCGGGGGCAGGCGCGGTAACGGTTGCGACCGCCCTGGCGACTGCCGGCACGCCCGGCCAGACCACGGTGCGCACGCTCAATACCGGGCAAACGCTTGCCGCGACCGATTATGTCCAGCAATTCGGATCGTGGTTGGTCGAAAAGAAGCTGCAAAACGTTTCGAATGAAGCAGTGCTGAACTTCAAGCGCGGTGCCAATACGCTCAACCTCGGTTATTATTTCTCGCACTTCACCTCGGATGACGCATGGAGTCTGGGCGGCAATCGCTGGGCGCAGGTTGGCGGGTCGGGCGATCTCGTCAATCTCAATAATGGAACCCTGTCCGCCTTCGACATTTCCGATCGCGGCCGCGCCGATGTGAACGCGGTCTATCTGTCGGATTCGTTCAACATCACCGAAGCGCTGCGGATCGACGCAGGGGTGCGCCACCAGTGGACCGATATCGATTTCACCATCACCGGTAACGGCCTCCCCAACGCAGCGAAAATCCACCGCGAAGCCACGCCGTGGACCGTCGGCGTCAACTACCGTGCGCTGCGCAATCTCGACGTCTATGCCCGGATATCGCAGGGGTATCACTCGCCGTCGTTCGACGATGTGCGGTCACAGCTCGGCAATACCGGGCCGCGGCTCGACCTGAACTGGAGCGTGCGCTCCTATGAAGGCGGTGTGAAGTATCGCGGCGGCGGTTTCGAGGCCGCACTGACCGGCTTTTATGACGAGGTCGTGGGCGCGGTGTACAATGACGTTGGCGTACCCCCGCAAATTGCAGGTTCGAAGACCAAGGGCATCGAGCTCGACGCATCCTACCATCATACGAGCGGCCTCGGCTTTACCGGCAACGCCGTGCTCGAAGATGCGAAGACCGACACGCCAGGCATCCCGGCTATCGACGGGAAGAATGCGCAACGTATTCCGTCTTATCAGGTTCGCGTGACGCCGACCTATACCACCCGCATCGCGGACGACAGCGACCTAACGCTCTATGGCACCTATGAAGCGATCGGGAAGCGCTACAGCGATCTCGCCAACACCCAGTTGTTGCCTGCTTATGCGACGGTCAGCGCGGGGCTTCGCGCCAAGATCAAGGGCTACACCTTGCAGGTAGCAGGCGACAATCTGACCAACTCGCATGGCCTGACCGAGGGCAACCCGCGCTTCCTGGCCGGGCCAGGGGCCGCGCTGCCCGACGTGCGCCCGATCTTCGGGCGGTCGTACCGGGTCACGGTAAGCTACGCCTTCTGATGAAGACGGCCGAGCGGCGCGCCGACCATCGGCGCGCCGCTCATTTTATGCGCGCGGCCGGTCCGCTCAGCCGTGCAGTGGCGACAAATGGCTTTTGCTGGCGTGGTGGTGCGCGCCTTCGGTGTGGTGATCGCCATTGGGTTCGACCGCCACCACATTGACCGAGCCGAAACGCACGCCCCGTTCCGCGCGGATCAAATCCGCCAGCGCCCGAACGGCAAGCGTCGGCCCCTTCAAAATAACCGTCTCGAACAAGCTGGTATGATCCAGAATGATCTGCGTCGACGAGACGATGAGATCATGATGCTGATGCTTGATGTCGAGCAACCGTTGCGCGAGCAAGCGCGTGCTGTGGCTATAGACATAGGCAAGGTTCGCGACACACTCCCCCTCCGTCGTCGAGTTGCGATGATGCGTCTCCACGGCCTCGCGCACCAGATCGCGAACTGCCTCCGAGCGCGTCTGATACCCCTGCTCCTTGAGCATCGCATCGAACAGCGGCGCAATCCTGAGATCTAGCGAAACGGTGACGCGTTGCATCGTTGGGGAGCTCCTATTGTCCCCACATATCGCAGTGGGAGACCGCACGGTATTTTTATCCAACGCAGCTCCCCCGAATTTCTTTGCAAGCGGAGGCAACCAAATCGACGGCGCGAAACGTACCCTTTCACGTGTGAACTTTTTTAAAAAACTGCATACAAAAGGGAAACGCCCGTGCCACAAAAGACCCCGTCCGCAAGCGCGATCCAAGCCGCGCGGGACCGTGGCACCGGGCGATCGCTACAATGGCGGGAGCTGCTGTGCGGGGCGGCCACCTTGCTGATCGCGCAATCGGTCGTCACGAACCTCGCCGCCGCGCAAGATATGCCGCAAGCCCCCGATTTTCCGGCGCCGACCGACGCCCAGCACCCCGACGACATCATCGTCTACGGTCGTGCCATCGCCCAGATCGGCATTGCCACCTCGGGATCGCAGGGTGTTGTCGGCTATAAGGATTTCGCGGACAAACCGCTCTCGCGGGTTGGCGAGTTGGTCGAGAATGTGCCGGGCGTGATCGCGACCCAGCATTCGGGCACGGGCAAGGCCAATCAATATTTCCTGCGCGGCTTCAACCTCGACCACGGCACCGATTTCGCAGGGTTCGTCGATGGCGTGCCGATCAACATGCGCACGCACGGCCATGGCCAGGGCTATCTCGATCTCAATTTCCTCATTCCCGAGCTGGTCGAACGGATCGACTATCGCAAAGGCCCCTATTTTGCCGATGTCGGGGATTTTTCGGCCGCAGGCACGGTCAAATTCACCACCGCCGACCACCTCGCCCAGCCGATCGCGCAAGTCACCGCCGGGAGTTTCGGCTATTATCGGGCGTTGGCGGCGGGCAGCACCGGGGTGGCGGGCGGCGATCTGCTGCTCGGGCTCGATGGCACGGTGTCCGATGGGCCGTGGGTGCTGAAGGAACGGCTGCGTAAGGTGAATGCGCTTGCCAAATATACGCGCGACGGCTTCAGCCTCGGCTTGACCGCCTATCACGCGACCTGGAACTCCACCGATCAAGTGCCGCTCCGCGCGATCGACAGCGGCTTGATCAGCCGCTTTGGCAATATCGATCCCTTTCTTGGCGGCGAAACCACGCGGATCGGGCTGACCGGCAACGGCCATTTCGACAATACCGAGGTTTCGCTCTTCGGCCTCTATTACCGCTTCCGCCTGACCTCCAACTTCACCTATTTCCTTGATGATCCGGTCAATGGCGACGAGTTTCAACAGCGCGACCAGCGCGGCGTTTTCGGCGGGTCGATCCGCCACACCATGCCGACCACCATCGCCGGCCTGCCCGTGACGTTCGTGATCGGTGGCGACACGCGCTACGATCATATCGGCAAGATCGGCCTGTATCACACCGTCAAGGGCGTGCCGATCGGCACCGTGCGGCAGGACCGGGTGGAGGAATATAGCGCTGCCTTATATGGCGAGGCGACTGCTGCCCTGACCCCGCGCCTGCGCCTCGTCCTCGGGTTGCGCGGCGACCTTTACGGCTATGATGTGCACGCACAAACGCAGGCCGCCAATTCCGGAAGCGGATCCGACACCATCCTCGGGCCAAAGGCTGCGCTTGCGTGGCGCGCGACCGACCATCTCGAACTCTATGCCAATTATGGCGAGAGCTTTCACTCCAACGACGTGCGCGGTGCCGCGATCACGGTAGACCCGAAGAGCGGCGCGCCCGCCGACCGCCTGCCGGTTTTGGTGAAGGCGCGCGGCGTCGAGCTGGGCGCGCGCGTGGAGTATAAGCGCTTCACCGCATCGATCGTCGGCTATTATCTGACGCTGGGGTCTGAACTGGTCTTCTCGGGCGATGACGGGACGACCGAACCCAATGACGCGACCCGTCGCTATGGAACCGAGGCCACGCTGTTCTGGCGGCCGACATCGTGGCTCGCGCTCGACGGATCGGCGGCCTTCACCCATGCGCGCTTTCACGACGTGGCGGTCGGGCAGGATCGCATTCCCAATTCGGTCGGCAACGTCCTGGCCGGCGGCGCGGCGGTCGATTTCGGACACGGAATCACCGGGTCGGTACGGTTGCGCCACTTTGGCAGCGCGCCGCTGATCGAAGACGGCAGCGCCCGCTCGCAGCCGACCACGCTCGTCAATTTCGGGGGATATTACACGCTGGGCCGGTTGAAACTTGGCGTCGATGTCCTGAACGTGTTCGATGCGAAAGACGCCGACATCACCTACTTTTACACCTCGCGCCTGCAGGGCGAAGCGAGCGGCGGCGTCGACGATTACCACCTGCACCCGGTCGAACCGCGCCAGGTGCGCGTCAGCTTGCGCTACGGATTTTAGCGTCCCCGTTCGCCCTGAGCCTGTCGAAGGGCCGGCTCCGCATGAGATTTGCCAGAGGGGGATGGGGCTTCGACAGGCTCGGCCCGAACCGAAGATAACAAAACGGCCGCTGCGGTTGAACCGCAGCGGCCGTCGCCTTGGACAATCGGGCCGGGCCACAAAGGCCCGACCCAACCGTTCATTTCGGCAGGGTTTGTGGTGTCGCCGCCGGATCGACCGGGATGATGTCGCCGGGCTTAACCGCCGCCGGGGTCGCGTTGGGCGACGCCTGGAAGGCGCTGTTGAATCCGGTCCCGAATTGCTCCTGGAATGCCGGGCTTGGCGTCGGCGTGGGTGTTGGCGTCGGCGTCGGGGCGTTATACCCAGAACAACCGGCCAGTCCGAGCGCCAGTCCGGAGACCGACAGGATGAGCGCGATTTTTCTCATGCTTCCATTCCTTTCGGAGACGGCGGTCACTGGCCAACCCGGTGCGCGGAGAGCGGCGTCCCAGGCAGCGGGGCGTTCAGATAGGGGAAGGTTCCCTGCACATCATTGGCGCTGATCGGCGCACCGTCGGTATACGGCACCTGTCCGGTCGGGGCATCGCCGGGCTTGCACAGGCCAAGATCCGTCGGAGCACCGTTCGCGCCGATCGGCACGGGGTAGCACAACGCGCCCATCGCAACGCGCAGCGTGATATCGACCGTATCATCGCCCGGACGACGACCGTTCGGGTAGCCGGCCAGATCGCCGGCTGCGACGCCGAGATTGGCCTGCTTCGCCTGCGGCGTGACCGGAACATTGGTGTTCAGGCGCATCATTTCCGAAGCCGTGACGGTGCCGAGCTGGTTCAAATTCTTGAAGCCGGTGAGGAAGGTGGCCACAAGATCGGCACGCGGGAAGTTGGTCGGAGCGAGCGTCTTGAAGTTCGCCTTGGCCAATTGGTTTACCGGCGCGAGGAAGAGCTGGTTGAGCACCTCGGGATAGGTCGGATTGGTGACATAGGTGCCGAACTGCGCATCATCCTTGGGGTCCGATGCGTTGAACTTGTCCTTGTCGGGCAGGCCGATGACAAGCTCGTTCACCAGCGGCATCGCCAGGCGCGACACCTGGGTGTACGCACCACCCGACAGCGTCGGCGCGGCATAGCTTGCCTTGGGATCGACCAGACGCGCCTGCGGCAGGCTGGCCGTCTGCCATCCGCCGATCACGCCGTTGCTGCCCTGGGGCGTCAGGCAGCTGATCGGAACTTCCATTGCGATGCTGGTGACGTTCTTCTTGCCGACCAGTTCGTCATTCGCGCGGTTCTGGGTGATGCCCAGCGGAAAACCGCCCTTGTCGCCCGCGCCCGGTGCCGAATCGCCCTCGATCGGCACGAAGTTGACCATGTCGAAGATGCCGCCGAGATTGACCGCGAACGCTTCGGCGCGCTGACCCACGAACACACGACCCGGCATGCCGCAACCGGGAATGTTTACGTTGTAAACGAACTGCTTGGCATAGCTGTTATAATCGGGGAACGTCTTCACGCCGGTATTGTCGAGCGGCTTGGTGAAGGTCGTCCCGCCACCCGCGGCGTTGGTGATCGCAGCGCGGGTGCCGGTGTGGCGATCGCCCGTGATCAGCGTAACGGTATAGGATTCGACTTCGGCGGTATTCGGGTCGGTGGTCTTGGTCACCGGGCCGCTCTGGCGCAGCGCGGTCGCCACATTGGTGCCGCCGATGTTGAGCATCAGGCCGCCATTTTGCAGCGTGTTGCTGAACTTGAACTGATAGGTCAGATGTTCCTTGGCATCGCCGACATTGTCGATGTGGATTTCATAAACCGCATCGGGGTCCATCGTGAAATAGTTGGGGCCGCCGCCCGGATCCTGCAGCGGCTGATAGTTGGCGATCAGCGTGACATATTGATCCCGGCCGGGCTCGTAGCTGCGGAACATGTAGAAGTCGGTCGAATCGGTCTTCGGCGACTTGGTGATGCCGGGGGCTTCACGGTGGCTGGAGGCAAAGCTGGCGGAGGCATCGGTCACCAGGACCGTGGTCGCCAACATGAGCCCGACGAGTTTACGTGTGCGTGCTTTCACTGCTATCTCCGGGGATATGGATCGATCCCCGATTGGGACCGCACCTTCGTTACGCAGCCGTGCGAAATCCGGATCACCCCGCTAAAAATATTGTGGCAAAAATTACGAGCTGGTCGTGAGGTCGCCCCAGCGCCATTGGCCGGAGCCGATCACGATCGTGATCGTTTTGCTGGCGCTTCTGATAAACAGAAACTGCGGGCCGACGTTCAACGCGGCGAGGCATTCCGGCTTGGCAGCCAGCACTTCGCGCAGCACGATCTCCCGCAGCATCGCCGAGCCGGGATCTGCCTCGGCGACGATCCAGCGACCGTCCCACAGCAGCAATGCGCCAGCGACCGACGTCGATTGGATCGGAATGCGCTCCAGCGCGCGCTGCGCAAGCGGGTTGGCCTGGAGGTCGCTCGCGAGATCCTGCGCCAGGCTACAGGGCGCTTCCGAACCGTGTTGCCCCGATAGCGGTTCGAAAGCCGCGAGGCTGGCTTCATCCTGTTCCTGCATCGCCGCGAGATCGGGATCGGTCGCGATATGCGCCACCGCATGCGGCGCGGGCTCGACCGGCTTGTGCTCCGGTATCGTCGTCTTTGTGGTGCGTTTTGCCGGGCGTGCTGTCGCGATTGCCGGGAGCTCGAAAACCGAGAGCTGCGCCGATGTGCCGTTCGCGCGGCTGGTTCCGGCACGGAGTACCGACGTGCCAACGGGAAATCCCCATAGGACCAGGATCAGCTCGAACGATATGACGCAGAGCGACATGCCGATCGCCGCCAGGCGACGGCGCGTTATCGCCTGCACAGGCCATGACAATGTCGATCGCCACATGCTTGTCGCGTCACTTCGCGGGACCGAATGAGATCATGCTGCGTTTACGAAGCGATCGACCAAATGGATGCTTTGCCCATGGCCACACCGAAGCCGCGCGGCCCTGGGTTACGGCGTACCGGAATGTGGATCGCGCGACATGGCTATGGTAGCGCATCGCAATTGGGAAATTTTGCGTAAGAGCCTTGGAATAGTGGGTGAAGGGTACCGGTTCAATATGACGATGGCTGAAGACGCGGGCCCCGAACGCGGGCGATCGGATACATCCGCTTCCGTCGATTCCGGTGGCGATCCCCGCTGGCAACAAATCGAAGCGCGCATTGCCGCGTTGGTGGCGGCGCGTCCGCGCTTAACGATTACCAAGGACTCGGCTGTGTGGCTGAGCATCGGCCCGAAGGTGCTGAAGCGCCAACTCTATGTCGATGCCAATGCCGGATGGGAGTCCTATTACCTGAAGCTTGAACCCGGTGCCGAGGTGCCACCGCACTCGCACGCCTCCGTAGAGGAGTGCCTGGTCCTGTCCGGCGAAATCGAGGTCGATGGCGACATCGCACGCGAGGGCGATCTCCATATTGCCTTTACCGGGCATGATCACGGCACGCTAACCAGCCGCGACGGTGCGCTGCTCTATATTCGTGGCCCGCTGGCCCCGCTTGACGAAGACACGCCCGGCGACCCGTTCGACCTATAATCCCCGGGGTTACCCTAACCGGCCTCACCCGCCCCGCATCCTTTCGGATTGCCCGCCCGTATTGGGGATGTCGGTGCCTTCAGGCAGCCCGACACGATCTTGGGACGGGTGGGGGTATCATGTCGAGTGCACTGCAAACTGCGGAACAGACCGCCGCCATCGACAGGTTCGACCTCGCTCTTTCGCGACTGCTCAGCGCCACTGCCGCGGGTGACCACCGCGCGTTTCGCGCACTCTATCAAGCAACCAACCGCCGCCTGTTCAACATTGCGTTACGGATCGTCGGCCAGCCCGTGATCGCAGAAGACGTGACGCAGGACACCTTCGTCCGCGTCTGGTCGCAGGCCAAGCAGTTCGATCCGGCCAAAGGCCCGGCAATGGCATGGATATCGCGCATCGCGCGCAATGCGGCGATCGACCATGTCCGCCGCAACCGCACACAGTTGGAAGACATTGCCGATCATGTCGACCACATCGCCTCACTTGCGGACCCGGTGATCGAGCGGCTCGACATGTTCAGCGGCTTTTCGAAACTGGGCGACAAGCAACGCGAGGTTCTGACGCTCGCCTTGGTCTATGGCTACACGCATGAGGAACTGGCTACGGTGCTCTGCGTCCCCGTCGGCACCGCCAAAGCGAGAATGCGGCGCGGGGTGCAACAATTGCGGGTGTTTTTCGATCAGGCAGTGGCGCTGTCCTCCTGACGCCAAGCCAGGCTCACTCCATGTGATCGGGCTTGTAGCCCGGCGTCGGCGTCAGCATCAGGACCATTTCCATCACCCCGATCGCCAGCAGCCAGCTTGCCGCCACTTTCAGCGCGATTCCGCGCCCGGTCAGCACCAGCCAGCGCGCCGGAACGCACAACAGCACAAGCGGGACCGCGACCAGCAGGTTTGCCGCGCCCCCGCCGACACGCGCCACCAGACAGGCCCACACGCCTGCGTTAAGGCCCAGCACCACAGCGGTGGCGCGGTTCATGCCGCGGGGCAGATGGACGCAGCCCGCCAGCACCACCGTGCTGACCCAGCAGCCCAGGAAAATTGCGTCGGCGTGATCGGGCGTGACCGGCAGCAGCAAGGCGGCGGCACATCCGAACAGCAAGGCCGCTACAGCGATCCCCCAGATGCGGGTCGGCACGAACCCCAGCGCCAGCGCCAGCGCGACGCACAGCATCGCCGATGGAAGCAGACCGTCGCGCATCACAGCAACACGCGGGCCAGGAAATACAACCCCGTCACGCCAATGCCCGCGCCCAGACCTTTGACGAACAGCGCGCCGCGCCGCGTGTCATTCAAGGTCCCGACCGCGATACCGGCGATATGCAGCAGCCCGGTACTGAGCACGAAGCCCGCGCTATAGCCGATCGGATCGGCGGCGGACGGCAGTTCGCGGCCATGCGCATAGCCGTGAAACAGCGCGAACACGCCCACCATCACACACGCCAGCCACACCGGCGGGCGCAGGCCGAACGCAATCGCCATGCCCAGCATCAGCACCGACAGCGCGATGCCAAGCTCGACCGGCGGCACCGGCGCGCCGACCATCCCAAGGATCGCCCCGCCCGCCATCATCGCGGGGAAGATCACCGGCAAGGCGACCAGTAACGGTCGCCCCAGGATCGCGCCCCACAGACCGACCGACACCATCGCCAGCAAATGATCCATTCCGCTGAGCGGATGGAGCAACCCGGAAACGAACCCGCCCGCCAAACCCGTACCGGTATGCGCGCTGGCGGGCGTCGCGAGCACGCTCGCCAGGGTGACCGCACAGGCCAGCGGCACAAGCGGCGACGGGCGTGTGGGCGCGACCGGATTGTTTACCCGGCGCTGCACCAAAATCCGGCCCTGCTCCGTAAAGACAACATCGCTTGGGAGAATTCCAGACCGTGTCATTATCCAACCTTGTCGCCCGGGAATGTGCCAGGCTTACGGGCCAGCGCGCCAAATCGATGCCTTTGCGCCGGATGAAGCTGCGTCGCGGGACCATGTGGCGCTTAGGCGCAGTGGCCGTTTTGGCGGTGCCCGGTCTGGCACTGGCGCATGATTTCTGGATCCAGCCCAACGCCTTCTGGGTTCCGACCGGCGGCACCACCACCATGTCGATTTTGGTCGGGCACGGCAGCTATCGTTCGAAATCGCTGATCGAGGCGAACCGCATCACCCGGTTCGACCGGTATGGCCCCGACGGCCACAGCGACCGGCGCCCCGAGCTGAAGCTGGGGTCGGCCACGACCGATACCACGCTCCATTTCGGACCATCCGGCGAATATCTGTACGCGCTGGCGACCAATGCGACGCCGAGCGAACTGCCCGGCATCCGCTTTACCGATTATCTGAAGGTGGAGGGATTAACCCCCGCGCTCGCACTGCGCCAACGCACCGGCATGACCGATGCCCCCGGACGCGAGCTGTATTCGCGTCGCGCCAAGGCGTTGATCCAGGTGGGCAACGCGCCCGCCACCGACGTGGCGACCCGGCGCATCGGCCTCAGCCTGGAACTGGTGCTGGAGCGCGATCCCTACACCTTGCCGCCGGGGGCCGATTTACCGGTGCGCGTGTTTTACGAAGGCAAGCCGCTGGCGGGCGGCACGGTCAAGCTGAACAACCTCGATTTCGACGAACGTCCGCTCGCCACGCATGTGACCGACGCCGCCGGGCGCGCTTTATTTCGCGTGCCGCGCATCGGAAACTGGCAGCTCAACGTAATCTGGACAAAGCCGATCAAGGGCAATCCCAAAGCGGATTTCGAAACGACATTTTCGAGCCTGACCTTCGGCTATCCCCGGCCCCCGATGTCGCGCCGCGCGCCGTAAGGCGACGGCTGGCTCCGGGCGCTATCAACCGCGGTTGGCGATACCATCGCCCCGCAGCGAAGGATCGCGAGACGATGACGCGAAGCGGCGTGTGGAGCATAAGAGCTGCGGCAGCGACCGCGCTCGGCTTCGCCGTGCCTGTATCGGCGCAAGTGATCGAAATCGGCACCGACGGCCAGACCAGCGTCTATACCGGGCCGACACAATTCACCGCCGAGGGCAGTCGCGCGATCGTGCCGCCGGCCCCGGTGCGCGAACCCCGCGCCTCCACCAACTCGACCGCGCAAGCCGCCACTCGCGCCGGGCTCGCGACGGGGGTCAGCCCAGCGTTGATCGAAGCCGTGGCGTGGCAGGAATCGCGCTTTCGCGCCGGCGTAGTGTCGCGCGCCGGCGCGATTGGCGAGATGCAGTTGATGCCCGCCACCGCCCGCGCATTGGGGGTGAACCCGTATGATTCGGAACAGAATTATCAGGGCGGCGCGCTGTATCTCGCGCGGTTGATGCGGCGCTATCGCGGCGATCTCGTACTCAGTCTCGCCGCTTACAATGCCGGTCCGGGTGCGGTCGATCGCTGGCGCGGGGTGCCGCCTTACCGTGAAACGCGCGCTTATGTCGGGGCGGTGCTCGGGCGGCTCGGCAGCACGGTCGAGGGCGTCGCCCCCAAGTTCAAGCAGAGGAATGATCGATGATATCGCTTCGGCGCACTCCTATTCTTGCGCGTCCCGTCGCGGCAGGCCTTGGCCTGCTGTGGAGCACGATGGCGCACGCGCAATCCGCCTCGCTCGACCCGTCGGGATCGGGCGTGATCGTGTCTGCGGTCGATTGGGTGCAGGGCACGCTGCTCGGCGCGGTGGCGACCTCGCTGGCGGTGATCGCGGTCGGCGCGACCGGGTTGGGGATGCTCACCGGCCGCATCGACTGGCGGCGCGGCGCAACGGTGATCCTCGGCTGCTTCATCGTGTTCGGGGCCGCCGCGATCGTCGCCGGAATCAAATCTGCCGCAACAGGGCCAGGGCTGTGAACGCGCCGCTCGCCCGCGATCCAGTGTTCGGTGCGCTGACCCGCCCGCAAATGTTCGCGGGCGTCACTTACAGCTTCTTCGTGCTCAACGCCGTCATCACGATGGAGGCGTTTCTCGTCACCAAATCGTTTTTGGTGCTGCTGCTGTCGCTCGTCATCCATCTGGGCGGCTATCTCGCGTGTCTGCGCGAGCCGCGCTTCTTCGATTTGTGGATGACCAAGCTCGCGCAATGCCCGCGCGGGCGCAACCACGCCTATTGGCGTTGCAACTCTTACTGTCCCTGAACGATGCTGGCGCGCACCTCCCCGGTTGACCAGCCCCCGAGCTTCGCCCGTGAACGCTCGGCGGGCGCGTATTTGCCTTATGCCCGCGCACTCGACGATGCGACGATCGAGCTGCGCGACGGGCGGATGATGCAAGTCGTCCGGCTGACCGGCTTCCCGTTCGAAACGGCGGATTCGGAGGAGCTGAATTACCGCAAAACCCTGCGTGACACGATGCTGCGCGGCATCGCCGATGCGCGCTTCGCGCTGTATCATCATGTCGTCCGCCGCGAAGTGCAGCCGGTGTTCGAAGGGACCTTTGCCGATCCCTTCAGCCAGTCGCTCGACACCGCGTGGCGCACCAAGCTGTCCAGCCGGAAACTCTACGTCAACGACCTGTTTATCACGCTGGTGCGGCGTCCGCTGCCGGGGCGGATCGGGGTGCTGCAAAATCTGTTGCGGGGGAGTGGGCGCGCGGAGAGCGATGCGCGGCGGATGCGCGATCTGGTCGCGCTCAACGCCGCGCGCGACATTCTGCTCGCCTCGCTCGAACCCTATGGCGCGCGCTTGCTCACCAGCTATGCCGGGCCTGCCGGACGCTGTTCGGAACCGCTCGAATTTCTCGCCTTGCTCTATGGCGGCGATCTTCGCCGGGTGATCGAGCCGGGCGGCGATTTCGGCCATTATCTGCCCGATCGCCGGATCAGCTTCGGTGCCGACGCGCTCGAACTCGCGGCCACTGGCGATGCGCCGCGTCGCTTCGCCGCGATGGTTTCGATCAAGGATTATCCGGCGCAGACCGTGCCCGGCATGTTCGATGATTTGCTGCGCTTGCCCGCCGAAATGGTGCTGAGCGAGAGCTTCGCCTTTGTCGATCGGCAAGCGACGCTCGACCGCATGAACCTTGCTTTGCGCCGGATGAAGGCCGCCGATGATGAGGCGCTGAGCCAGCGTTACGAGCTGGCATCGGCCAAGGACGATGTCGCAGCGGGGCGATCGGGCTTTGGCGAGCATCACCTGACCGTCATGGTCAAGGCCGACACGCTCGACGCGCTCAATTTCGCCGCCGCCGATGTGCAGACCGCCTTTAGCGAGTTGGGCGTGATCGCGGTGCGCGAGGATGTCAATCTCGAAGCCGCCTATTGGGCGCAGTTCCCCGGCAATTTCAAATTCATCGCCAGGCGCGCCCTGGTGTCGAGCGGCAATTTCGCCAGCCTTGCCAGCGGCCATTGTTTCCCCTCCGGCTCGGCGCAGGGCAACCATTGGGGGCCTGCCATCACGGTGTTGGAAACGACATCGGCTGGCCCCTATTATTTCAATTTCCACAAGGGCGATCTTGGCAATTTCACCGTGATTGGCCCGTCGGGCGCGGGCAAGACCGTGGTGATGGGCTTCCTGCTCGCCCAGGCGCAGAAGCTGTCGCCGCGCACGGTCTATTTCGACAAGGATCGCGGCGCGGAGATTTTCCTGCGCGCGATTGGCGGGCGCTATGATTTGCTGCGCCCCGGCCAGCCGACCGGGCTCAACCCGCTGTTGCTGGAGGACAACCCTGCCAACCGGCGCTTTCTGTGTGATTGGGTGGCGAAGCTCGTGTCGGGCACTGGCCCCGCGCTCGACGCGGAGGATCTGGCGCGCATCGCCGATGCAGTCGACGCCAATTTCAGCCAGCCGCGCGCGCTCAGGCGGCTGCGCTATTTCGTCGAGCTGTTCCGCGGGCGCGGACGCCCGACCACGCTCGATCTCGCCGCGCGGCTGGCGGCGTGGTGCGGCAAGGGCGATTATGCGTGGCTGTTCGACAATGAGGAAGACGCGCTCGATCTCGACGTAGCGACGCTCGGCTTCGACATGACGCAGATCCTCGACGATCCCGCTGCGCGCACGCCGGTGATGATGTACCTGTTCCACCGCGTCGAACAGCGGCTGGACGGCACGCCGAGCATCATCGTGATCGATGAAGGCTGGAAAGCGCTCGACGATCCCGCGTTCGTGGTGCGCATCAAGGATTGGGAAAAGACGATCCGCAAGCGCAACGGTATCGTCGGTTTCTGCACCCAAAGCGCATCGGACGCGCTGGCGAGCCAGATTTCCAGCGCGATCATCGAACAGGCCGCGACGCAGATCTTCATGGTCAACCCCAAGGCGCAGGCGGTCGATTATTGCGACGGCTTCGGCCTGACCGCGCATGAATTCGACTTGATCCGCACGCTGCCCGACACGGCGCGCTGCTTCCTGATAAAGCATGGCAATAACAGTGTGATCGCCCGGCTCAATCTGGGCGGCATGCCCGATTTGCTGACGATCCTGTCGGGCCGCGAAAGCAGCGTGCGCCGCCTCGATGCGATCCGCGCCGAGGTTGGCGACGATCCGGCGCAGTGGCTGCCACGGCTGCTGGCCTGACCGTCATGTCGAACGCCTGCCCCGCCGCCCCGCCCGATGTCCATCTGGTCCATGCGCTGCTGCGCGTGACCGATTGTCAGGTACGTGCGCTGGTCCACACCGGCTATGATGGGCTGTTCCAGAGCGGGGGCAGCTTTGCTGCGGTGCTCACCACGCTGATGACGCTGTATGTCGCGCTGATCGGCTATCAATTGATGCTGGGCCGGGGCGGTTTGCGTATTGGCGACGTGACGCTGTCGGTAGTGAAGCTCGCCGCGATCCTGTCCTTCGCGACGCAGTGGGACACCTATCAGGCGATCGTGGTGCGCGTGCTGTTCGACGGCACCGCGCAGATCGCGACCGCCATGCTGCATCTCGATTCGGCGACCGCAAGCGGCGGCGACATCTTCGACCGGTTGCAGCGCGCCTTCGATATTTTGAGCGCCGCGCCCGCCCCGCCGGTGCCCGCCAAGCCGACAGGTCCGCTCGCCGCCGTGCCGCAGATCGCCGCACTACAGTCGTTGCCGCTGCTGGGCGGCGGGGTGAAGGTGCTGGCGCTCAAGGCGGCCGCCTCCATGCTGCTGTTTTTCAGCCTCGGCCTGTTGCTCGCCACCAAGGTCGTGCTGGGGGTGTTGCTGGCCATCGGCCCGATCTTCATCGCGCTGTTGCTGTTCGACGTGACGCGCGGGCTGTTCGAGGGGTGGCTGCGCGCGACGCTCGCCTTTGCCTTTGCCCCGATGATGACGGTCTTTTTGCTGGCGGTGATGCTGGAGATACTCGAACCGTCGCTGGCGGCGATGGTCGAGCAGCGCGCGGTTGGCGCGGTGCACGCTGACACCGCCTATAGCGTCCTGCTGCTGGTACTGGTGTTCGCTGCGGTAGCGACGGGCTTGCTGATTGCCTCGGCCACCGTGTTCCGCGGCTTTCGCTTGCCCGAGCGCAAGGCCCCTGCCGCGCCGCAGGTGCCATCTCCCGCACAGGCCCGGTCCACACCAGCTCCGGAAGCGCTCGCCTCCCCCGCCGCGCGCACCAGTGCCGCCGTCGCCGCGCTGGCCCGGCGCGAAGAGCGGCTGGTGCGCGCGGACGGCGGCGAGACCAGTGTTCGTATCCTCGGCAGCACCGGGGCGAGCGCCGCCGCCAGCCGTGATCCCTGGACTCCACCGCGCGACCAGACCCGCCTTGGCGACGGCGCACGCCGCATCACTCCCACCCGCACCGTTTCCGGCACCGCCTCAAGAAGGCCCGATTGACCATGCACCAGCCCAACCCCCAACCCGCCTTCGCGCGAATCCTGCAGCAACGCCCCGAGAATTGGGGCGACGATCTGATCGCGCGCGCGGAGGCTGCGCGGCGGCGCGCACTGATGCTGGCGGGTGTCGCCGCGCTGATCGCGGTGCTGGAGGCGGTCGCGCTCGCGGCACTCGCCCCGCTCAAGACCGTGGTGCCCTATACGATCCTGGTCGATCGCCAGAGCGGTTATGCCGAGACGATCAAGGGCCTCGCCCCCGGAGCGCTCACCCAGGACAGCGCCATCGCGCAAGCCGCGATCGTGCAATATGTCATCGCCCGCGAGACCTTCGACGCAAGCGATCTGCGCGCCAATTACGAAAAGACCGCCTTGTGGTCGGACGGCCCGACGCGCGCCGCCTATCGCCACCTGTTCCAGAAGGGCAATCCCGACAGCCCGCTCACCCGCTATCCCGCGACCACGATCGTCTCGACCACGGTGAAGAGCGTCACCATGCCACGAACGGGCAGCGCGACGGTGCGCTTCGACACGATCCGCCACGATCAAGGCGCGGCGGGCGGCGAACGGCGAAGCTGGACGGCGGTGATCGACTATCGCTTTTCGGGCGCGCCGATGCGGATGGAGGATCGCTTCGTCAATCCGCTTGGCTTTCAGGTGACGCATTATCGTCGCGATGCCGAGGACACCGCCCCCAGCCCGGTCCAGTTCGACAGCGCGCTTGGAGTGCCGACGCGATGACCCGCACCACCGTCCCCTGGCTGATCGCGCTGGCCGCGACCTGGACGGCGTGCGTCGCGGCGACGACCGCGCCCGACCGGCCCGCCTGGGTCGATCCGCACATCCGTAACATCGCTTATGATCCCGATCATCTGGTGACGCTGCACGGGCAGCTCGGCTTTCAGGTCATGATCGAGTTTGCCCCCGACGAGCATATCGAAAACGTCTCGATCGGCGATGCGCTTGCCTGGCAAGTGGTGCCGAACAAACGCGCCAACATCCTGTTCCTGAAGCCGCTTGACGCCAACATCCTGACCAACATGTCGGTGGTGACCGACCAGCGCCGCTATATCTTCGATCTCGACGCCAGCCGCGGCAAAACCGCGCATGGCGGCGCACGCACCTATGTCGTGCGCTTCGTCTATCCCGCCGCCCCGGTCGAACTCGCCGCCGCACCGACCGCGCCGCCGCCACCGGTGCGCAGCAACACGCGCTACAGCTATACCGACGCACGGTCGCTGTTGCCGACCCTGGTGTTCGACGATGGCCATTTCACCTATTTCAAATGGGCCGAACAGACCCCCACCCCGGCGATTTTCGCCGTGACCGGCAAGGGCGAGGAAAGCCTGGTCAATTATGGCGTGCGCCAAGGCTACACCATCGTCGAGCAGATCGCGCCGCGTTTCCTGCTGCGCAACGGCAGCGAGACGACCACGCTGATCAACGAAGGTTGGCGCGAGCCCGACCCTGGCCCCGACGCGCCGCCGCCGTTCGATGCCAAGACGGCGAAAGCCGCCAAATCCGCCGAGCGAGCCAAGCCATGACCGATCCGCTTTCCCCCAGCGCCGCTGGCCCACCCCGGCCCGCCGTCGCCTCCCCCAGGCCACAGCGGGGTGGCTGGTTGATTGGTGCCGGGGCGATCTCGCTCGGGCTGCTGTGTTTCACCTTGTTATACGCCGCGCGGGCACCGGTCAGCGATGGCATCGTCACGCGCGGCGGTCGCCCTGCCGATCTGGTCGCCCCACTCGCCCCGCCTGCGGAAATCGCGGCGGTCGAGGCGGCGGCACACGGCGTCGTGCCGATGCCAACCGCCACACCCACCCCCTTGCCTGTCGCCACGCCGTTGCCGCCCGTGACCGCTGGCACGCCCGGCTTTACCGGTCCGTCGGTGGCGGCACTGAACGAGGCGCAGCGGCTGAAAGCGCCCGCGCTGATCGTCGATCTGTCGGTCGCGCCGCCCGCCCCCGCTACCGAACCCGGCAAAGCGGGCGCAACCGATGCCGCCAAAGCCGCCGACGGCAAAAGCGGCGGTGCCTCGCGTCTGGATGGCGACGAACAATTTGCCGAGCGGGTCTCGTCCGCCGAACCCGAACGCGCACGCGCCTCGCAATTGCATAATCTGGCAACGGTGGTGCCGCAGGGTGCGATCATCCCCGCCGTGCTGGAAACCGCGCTCAATTCGGATTTGCCCGGTTTCGCGCGCGCGGTGGTCAGCCGCGACGTGCGCAGCTTTGACGGCAGTACGGTGCTGATCCCGCGCGGCAGTCGGCTGGTCGGGCAATATAAAAGCGCGGTCGCGCAGGGGCAGTCGCGCGCGTTCGTGATCTGGACGCGGGTAATCCGGCCCGACGGTGCCTCGATCCAGATCGGTTCGCCCGCCGCAGACACGCTGGGCCGCGCCGGGCTGGCGGGCAGCGTCAACCGCCATTTCTTCCAGCGCTTCACCAATTCGGTGCTGCTGTCGGTGGTCAATGCCGCCGTGGCAGCGGTGTCGCGCGGATCGAACACGCAAATCCTGATCGGGTCGAGCCAGGAGGCAACCGGGCTGGCCGCTGCCTTGCTGCCGACACAGATCATCCCGCCGACGATCAAGGTCGCACAGGGCACGCCGGTGCGCGTGTTCGTCGCGCGCGATCTCGATTTCACAGCGGTCGGCGGGGCAGCGGAATGAACGCACTGTCACCGCCCGGCACCTATCTCGACGCCTATCTGCGCCCGCTCGCGTCGTGGCTGGAGCGCGCCGATGTCACCGACATCTATATCAATGCGCCCGGCGAGATCTGGGTCGAGACGCTCGACGGCCAAAGCACGCGCCACCCCGCGCCCGATTTGACCGAGTCCAATCTGTGGCGGCTCGCGACCCAGATTGCGGCGATCACGCATCAGGGCATCAGCCGGGAGCATCCGCTGGTGTCGGCGACGCTACCGGGTGGCGCGCGCGTGCAAATCGTCGCCCCACCCGCGACGCGCGGCGCTCTGGTCATGGCGATCCGACGGCAAGTGGTACGGGCGCTGTCGCTGG
Source organism: Sphingomonas sp. PSPC2-2 (assembly GCF_049897725.1). Classification (NCBI taxonomy): domain Bacteria; kingdom Pseudomonadati; phylum Pseudomonadota; class Alphaproteobacteria; order Sphingomonadales; family Sphingomonadaceae; genus Sphingomonas; species Sphingomonas sp. PSPC2-2. The sequence continues at coordinate 358,530 of NZ_JAFCWU010000003.1, read as the reverse complement.
CCGATTACGAGGCGAGCAATGCCTTCGCCGCCACCGCGATTGGCGATACTCAGCATGAAAGTGCCGAGGACGCAGCATTGGCGGCGCTGCTGGAGGCGCGCCAAATCGGCGACTTCCTCCGCCAGGCTGTGCGAGCGCGCAAAAATATCCTGATTTCGGGTGGCACCTCCACCGGCAAGACCACCTTCCTCAACGCCCTGCTGAAAGCGGTCCCCGAGCGCGAACGGCTGGTGCTGATCGAGGACACGCCCGAAGTGGAGATGACCCACCCCAACAGCATCGGCCTGATCGCGGTGCGCGGCGGCCAGGGCGAAGCGCAGGTCGAGGCGGAGGATTTGCTCAAGGCCTCGCTCCGCCTGCGCCCCGACCGCATCATCCTGGGCGAATTGCGCGGGAGCGAGGCATTCAGCTTCCTGCGCGCGGTCAATTCTGGCCATCCCGGTTCGATCACCACCGTCCACGCCGACAGCCCCGCCGCCGCGATCGACCAGATCGCATTGATGGTGATGCAGGCGGGCACCAGCCTCGGCTGCGGCGAGATCGTCCGCTATGTCGAAAGCGTGATCGACGTATCGGTGCAATTGGTGCGCGGCGAAGGCGGGCGGCGAGTCGGGCGGATCGTGTTGCGGCGGTAAGGTCCGCCGCACTCGGTTCGCGGTGCGAACCGCCGGTGGCTAGGTCGGTCGATAGCCCGCAGTGCGCGCCCGGCTGACCAGCAATTTGTCGATTCGCCGCCCGTCGAGGTCGACCACTTCGAACTTCCAGCCCTGTTCGATGAAGCTTTCGCCCTCGCCCGGCAAATGGCGGAACACCGCGAGTGCGAGGCCCGCGACGGTCGCATAATCGCGATCCTCGGGCAAATCGATGCCGAGCCGTTCGGCCAGCATGTCGACCGCCATTTGCCCGGCAACCAGCAGCGAGCCATCGTCGCGCGTCACCACCGAGGGCGCATCATCCGGGTCGGCGTCCGACGCGAATTCACCCGCGATTGCGGCGAGCAAATCGGCCGGGGTCACAATGCCTTCGAAATGGCCATATTCGTCGTGGATCAGCGCCATCGGCACTTCTGCCTGGCGCAGCGCGTCAAGCGCATCCATCGCGTCGATCTGGTCGAGCACGATCGGTGCCTGCCGCATCAGCGCCCGCAGATCGAGCGGCTCGCCCTTGAACAGCGCCACTGCAATGTCGCGCGCCTGCACCACGCCGATCACGGTATCGACCGAGCCCTCGGTCACCGGCAGCCGACTGTGCGAGGCATTGACCAGCGCGGCGCGCAGCCCGGCGTCATCCAGCGTCGCGTCGATCCATTCGATATCAGTGCGCGGCGTCATCACCTCGCGCACCGGCCGATCCGCCAGCCGCACCACGCCCGAGATGATCGAACGCTCATGCTCCTCGATCACGCCCGACTTGCTCGCCTCGGCGACGATCAGGTGCAGTTCTTCGGCGGTGACATGCTCCTCGCTCTCGCGCTTCAGCCCCATCAGGCGAAACAGCAGTCCCGATGACGAATCGAGCAGCCACACCACCGGTGCCGTGCCCCAGGCCAGCGCCAGCACCGGGCCCGCCATCGCCGCCGCCAGCGGCTCGGGCGCACGCAGCGCGATTTGCTTGGGCACCAGTTCGCCGATGACGAGTGAGGCATAGGTCGTGATGCCGATGACGATGGCAAAGCCGACGCTCTCGGTCGTTTCCGCGCTCAGCCCCAGAAAATGCAACCGCGCCGCAACCGGGCCGCCGAGACTCGCGCCCGAATAGGCACCCGCCAGGATCCCGATCAGCGTAATGCCAATCTGCGTGGTCGACAGGATCTTGCCCGGGTCCGCCGCCAGCGTCAGCGCGGTGCGCGCACCACGATAGCCAGTGCGCGCCATCGCCTCCAGCCGCGCCTTGCGCGCCGAGACGATCGCCAGTTCGGACATGGCGAAAACGCCGTTCAACACGATGAGCGCGAAGATGATCGCGACGTCGATCCAGGGAAAGGGGGGGAGCGGTGCCATGGCGCAGCCCCTCCTTTGCGCGAATCGCACCATTTCACAACCGCGCGAGCGCTATCGCCTTGCCGTTATTTGGCGAAGGCGGACAAAATCAGCGAAGGCCGCCGAAAAAATCCCGCAGCAGCGCGCTCGCCTCGCGGTCACCGATTCCCGGAAACACTTCAGGTCGATGGTGAATCGTCGGCTGGGAAAACAGGCGCGGCCCATATTCGACCGCTCCCCCTTTGGGATCGCTCGCGCCATAATAAAGGCGCGCGATTCGGGCATGGGCGATGGCACCTGCACACATCGCGCACGGCTCCAGCGTCACCCACAAATCGCAATCGCTCAATCGATCGGACCCGATCGCCGCAGCCGCCGCACGAATCGCCAGCATTTCGGCATGCGCGGTCGGATCATGCCGCGCGCGGGGTGCGTTGGCGGCGGTGGCGATGATGCGCCCGTCGAGCACCACCACCGCGCCAACCGGAACCTCTCCCGCCGCTGCGGCATCGGCAGCGGCCGCTAGCGCGGCACGCATCGGGAGAGGAAGCGGGAACATCGTGCCGCCATGCCCCACTTGCTGCCGAATCGGCAAATCGTGGCGGAACGTCGCCGGTTATTGGGTCGTAACGGCATTGCCGTCGGCGCTGACCGGCTTCTTCACCTTGAGCGTCGGTACCGAGATGGTCTTGGTAGTCGTGCCGACTGTGGGCACTTCGATCGTCTTGTTTTCGGTGCCGAGTTCGACGGTCGCCATATTGGCGCTGACCTCCGGAGCCTTGCCGCCGTTCACGCTGAGCGTCGGCAACGAACCCGCCTTGGTATCGATCTTGAGCATTCCGAGCGAGACAAGCGCAACGACGACAAGCGCGGCAAGGCCGACTAAAGCTAAAAGAAAGCGCATGGATCTTCTCCCGTGTTCGCAACATCGAATCGTTACCGTAACCAAACCGGCGTCAGCCCTTATGGTTGCATCGCGACATCGAATCGCCTCGGACGGTTGACCGACCGTGCTGCATTCGGTATGCGCCCCGCCTTCACGAGCCTCTTCATGGGCTCACGGACATTCAGGAATTTACGATGTCGCGGATCTGCGAACTGACCGGCAAGGGCCGGATGGTGGGTAACAACGTTTCCCACGCGAACAACAAGACCAAGCGCACGTTCTTGCCGAACCTGCAGAACGTCACGCTGATCTCCGACGCGCTCGGCACCAGCGTCAAGCTGCGTGTCTCGGCGCACGGCCTGCGTTCGGTGGAGCATGTCGGCGGCCTCGACAACTGGCTGGTCAAGACGACCGACGACAAGCTGTCGCTGCGCGCCCGTCGCCTGAAGCGCGACGTCGCCAAGAAGCTGACCGCCGCACCGCAGGCTGCCGCGTAAAACCTCTCAGTTCCGGTTGCGCTTCGGCGCGACCGGATCGAGCCTGAACTTCAGCAACAGGCTGCGCTGTAGCGACAATTGGTTATCGTCCGAGACGAGCCAAATGATCGTTGCAGCGCCTTCGCGCGTCACCGCGACTCCCTCGAAATTGTCGTGGATCAGCGGGGCGGCCAGCGTCGCGATGTCGCGCCCACGCACCGTCGCCCCCGGTTTGACCTGCGCTGGATCGACCACGGTCAGCACATTGGAAAAGCGTGCCCCGGCAAAGCGACGGTTGAGGATCAGCCAGCGCCCGTCGGGCAGCACCGTCATGTCGCTGGGATCATAGCCGCGCGGCGGCAGATAAGTGAAGCGAAAGCCCCAACGCGGCCGCTGCACCGGGTCGCCGAGGAAAACGATCCCACCACGCCCGCTCGCTTTGGGCCAGGGCTTGGTTTCGGCAATCGTGACCATCCCTCCTGTCGGAAGCAGCGTCATCGCCTCTGGCCCCTCATTTTCGGGCCATTTCGACATAACCGGCGGAGCCCCATGCTCTTCCGCTCGACGGAACCCCGAATCGTAACGCCAGAACTCGTTGTAACTCTCGAAACCGACCCAGACCGCGCCCGTCTTACGGTCGATGCTCATCGATTCGCTGTCGCGGTCGCGCTTGAACCACCCCGTTCCGGGACCTGCGGGCAGTTCCGCAAAACTGGGGTCGCGGACCTTCCAATCCGAGCCCATTGTGAAGCGCACGATGTCACTGCTGTCGCTGAGCAAGGTGAAGCGGTCGCCCTTGACACTGAGCGAGGAGAAGCCGCCGAATTGCGGATCTGGGCTGCGCAACTGCACACCGCCCAGCCACACCAGATCCCCCACGCGGGTGATATCGGGTCGGGCCGGATCAAGCATCACCGGCACGGCGCGAAAATGCGGATCGGTGCCGAGCCGCACGCGACGCCCTGGCACCGTCGAATCCGGCACGAACAGCAAGGCAAACAAAACCGACCATAAAATGCGCATCCCCCGCCCCTGCGGGAGCCAGCAGCGACACGCAACCGCGATTCGTCGGGCGCTGCGCCGATGAACGACGGCTAACAGAGCCATTCAGGCTTACCTCAGCCCGACTCGGCCATAACCGCATCATCGGAAACACCAACCGGGAGACGCACCATGTTGAAGAAACTCACGCTCGCAGCCACGGCGATGGTCCTGACCGCTTCCGGTCTGGCCGCCACGCCTGCCGCCGCCCAGCGCTACGATGGCGGCCAAGGCTATGCTTACGATCAGGCCTATCGCGACGGCTACAATCGCGATGACGGATATCGCGGTTACCGCGACGATCGGCGCGGCTATCGCGACGACGGCTATTATCAGGACCGCCGCTACTACAGCCGCGCCCGCAACCGCTGCAATAACGACCGCGGCACCATTATCGGCGCGATTGCGGGCGGTTTGCTCGGCAATGTGATCGCAGGCGGCGGCGACCGCACGCTGGGCACCGTCCTGGGTGCAGGCGGTGGTGCCCTGGCCGGTCGTGCGATCCAGAAGGACGGTCAGCCGGGCTATTGCCGCTAACGCGACCGCGACTCCTTTCAGAGTTACCCCCGCGTTGCGTAACAGGGGGCGGAGGCCGGCTTCCCTAGAGGCCGGCCTCCTTTATGTCCGGGCGCGATGCGCCCGGCGATCAATACATATGTTGCCCGCCATTGATGCTGAGCGTGGAGCCGGTGACGAACCCGCCCTCGTCCGAACACAGGAAGGCAACGCCGCGCGCGATCTCGCTCGCCTGACCCAACCGACCGACCGGAATCTTGGCAACAATCTTCTCCAGCACATCCGCCGGGACCGCCGCGACCATGTCGGTATCGATATAGCCGGGCGCGATCGCGTTGACCGTTACGCCGGCCCGCGCGCCCTCTTGCGCCAGCGCCTTGGTGAAACCGTGAATGCCCGATTTGGCGGCGGCATAGTTGACCTGGCCATATTGGCCGGCCTGGCCGTTGATCGACCCGATATTGACGATCCGCCCCCATTTGCGGTCGCGCATCCCGGGAAACACCGCCTTGGCCATGTTGAAGCAACCGCCCAGATTGGTGTCGATCACCTCTTTCCATGCCTGGTAGCTGAGCTTCATGATCGTGCCGTCGCGCGTGATGCCGGCATTGTTGACCAGCACATCGACCGGCCCCAGCGCCTCGACCACTTTCGCAGTGCCTTCCTGGCAGGCGTCGTAATCGGCGACGTCCCATTTGAACGCGGCAATCCCCGTGCGCTCGGTAAATTCGCGCGCGCGCTCGTCATTACCGGCATAGGTCGCTGCGACCGTCATGCCATGATCCTTCAGAGCGAGGCTGATTGCCTCCCCAATCCCGCGAGTGCCGCCGGTTACGATCGCGACGCGTGCCATCAAACTCTCCTCCCAGGATCTATCGCCCAACCCACGCTAGGCGGATGGCGTCCACCCTTCAAGTTGACGCGCAAGTAAAACCCGCAGCATTCCGATGCCGATCTCTCCGGCATTGAGGCAGGGGATATAGGCGAAATGGGTGCCGCCATTTTCCTCGAAGCTCTCGCGTCCCCGAATCGCCAGTTCCTCCAGCGTTTCAAGGCAGTCGGCCGAAAAGCCGGGGGCGAAGATCGCGACCTTGGTAATGCCCTTGGCCGGCAGCGCATCGAGCGTCGCGTCGGTCGCCGGTTCGAGCCACTTGGCGCGCCCGAAGCGCGATTGGAAGGTGACCGTCATCGGCCGTCCCAGCCGCTCGCCGAGCAACCGCGCGGTCTTCTGGCAATGGCAGTGATAGGGATCGCCCAGTTCGAGCGTGCGCTGCGGCATGCCGTGGAAGCTGGCGACGATCGCCTGCGGCTCGAAATCGAGCGCGGCCAGCCCCGCCGTCAGCGATTGCGCCAGCGCCTCGATATAAGCGGGGTCGTCATAATAAGGCGGCAAGGTGCGCAAGGCCGGTTGCCAGCGCATCTTGGCCAAAGCGGCAAAGGCCTTGTCATTGGCGGTCGCAGTCGTCGCCCCGCAATATTGCGGATAGAGCGGCGCGACCAGGATCCGTTCGCAGCCAGCACCCTTCATCGCCTGCAGGCGATCCGGGATGGAGGGAGTGCCATAGCGCATCGCCCAATCGACCAGCACGTCCGCGCCGAACGCCCCTTGCAGCGCCGCACTCTGCGCCTTGGTGATCGCGGCCAAAGGCGAGCCATCGGTGCTCCACACCTGGGCATAAGCCTCGGCTGATTTTTGCGGACGGGTATTGAGGATGATGCCGCGCAGGATCGGCTGCCAGATCAGCGGCGGAATCTCCACGACGCGCCGATCCGAGAGAAATTCGGCGAGATAGCGTTTGACCGACTTGGTATCAGGCCCGTCCGGCGTGCCGAGATTGGTGAGCAGAACGCCGATCTTCGGCTTGGGCACGACCGGATGTCCGGCGGGGAGAATCGGTGGCATCAAACGGTTCCCGGAGTGAGCGGCAGGCGGCGCAAGCGATAGCCCGTAGCGGCTTGCAGGGCATTGGCAATTGCGGGCGCAACCGGGGGCACGGCGAGTTCGCTCACCCCGCCCGGCTCCGCCTCGCTCGAAATCAGCTCGACCGTAATGTCGGGCGTGTCGGCCAAGCGTGGCAGGCCGAGATCGCCAAAGCCGCGCGCTTCGGCCAGATTGGCCTTGAACCCGGTCGCACTGCCGGTCGCCGCCGCCATGCCGAATAGCAGCCCGCCTTCGATTTGCTGGCGGACGATGTCGGGGTTGATCTGCCGCCCGCAATCGACCGCCGCGACGATGCGATCGACGCTGACCGCCTGGCCCTCGCCGACATGCGCCTCGACCAGCACCGCGATATGGCTGCCGCGAAAGCTGTGACAAGCAATGCCCTGCCCGCTTCCCGCAATGCCGCCTTCCCAACCGCCAAGCGACGCGGCGGTCGACAAGCACCGCGCCAGCCGCGCATCCCCGCCCAGCATGCCGATGCGGAAGGACAGCGGCTCGGTCCCCGCAACATGCGCCAGTTCATCCAGAAAACACTCGGTAAAAAACGTCGTGTAGCTATGCGCGCCGGAGCGCCAATGTCCGGTTGGCACACCGATATCGGCCGGGTGATGGTCGATCGCATAGGCCGGAATACGGTAAAACGGTGTGGCCCCGGCCACCGCATAGCCATCGCCGAACGGCGCAACCGCTTGCGCTGCGCGGAACCCCGCATCGTGCGCCAGTAAGCGCGCCGCCAGTTCCTGCCCGGTGGCAGGAGCGGCGATCTTGGCGAGCCAACCGAGAATCTGCCCATTGCCGCCGAGCCGCGCCGCCATCCGTGCCATTGCGGGGGGGCGATAGCGATCGTGCAGCAAATCCTCCGACCGGCTCCACACCAGTTGCACCGGGCGTTTGAGGCTGTGCGCCAGCACCGCCGCCTGCGCCGCGCACTGCGTTTCCAGATTCGCGCCGAACGATCCGCCGATCAGCATCGGATGCACCAGCACCGCATCCTCGCCAACGCCAATTGCCGCCGCCGCTGCGCTGCGCGCCAACCCCGGTGCCTGGGTCGGCAACCACAGTTCCAGCCGCCCGTCCCGATACTGCGCGGTCGCCGTCATCGTCTCGATCGCGGCGTGCGCGGCAAGGCCGACATGATAATCGGCGGTCACCACGCGCGCGCCCTTGAACACCGCCGACAGATCACCCTGCCGCGCGATGCGTGCGCCGGGCCCGTCGAGCGCGGCCTTCAGCGCCGCGTTGATGCTGGCGCTACTGACCGCGGGGCTCTTCGTCTCGAACCGGGGGGCAAGCGCATCGAGCGCCTTGTTCGCCGCCCACCAGTTATTGGCGATCGCCGCGACCCAGCGATCGTTGGTGACGACCTGCAGGACGCCGCGAACGCGCTCTGCCGCCGTGCGATCGACCCGCATCAACGTGCTGTCGCCCACCGGACCCTGGCGGATGCTGGCATAGACCATGTCGGGCAAGCGCACGTCGCCTGCGAAATTGGCCGAACCGTCGATCTTGGACGGGCCATCGAGCCGGGGCAGCGACTGGCCCGACAGGCGGTCGCCACCATCCCCGCGCAGCGGCAACGGATCGGGCAGCGTGCCGCCCACCGCTTCGGTCGCCAGCTCGGCGAAGCGCAGCCGGTTGTTGCCGTGGACGACGAAACCTTCGGCGGTGGTGCACGCCTGCCACTCGACCTTCCAGCGCCTGGCCGCAGCCTTACACAACAGCACGCGTGCCGCCGCCCCCGCCGCGCGCAAGGGGTCCTCAAACGCGCGGACCGACGTCGACCCGGCAGTCAGCATCAGCCCCATCCGCCCGGCATGGGCCTCGCGCCACGTCTTGATCAGCCCGTCGCCCGGCTGCTCGAACAGTTCGCGCGCGCCAAGCGCATTGGCGTAGAGCGGGTTGAATGGGGCCGCCTCGACCGCGACGGTCCGCCAGTCCGCGCCGAGTTCATCGGCGATGATTTGCGGCAGCGTGGTGTAGACGCCCTGGCCATGCTCGGCCTGCGGCACGGCGACGGTAACATGGCCGTCGTCGCCGATCTTGAGCCACGCGCCGAACACGCTCTCGCCCTTGTCGGCGGTGAGATTGCCGGAATAGCGCCGTGGCCACAGCCCCCAGGCGACCACCAGCCCGATCCCCGCGCCACCACCGATCAGCAGCGTGCGACGATCGATCTTCGGGGGTGCGGGGGAAGCCATTGCCTTGCTCTATCGCGCCAAGCGCCGCACCGCCAGTTCGGTGTGGCTAGGCCGTCACAGCCTCCGCCGCCGCCAGTGCGCGATATTTGGTGCGGATCGATACCTTGTCGATCTTCTCGGTGCCCAGGCGCGGCAAGGCGCTGTCGACGATCCAGATGCGCTGCGGCACCTTGAACGCGGCAACATGCGCGAACAGGAATTCGCACAGCGCCTCGGTCGTCAGCGTCTCGCCCTCGCGTGGCAGCACCACCGCGCCCGGCACTTCGCCAAAGCGCTCGTCGGGAAGGCCGAACACCGCCGCCTCGGCCACCGCCGGATGTTCGTAAATCGCGGCCTCGACTTCCTGACACGAGATATTCTCGCCACCGCGGATGATAATGTCCTTCTTGCGATCGACGATGAACAGATAGCCGTCCTCGTCGAGATAGCCGATATCGCCGGTCAGAAAGTAACGATCGGCGGTGAAGGCGGCGGCGGTGGCGTCGGGCCGCCCGTAATATTCGGTGAAGTTGCAGATCGAGCGAATGCCGACCTCGCCGCGCTCGCCCTGCGCGACCGGCTTGCCCGCGCCATCAAGGATCGCGAGATCGACCAACGGTGCCGAAGCGCGCCCGGTTGAATTGGGCTTGGCAAGGTAATTGTCCCGGAAATTCCCGCAGCCCACGCCGTTGGTTTCGGTCAAGCCGTAGCCGAGCAGCGGCTTGGGGCCGCCCATTTCGTCGGCGATGCGCCGGACATGCTCGACCGGACGCGGTGCCCCGCCTGCGGCGAAATCGGTAACCGACGACAGATCATAGTCGCCACGCTTCGGGTGAGTCAGGATTTCGAAGCTCATCAGCGGCACGCCGACGAAATAACTGACCTTCTCGGCCTGAATCAGCCGCATCGCCTCTTCGGCATCCCATTTCGGCATCAACACGAGTTTGCGCCCCATGGCAAAGCTTTGCAGGAACACCGGCACTTCGGCGGTGACGTGGAAGAGCGGCACGTTGAGCAAGGTTGCGGGCTGGCCGACCGGCGGATTGCCATCGGCAGTCGTAATGCCGAGCATGACCAGCGCTTGCGCGAGATAGTTGAACACGCCCTGCGTCACCGCACGGTGATTGCTGATCGCGCCCTTCGATTGGCCGGTCGAGCCCGAGGTAAACAGGATCGTGGCGGGGTCTTCGGGCGCGATAGTCGGCAGGGCGACGTCGGTCGGCCCGGCCAGCGCCGCAAGCGCGCTGCCAAGCGGCTGCACATCATCGATCGTCACCACCGCGACATCGAGCCCGTCAATCTCGGCCAGCCGCTTCGCGCGCGGGGGATCGGCAAAGACCAGGCGGCACTCGACCTCGGCCACCGCGGTCGCCAGTTCCTCGGACTGCCACCAGCCGTTCAGCAGCGTCGCGACACCGCCCGCCATCACGATGCCCATGTACAGCGCGATCCACGACGGCGAATTGCGCATCGCGATGCCGATTCGGTCGCCGGGAGTAACTTGGTGTTGCGCAATCAGGCCCTTTGCGACGCCCTGCGCGACCGCATAAACCTCCGCAAAGGTCAGCCGCTCGGGCCCCGCCACCAGGAAAGGCAGGTCGGCGTGAGTCGCGCAATAATGCGCGAAATAGGGCGGCAAGGTCTGCGGTACGCCAGTGATAAACGGCAGATCGACGCCACCTGCCGCTACGGATCCCAGCCCGAACGGTGCCCCGGGCCCGGTCAGCCCCGCCAGGGCGGCATCCATTCGCAGGTCCAGTTTGCTCGGCATCTCGCTCTCCACTTGGTCTTATCGCCTTCCGCCATTATGGAGGCGCAAATCCTCGGGGAAAAGCCTTGATCCTGACTGCCGCCCTGCCCGTGCTCGCCAATGCCGCCTCGGCCGCGCAGGGCCACCTCCATTTCGCCGATCTCCACCTCAATCCGGTGGCGATCGACCTGCGTTTCTTCCAGATCAAATGGTATTCGATCGCCTATATCACCGGCATTCTGGTCGGCTGGTGGTATTTGCTGAAGCTGCTGCGCCAGCCGGGCGCGCCGATGGCACGCCGCCATGCCGACGATCTGGTGTTCTACGCCACGCTCGGCATCATCCTTGGCGGGCGGCTGGGCTATGCGCTGTTCTACGCGCCGCAATTGCTGACCAAATGGGGCCTGTTCAAGCTGTGGGATGGTGGCATGTCCTTCCACGGCGGGATGATCGGCACCTCGATCGGCATCATCCTGTTTGCGCGCTCGCAAAAGCTCGATTGGCTCCGCGTCCACGATTATCTCGCCTGCGCGGTGCCGTTCGGTCTGTTCTTTGGGCGGATCGCCAATTTCGTGAACGGCGAATTGTGGGGCAAGCCGTCCGACGTGCCGTGGGCAATCGTGTTCAACGACACCGTACAAAGCGGCATGATCGAACCCGCGCGCCACCCGAGCCAATTGTACGAAGCCGGGCTGGAGGGCGTCGCCTTGTTCGCGGTGCTGTGGTTCGCCTTCTGGAAGACCAAGGCGCGCTATGAGCCGGGCAAATTGGTCGGGCTGTTCCTGCTTGGCTATGGTCTCGCACGCTTCACCGTCGAGTTCTTCCGCGAGCCCGATGCGCAATTCAACGATTGGTGGGGCGGCTTCTTCGCGCACACAATCCATATGGGACAGGTGCTGACGCTGCCGATGATTATCGGTGGGCTTTATCTGATCGTCACCGCTAAGGGCCGCCGCCACCGCGTCGTACCGATCGCGGGCGACGCGAGCGTGGCATGAAAAAATCCCCCTCCCGCTTGCGGGAGGGGTTAGGGGAGGGAATGGCCGCAGTGTCCCCAGAACCTATAGCAGCCCCTCCCCCAGCCCAGTTCGGGGTCGGATGTGCCCCCGGCACATCCTCGACAGCGCGGGGCGCTGTCGACCCCGAACTCGCAAGCGGGAGGGGAGACGAAACGACCGCCCCGCTGGCCGACCGCCTCGCCCGTGCGATCACGCTGGCCGGGCCGATTTCGCTCGCGCAGTTCATGGCGGCGGCCAACCAGCATTATTATGCGACGCGCGATCCGCTGGGCAGCGGCGGCGATTTCACCACCGCGCCCGAGATCAGCCAGATGTTCGGCGAACTGATCGGCCTGTGGGGTGCCGATTTGTGGGACCGCGCCGGGCGACCGCCAGCGGCGTGGGTCGAACTCGGCCCCGGTCGGGGGACGCTCTCGACCGATGCGCTGCGCGCGGCCGCGAAGGCCGGTTTTGCGCCGCCGGTGCATCTGGTCGAAACCAGCCCGGTGCTGCGCGCCGCGCAAGCCGAGCGCTTGCCGCACGCGACCTGGCACGACGCGATCGACACATTGCCCGCCGATCGCCCGCTGATTGTCGTCGCCAACGAATTCTTCGACGCGCTGCCGATCCGGCAACTCGTCAAGGGTGCGGACGGCTGGTTCGAGCGGCTGGTCGCCTGTCAGGACACGCTGTTCCTGCCGATTGCGGGCAAACAAGTCCCTGATGCAGTCATTCCCGAGGCGTTGCGCGACACCGCAGCCGGCTCGGTGATCGAGACGTCTCCCGCCAGCGTGGCGATCCTGCGCGGCCTCGCCCAGCGTATCGTCGCACAAGGCGGGGCGCTGCTGGTAATCGATTATGGCTATCACGGCCCGGCAATCGGCGACACGCTGCAAGCGGTGCGCGGCCATGCTTACGCCAACCCTTTTGATATGCCCGGCGAGCAGGACCTTACCGCGCATGTCGATTTCGGCACGCTCGCCGCTGCGGCGACGGTCGAAGGCGCACAGGTCGCGGGCCCGGTCGGGCAAGGCGTGTTCCTCGGCGCGCTCGGCATCGCCGCTCGCGCGGCAGCGCTCGCCAGCGCCGCGCCCGACCGCGCCGAGGGTATCGCCGCCGATCACCAGCGCCTGACCCAGGCAATGGGCACCTTATTCCAGGTTCTGGCGGTTTCCTCCCCGGACTGGCCACTTCCTGCGGGGTTCGCATGATTCAATACCGTGACGCACGCACGATCGATGGCCCCGCGCTCGCCGTGATGGCGCGCCAATCGTTCACCGAGACCTTCGGGATGCTGTATCCGGCGTCCGACCTGAGCGCCTTTCTCGACGAGGCGTTCGGCCCCAATGGCTTGCCCGCCCAACTCTCCGATCCCGATTTCGCGATCCGGCTGGCGCTGGACGAGGGGCAGATCATCGGTTTCGTCAAAATGGGGCCCGTCACCTTCCCCGGCGAATGGCGTCCCGATGCGATCGAGCTCTACCAATTCTATGTGCTCAGCGGATGGCATGGGCAGGGCGTGGCACAGGAACTGATGGCGTGGTCGCTCGAGCATGCGCGCAGCCACGGCGCGCGCGAGGTGATCCTGAGCGTCTATGTCGACAACCACAGGGCGCATCGTTTCTATGAAAAATACGGTTTCCGCGACATCGGGCGGATCGCGTTCCGCGTCGGCGCGACGGTCGATGACGACAATCTGATGCGGCTGGTGCTGTGAGCGCGCCCGCAATGGTCGAGGTGATCCGCGCGCCGATGCTGGCGGGAATCCCGCATGGCTTTCTCGGGCGGGTCGGCGGCGTATCGACGGGTATCCATGCCGGGCTGAACGTCGGCATCGGCTCGGATGACGAAGCTGCCGCCGTCGCCGAAAATCGCGCGCGGGCAATCGCGGCGGTGCGCCCTGGCGCGCGGCTGCTATCACCCTATCAAGTGCATTCGTCCGATTGCGTCACCGTGACCACGCCCTTTGAGGACGATGCGCGCCCGCATGCCGATGCGCTGGTGACCGATCGCCCCGGCCTCGCGCTCGGCATCGTCACCGCCGATTGCGCGCCGGTGTTGCTGGCGGATGTGCAGGCCGGGGTCATCGGAGCGGCGCACGCGGGATGGAAAGGGGCGCTCGGCGGCGTCACCGATGCCACCATTCAGGCGATGGAAGCGCTCGGCGCACAGCGCGACCGCATCGCCGCCGCGATCGGCCCGTGCATCGCGCGCGCCAGTTACGAAGTGGACGAAGCCTTTGCGCGCCGCTTCGAGGCCAACGACCCGGCCAATGAACGCTTCTTCGCCGAAGGCCGCGCGGGCCATTTCCAGTTCGACCTGGAAGCCTATGTCGCGCACCGCCTCGCCACCGCCGGGGTGACGCGGGTCGCGATGCTCGGGCTCGACACTTATGCCGATGAAGCGCGCTTCTTCAGCTTCCGCCGCGCGACGCATCGCGGTGAGCCTGGCTATGGGCGTCAGATTTCGATCATCGGCCTCTGACGCCTCGCCAAGCGGGCGACCAAAAGCCCTTTACCGGGTCTTCACTTCGTCGGGATTGGTCAATTGCGCGACGATCCAGCCATTGCCGTCAGGGTCCTGCAGCATGGTGAAGCGTCCCCATGGCTGTTCGTCGACCGGTGACACCGTCGCCCCTGCCGCCGCCAGCCGGGCATGTTCGGCGTCGATATCGTCCACCGCCAACATCAGCCCCTGCACCGATCCGGGCGGCATCGCGTCGAACCACGTCACCAGCGCAACCGTCGCGCCACCATCCTTGGGCTGCAACTGAACCCAGCGCATGTCGGGCCCCATCGCCTCGTCGCGCAACACCACCAGCCCAAGTGTTTCCACATAAAAGCGCCGCGCCCGTGCCACATCGGTCACGGGCACCGAAACGATTGCGATCGGCATATCCTGTCCCCCCAAGGATCTGCCGCGAAATAGTATCATTCGAGACTATCTCGCGGTAAGGCTTCCTATCATTTTTCGACGCAGGATGCACCCTCATGGCGAAGCCGACCGACCAGACCGACCCCCAGACCGAAGCCGATCTGACCGGCGTCGCGCCGCGCACCAAGCCCAAGCCCTCGATCGAGAAGATCGGCGATCGCAAGCTGAAGGCCTCCACGCTGATGATGGGCCACGGCTATGATCCGATGCTGTCGGAAGGCTCGCTCAAACCGCCGATCTTCGCCACCTCGACCTATGTTTTCCCCAATGCAGCCGCAGGCAAGCGCCATTTCGAGGGTGTTACCGGCAAGCGCCCCGGCGGCTCCGAAGGGCTGGTCTATTCGCGGTTCAACGGCCCGAATCAGGAAATCCTCGAGGATCGCCTGGGCGTGTGGGAAGAGGCCGAGGACGCATTGGTGTTCTCCAGCGGCATGTCGGCGATCGCGACGCTGTTCCTGTCGATGGTCAAACCCGGCGATACCATCGTCCATTCGGGCCCGCTTTATGCCGCGACCGAGACGCTGATCGCGCGCATTCTCGGTCGCTTCGGCGTGCATTGGCTCGATTTCCCGGCGGGCGCGACGCGGGAAGAGATCGATGCGGTGATGAGCAAGGCGGCGACCGGCAATGTCGCTTTGATCTATCTCGAAAGCCCCGCCAACCCGACCAACGCGCTGGTCGATATTCAGGCAGTGGCGGCGAGCCGCGACGCGATCTTCAAGGGCGCGAAGCCGCCGATCGCAATCGACAATACCTTCCTCGGCCCACTCTGGCTCAAACCGCTTGAGCATGGCGCGGACATCGTCGTCTATTCGCTGACCAAATATGCCGGCGGGCATAGCGATCTGGTCGCGGGCGGTGTGCTCGGGTCCAAGGAGCATATCAACACCATCCGGCTGATGCGCAACACGATCGGCACGATCTGTGACCCCAACACCGCCTGGATGCTGATGCGCAGCCTCGAAACGCTGGAATTGCGGATGAGCCGTGCGGGCGAGAATGCGGTCAAGGTGTGTGGCTTCCTGCGCAGCCACCCCAAGGTCGAGCGAGTCGGCTATCTTGGCTTCCTAGCCGATACGCCGGGGATGGAGCGCCAGGCGGATATCTATGCGCGCCATTGCACCGGCGCGGGATCGACTTTTTCGTTGATCCTGAAGGGTGGCGAGAAAGAAGCCTTTGCTTTCCTCGACGCGCTGAAAATCGCCAAACTGGCGGTGTCGCTGGGCGGCACCGAAACGCTCGCCTCGCACCCGGCGGCGATGACGCATCTATCGGTGCCCGATGCGCGCAAGCAGGCGCTCGGCATCACCGACAATCTCGTGCGCATCTCGATCGGGGTCGAGGATGCGGATGATCTGATTGCCGATTTCGACCAGGCCCTCGCGGCGATCTGACAAGCGTGGCCCGGGTGGCGCAAAGTGTCGCCCGGGCTGACCATCATGCCGCGACCGGTGCTGGCTCCAGCAGCAACGGCAGCGACGATTCGATCCAGTCCGCCAGCGCGGCGACTCGGTCCGCCGCCTCACGCCCCAACGGGGTCAGCGTATAGTCGACGCGCGGCGGCACCTCGGCATAGCTCCGCCGATCGACCAGGCGACATCCTTCCAATTGCTGCAACGTCTGCGCCAGCATCCGCTCGCTCACGCCGCTGACCTTGCGACGCAGCGCACTGAAGCGCAGCGTGCCTGATCGCAACGAGAGCAGGGTCAGCACCCCCCATTTGCTGGTGACATGGTTGAGGATGAGACGGGACGGGCAATCCGGGCTCAGCACATCGCCGCGTTCCAAAGCGTCCGAAAGCGGGGTGGCGCTCCACTCTACCATTTCATCACTTACCTTTTTGTGCGTACTTATTTTTCATAAGCTACACGCCTAGATGGTGCGTCTCAATGGTTTTGGGAGTGCTATCATGATTGCTGTTACCGGAGCGTCGGGCCAACTCGGCCGCCTTGTTATCGCTGGCCTGCTCGAGAAAGTTGCCCCCGAGACGATCGTCGCGCTGGTGCGTGACCCTGCCAAGCTGGCCGATTTGGCCGCACAGGGGGTGGTTGTCCGAGCGTTTGACTATAATCACGCCGAAACCCTTGTCGGCGCGCTCGCCGGGGTCGATCGCCTGCTGCTGATCTCGTCGAGCGAGATCGGCCAGCGCGTGGCGCAGCATCAGGCCGTGATCGCCGCCGCCAAGGCCGCCGGGGTCGGCTTCATCGCCTATACCAGCCTCCTCCATGCCGACACCAACCCGCTCAACCTCGCGATCGAACATCGTGCGACCGAACTGGCCCTGGCCGACAGCGGCGTGCCGCACGCGCTGCTCCGCAATGGCTGGTACACTGAAAACTATGCGCAAAGCGCCCCGATGGCGGTCGCGCATGGGGCGGTGTTGGGGAGCGCCGGCGCGGGCCGCATTTCGGGGGCGGCGCGCGCCGATTACGCGGCGGCGGCCGTGGCCGTGCTGACCGCACTGGAAGCCAAGCCCGCGACCTATGAACTGGCGGGCGACGATGCCTTTACGCTGGCCGATCTGGCGGGGGCGCTGAGCGATCTTTCGGGCAAGGCCGTGGTCTATCAGGACCTTCCCGAAGCCGACTATCGCGTTGCGCTGGAGGGGGTCGGCCTGCCCGCACCGATTGCGGCGATGCTGGCCGAAAGCGACACCAAGGCGGCCAACGGCGCGCTGTTCGACGATCGCCATGCGTTGAGCGCCTTGATCGGCCGACCGACCACGCCGTGGCGCGCGACGCTGGAAAGTGCGCTTAAAGGGTGAAGCGGGGGCCGTGGGCGGTGGTTCGGCGCTTGCCCACGGCCAGCAACGCCGCAATGGTGTCGCCATGACCGAGCCCGACTTCATCGCAGGCCTGCCCAAGGCCGAACTCCACCTCCATATCGAGGGCAGCCTTGAGCCCGAACTGATGTTCGCGCTCGCGCAGCGCAACCAGGTCAGCATTCCTTTCGCCAGCGTCGAGGATGTCCGCGCCGCCTATAACTTCTCGCGGCTACAGGATTTTCTGGACATTTATTATGCCGGGGCGGACGTGCTGCGGACAGCGCAGGATTTCCACGATCTCGCCGCTGCCTATTTCGACCGCGCCGCGGCGGACGGGGTGGTCCACGCCGAAATCATGTTCGATCCGCAGACGCACACCGCGCGCGGTATTGCCTTCGACACGGTCATCACCGGGCTGCTCTCCGCCATTGCCGACGCGGAGGCGAAGCACGGCATGACGGTGCTGCTGATCATGAGTTTTCTGCGCCACCTCGACGAAGCCGATGCCTTTGCCACGTTGGAGGCCGCCGAGCCCTGGTTCGACCGGATTGCGGCGGTCGGGCTCGACTCGTCCGAACTCGGCCACCCGCCGGAGAAGTTCGCGCGCGTCTTCGCCGCGGCCCGGGCGAAGGGCTTGAAGCTGGTCGCGCATGCCGGGGAGGAGGGGCCGCCCGACTATGTGCTGCAGGCGCTGGACGTGATCGGCGTCGACCGGCTCGACCATGGCAATCGCAGTCTGGAGGACCCGCTGCTCGTCACGCGGCTCGCGCGCATGGGCATGACGCTGACGGTGTGTCCGCTCTCCAACCTCAAGCTGTGCGTGGTGGACGATATGGCCGCACACCCGATCGACCGGATGCTGCGCGCGGGGCTGCGCGCGACGGTCAATTCGGACGACCCGGCCTATTTCGGTGGCTATGTCGCCGACAATTACCGCGCTGTGGCGGCGGCGCGCGGGCTGGGCCGCGCCGATCTCGTCACGCTGGCGCGCAACAGTTTCCTGGGCTCGTTCCTGCCCGATGCCGCCGTGGCGGAGCATCTGGCGCGGCTGGATGCCTATGTGGAGGCGGCGGCATGACGATCTACACCCCGATCCCGCAGGACCGCTTCGTCGCCGATATCCGCCTGTTGGCGGCGCGGTTGAGCGAAGATGCGGCATGGTCGCCGACCTTCCTGATCGGTATCGGGCGCGGCGGGCTGGTCCCGGCGGTGTTTCTCAGCCACGCGAGTGGCCTGCCGATGCTATCCGTCGATTTCTCGGCGCAAGTCGAGGATTTTGCGCTCGACCCGATCGCGCGGCTGGCGGCACGCACGCGGGGCGGCGAACGTTTCCTGTTTCTCGACGACATCAACGACACCGGCCGCACGATCGCGCGCTTGCGGGCGATGCTGGCGGCGGCGGGCGCGGTGCCGGGCAGCGTGCGCTTCGCGACGCTGCTCGACAATATCCGCTCGGGCGAGCGCGTCGATTACCACGCGCGCGAAATCGACCGCGCGGTGACCAAGGACTGGTTCATCTTCCCGTGGGAAGCGGTTGCGCCCGAGCTCGCGATCCAGGCCGATGCCGCCGCCGTGCCGGATCGGACGGCTTAACCGTCGCCGACGCGCTCGATATCGGCCCCGACCGCGCTCAGCTTTTCCTCGAGCCGCTCATAACCGCGATCGAGGTGATAGACGCGGCTGACCTGCGTCTCGCCCTCGGCAACGAGCCCGGCGATGATCAGGCTCATCGAGGCGCGCAGATCGGTCGCCATCACCGGCGCGCCGACCAATTTGGGCACGCCGCGCACCACGGCGGTGCGGCCCTGCACGAGGATGTCCGCGCCCATCCGCGCCAGTTCGGGCACGTGCATGTAACGGTTCTCGAAGATCGTCTCGGTCAGTACGCTAGCACCGTCGGCCAGGCACAGCATCGCCATGAACTGCGCCTGCATATCGGTCGCGAAGCCGGGAAACGGCGCGGTCGATAGCGTCAGCGGCTTGATGCCGTTGGTCGCGGAAACCAGCAGATTGTCGCCGCGCTCCTCCAGCGTCACCCCGGCCGCGATCAAGGCGGCGGTGGTGGCACGCATATCGTCCATCTTCACGCCGACCAATTCGACCGATCCGCCCGTGATGGCGGCGGCACAGGCATAGCTGCCCGCCTCGATCCGGTCGGGCATCACGCGATAGGTCGCGCCGTGGAGCCGGTCGACGCCTTCGATTTCCAGCGTCTCGGTGCCGATGCCGGAGATCTTGGCCCCCATTGCGACGAGCAGATTGCACAGATCGACGATTTCGGGCTCGCGCGCGGCATTCTCGATCCGGCTGCCGCCCTTGGCCAGCACCGCCGCCATCACGACATTTTCGGTCGCCCCGACCGACACGATCGGGAAGGTGTATTTGCCACCCGACAGACGCCCGCCCGGCGCTACAGCCTTCACATAGCCTGCCGCCATCTCAAGCTGAGCGCCGATCGCCTCCAGCGCCTTCAGATGCAGATCGATCGGGCGATTGCCGATCGCGCAGCCGCCGGGCAGCGACACCGTCGCTTCGCCCGCGCGCCCGATCAGCGGGCCGAGCACCAGGATCGAAGCGCGCATTTTCCGCACGATGTCATACGGGGCTTCGGTCGCGGTGAGCTTACCGGCGCGGATCGTCATCACGCGACCGAAATCCTCGGGCCGCGCGCCCTCGATTCGAGTCGAGCAGCCAAGCTGGTTGAGCAAATGCCCGAAGCTGTCGACATCGGCGAGTCGCGGCAGATTGCGCAGCGTCACCGGCTCCTCGGTCAGCAAGGCGCACGGCATCAGCGTGAGCGCGGCGTTCTTTGCACCGGAAATGGGAAGACGGCCCGACAGGCGATTGCCGCCGCGAATGAGAATACGATCCATGGATCTCGTTTATCGCCTCGCACCGCCCGCGCAAGCACGATAGGCGAATTGCGACGAGGCGCGCAGAAACGTCCGGCTAAATCAGGCCTTTTCCAACATGCATTGCAGCGGATGCTGGTTCTGCCGCGCGAAATCGATGACCTGGCTGACCTTGGTCTCGGCGACTTCGTAGCTGAAGATGCCGCACACCCCGACGCCCTTCTGGTGGACATGGAGCATCACCCGGGTCGCCGCCTCCATATCCATGCGGAAGAAGCGCTGCAGCACGAGCACGACGAACTCCATCGGGGTGTAATCGTCATTGAGCAGCAGCACGCGATAAGGCGTCGGCTGCTTGGTCTTGGCGCGGGTGCGCGTTGCGACGCCCAGGCCAGTGCCGTCGTCCGGCCCGTCCCCGGTTCCGTCATCACGGCGTTCCGCCATCGAGATTGCGCTACGGTCGATCATCTGTTGCCTAAAATATGGCATTGCCGGGGGTGAGGGCAAGGGGGCAAACAAAAAGGGCGGCCCCAGCCGGGACCGCCCTCTCCTGTCCGATGCGGACGAAGATCGGCTTATGCGCTGATCTTGATCTTCTCGGCGGCAAGCGCGACGCGGTTCGAGATCGGCTGCGCGACCTCACC
This sequence comes from Sphingomonas sp. PSPC2-2, assembly GCF_049897725.1. Lineage (NCBI taxonomy): Bacteria > Pseudomonadati > Pseudomonadota > Alphaproteobacteria > Sphingomonadales > Sphingomonadaceae > Sphingomonas > Sphingomonas sp. PSPC2-2. The sequence continues at coordinate 337,571 of NZ_JAFCWU010000003.1, read as the reverse complement.
GGCGAGCTTCACCAGCGACTCGGTGTTCTTCGAGGTTTCGGCGACGATCGAGTCGAACGCGCTGCGGACATAATCGCTCTGCAGCTTGAAGAAGTCCGACGGGGTCTTGACGCTCGACAGGCTCTTCAGCGCGGCGGTCGCGCCTTCGAAATGCTTGCGGCTATATTCGGCAGCGTCCTGGCCAAACGTTTCGATGCCCTTGGCGGCGATCTTCGACGATTCGACGATCGCCTCGACATTGCCCTTCGAGAATTCGTTGAATTCCTCGACCAGCTTGGTGCCCTTTTCAACGGCGGTCTTGGTGCGATCGTTGACATCGGCGAACAGGGCCTTGGCCTGTTCCTGGACCTTGTCGGTAGCGGCTTTGATGGTGTTTTCCATGGTGAAGATTTCCTTCTGCGTAACGGTCGGCGCGGCGGCGGCGACGGGTTTGGGGGCTTCGACGGTAAGAACCGGGTCAGGGATACGAACAGGCTCGGGCGCGGACACCGCTGGAGCGGGCACTTGGGGTGCTGCTGCAATCGGTGCCGGTGCGACCTCGTCGACGGCAGGGGCCACGACGACCGGTTCGGGCACTTCCGGGACCGGGGCCGGAAGCACTGCAGGAACCGGTGGGGTTTTCACCGCAGCGGCGGCGGTCCGTGTCTTGGGAGCAGCGGGTTTTGCGGGAGCGACGCCAGCCTCGGCCACGGCCGATGGTCCGGCCACCTTCGCGGCCGGTTTTGGGGCTTTCGGTGCCGCGTCTGACTTTGGACCCTTGCTTGCCATGATCGGATCTCTCCTACACCAATGCTGCACTGCAATATAGCAGCACTGGTGCCAAATGCAAGCGAAATGTTGCACTGCAACATAAGTGAAACTCCGTAGTTTCGGCCCTCCCCTTCGATCTTTAACGCTGCTTTACGTAACGTCCGGGCGCGTCCTCGAGTGCCTTGAGCGAACCCTTGCCCGGTTGGCGCGCGCCCTTGGCGGGGACCATCGCCGCATCCTGATCGCGCAGCCAAGCGACCCAGTCGGGCCACCAGCTCCCCTTGGTCTCCTGTGCCCCGACGACAAACGCCTCGAGCGTCTCGACCGGCTCGGGATTGAGCCAATATTGATATTTGTTCGCGCTCGGCGGATTGACCACGCCGGCAATATGCCCGGATCCCGCCAGCACGAACCGGCGCTCGCCAGAGAACAGCCGCATCAGCGCCCACACGCTTTCGGCCGGTGCGATATGGTCCTCGCGCCCGGCCTGGATGTAGCTCGGCGTCTTCACCAGCCCGAGATCGATCGGCGTGCCCAGCGCGCTGAGCGCCCCGGCCTTGCTCAGCAGATTGTCGCGATACAGGTCGGTCAGATAGCGCATGTGCCACTGCGCGGGCAGGTTGGTGGTGTCGCCATTCCAGTGGAGCAGGTCGAACGGGGCATAATCCTTGCCCAGCAGATAATTGTTGGTGACATAGTTCCAGATCAGGTCGCGCCCGCGCAACTGGTTGAACACCGCCGCCATGTAGCGCCCATCGAGAAAGCCATCCGGGGTGAGCGTCTTGAGCAACTCAAGCTGATCGTCGGCGACGAAATACAGCAATTCCCCGGCTTTCTCGAAATCGACCTGGGCCGTAAAAAAGGTCGCGCTCTTGACCGTGTCGCCTTCCCCTCGCGCCGCCAGCACCGCGAGCGTCGCGGCGAGCGTCGTGCCCGCCACGCAATAGCCGATGGTGTGGACCGCAGGCACCTTCAGCACGCGCCGCACCGTGTCGATCGCATCGATTTGGGCGGCGATATAATCGTCCCAAACCACGTCCTTCATGCTGGCATCGGCCGATCGCCAGGAAACCATGAAGACGGTGATGCCCTGTTCGACCGCCCAGCGAATGAAGCTTTTCTCCGCGGTCAGGTCGAGAATGTAGAAACGGTTGATCCATGGTGGGAAGATCACCAGCGGCACCGCCAGCACGTTGGGGGTGGTCGGCGCATATTGGATCAGTTCGTACAGATCGGTGCGATGGATCACCTTGCCCGGCGTGGTCGCCAGGTTGCGGCCGAGTTCGAACGCGGTCTGGTCGGTGTGCGTCACCTGCCCCTTGGCGAGATCGGCCAACATGTTCTGCAGGCCCTTGAGCAGATTTTCGCCACCGGTCTCGATCGTCTTTTCAAGCACTTCCGGGTTGGTCGCGGGGAAGTTGGACGGGCTGATCGCATCCAGAAAACCGCGCGTAGCAAAGCGCATCTGTTCGCGCTGCTTGTCATCAACGCCCTGGAGCGCGTCGACCTGGGCGAGAAGCTGGTCGGAAAAGAGGAAATAGCTCTGGCGGATCCAGTCGAACAGCGGATCGGCACGCCAGCGCGGATCCTTGAAGCGCTTGTCACGGGTGCGCTCGACCGATTCTTCCGCAGCGGGCACGGCCTCGCCGGGGGCGAGCATCCGCTGCCACAGAGAGACGCTGTCAGCCCAAAAATCGCGCACGCGGCCCATCGTGGCGGGATCGGTCAGCCCCGGGATCGGCGGCAACGCCGATTCCGCCGCGCCGAGTGTCGACAGGCCCTGTTCCAGCAACATCTGCTGCGCGCGACCGAGGACCCAGGTCCAATGCTGCAGCTCGGCGAGGCTGGGCATGGCGGCAGCGCTAGCATTCGTGGATTCGGCCATGACATCCTCTTCTGGTGCGGGCGAGCATACCCCGATCTCGCCCTTGCGCGAAAGCGCGGATCACCACGCGTGCGGCGAAACCCGCGCGCTTCGTTATATTGGTGTGCGGCGGGGTGACGGCGCGACACATAATGGCGTAAGGAAGGACTCCCTCCAGCCGGAATCCCTGCAATGTCCGACGAATTCTATCGCATCAAGCGCCTGCCGCCCTATGTCATCGCCGAAGTGAACGCGATGCGAGCGGAAGCGCGGGCGACCGGCGAGGACATCATCGATCTCGGCATGGGCAACCCCGATCTTCCGCCGCCACCGCATGTCATCGAGAAATTGATCGAAGTGGTGCGCAAGCCCGACGCGCATGGCTATTCGCAGTCCAAGGGCATTCCGGGGCTGCGCCGCGCGCAGGCCAATTATTACGGCCGCCGCTTCGGCGTCGATGTCGACCCAGAGACCGAAGTCGTGGTGACGATGGGGTCAAAGGAAGGGCTCGCCAGCCTCGCCACCGCGATCACCGCGCCGGGCGACGTCGTGCTCGCGCCCAACCCGTCTTACCCGATCCACACCTTCGGCTTCATCATCGCCGGCGCGACGATCCGCGCAGTGCCGACGACGCCCGACGACGCCTATTTCGAGTCGCTGGAACGCGCGATGGCCTTCACCGTCCCGCGCCCCTCGATCCTGGTGGTCAACTATCCCTCCAACCCCACCGCCGAAGCGGTCGACCTGGCTTTTTACGAGCGGCTTGTCGCCTGGGCGAAGGAGAATAAGGTCTGGATCATCTCCGACCTCGCTTATTCGGAGCTCTATTTCGACGGCAAGCCGACGCCATCGATCCTGCAGGTGCCGGGCGCGAAGGACATCGCAATCGAGTTCACCTCGCTCAGCAAAACCTATTCGATGGCGGGCTGGCGGATCGGCTTCGCGGTCGGCAACAAGACGTTGATCGCGGCGATGAGCCGGGTGAAATCCTATCTCGATTATGGCGCGTTCACGCCGATCCAGGCGGCGGCGTGCGCGGCGCTCAACGGCCCGCAGGACATCGTCGAGACCAATCGCCAACTCTACCACAAGCGCCGCGACGTGCTGGTCGAGAGTTTCGGCCGCGCCGGGTGGGACATTCCCGCCCCGCCCGCATCGATGTTCGCCTGGGCCCCGCTACCGCCCGCGCTCGCGCACCTAGGCAGCCTTGAGTTCTCCAAACAATTACTGACTCACGCCAAGGTCGCGGTTGCGCCAGGGGTGGGATACGGTGAAAACGGGGAAGGCTTTGTGCGCATCGCGATGGTCGAAAACGAACAAAGGCTCCGCCAGGCGGCGCGCAACGTGAAGAAATATCTGGTGTCGATGGGGGTTAATATTCCCAGCGCAAAGGCCGGCTGACCGCCGCCCCGGATGATCATCACCCCGCTGTATTCGCTGGCCGGCGTACTCGTCGGGCTGCTCGTCGGGCTGACCGGGGTCGGCGGGGGATCGTTGATGACGCCGCTGCTGGTGCTCGCCTTCGGTTTTCATCCGGCGACCGCCGTCGGCACCGACCTGCTCTATGCGTCCGCCACCAAGAGCGTGGGGACGACGGTGCATGGCTGGCGCGGGACGGTCGACTGGCACGTGGTGGCGCGACTCGCCGCCGGCAGCGTGCCCGCGACGATTCTGACGATCATCGTGCTGCATTACGCATCGGAAAAGCAGGATACCGGCCATGCGATCTCGGCGGCGCTGGGCGTCACGCTGGTGCTGTCGGCGGTGGCGACGATCTTCCGGGCGCGCATCGTGGGCTCGCTGACGCGCCTGTTCGGCACGATCGGGACTGCGCGGCTTAAATGGCTGACGGTGCTGCTCGGTGCGGTGCTGGGGGTGCTGGTGTCGGTTACCTCGGTCGGCGCGGGGGCACTTGGCATGACCGCATTGCTGATCCTCTATCCGACCTTGCCGATCAACCGGCTGGTCGGGTCCGATATTGCCCATGCGGTGCCGCTGACGCTGCTCGGGGGCTTTGGCCACTGGCTGCTCGGGTCGGTCGATGGGACGTTGCTGTTTTCGCTGCTGCTCGGGTCTATTCCTGGAATCATCGTTGGCAGTTTGGTCGCATCCCGCATATCCGACCGCGTCTTGCGCCCGATTCTCGCAGCGGTGCTTGCCATCGTCGGTTTAAGGCTCTTGTTTTGATGACGCGTCCCGGTTTCGCTTTTTCGACTCGTTTCAAGGTCCGCTACGCCGAAATTGACGGGCAGAAGGTGGTCTTCAACTCGCGCTATCTCGAATATGCCGATGTTGCGGTGAGCGAATTCTGGGAATGGACCGGTATCGGTGCCGCGCTCGGCGACGCGTGGACGCACACCGAATTCCATGTCCGCCGCACCGAGATCGACTATCTGAAGCCCTTCGTGTGGGGCGATACGATCGAGGCGTTCGTCCGCATCGCGCGGGTCGGCGGGTCGAGCCTGACGCAGCGCTTCGAGCTATGTCATGCGGAGACGGGCGCGTTGCACACCGTGATCGACATGGTGATCGTCAACGTCCACTTGCCCACCGGCAAGCCGCTTCCGATCAGTGATGACATCCGCGCCTATCTGGACACGCTGCCGACGGCGTAAGCCTGCGCTACTTTTGAAAGCCGACCGTCAAATCGAAGCGGATCCGCACCCACGCGCCGATCATCGGCTTGCCGCCGATCCGCGGCGGGCGAACCCGGAACTGCCATGCCGCCAGCCGCAGCGCGCGCGCCAGCCCGCCGCCCGGCGGCGATTCATCAAGCGACCGACAATTCTCGACGCGATAATCCGGCGCGGTCTTGCACGCGATCAGCGCCCAGCCCGACCCCGATTTGGCGTAATCCTGGAGATAAGGCTTCAACTCGGCATCGCGCGGCTCGCGATACCATTCGGCATTGTAGAGCGCAGCACCCCCCGGCCCCTGGCCCGGGCCATAGGCGGCCACGCTGTCCTTGCCGCTGCCCGAATCGTCGCCCTCACCCTGATGCGCCGGGATCTTGCCAATGTCCGAGGCGGCGAATTCCTCGGAGCTCAACTGGATCAGCTTTGAGGGCACCGGACTTTTCACAGGTGGCGGCGCGACCGGTGGCGGCGGTGCGGCCGAGGCAGTGGTCGTCTGCTTCTGCTTGTGCGCGACCTGGGTCTTTTGCGCCTGTTTGGAAACCACCGGCCCGATCGGCTTCACGTCAAACGTGACGAGCGGCTTCTGCTTCTCGGTCTTATGGAAGATGCCCGTGCCCAGCTGCAGGAGCAGCAACGCGACCAGCGCCTCGACGACCAGTGCAAGCGCGATGCCGCGGAATCGACCTTTGCCTGACTCGGATCGATAGGACATGGCAGACATCGTGCCGCGCCTAGAGTGCGCCGTGCCGCACTGCAACCAGTTCGGCGTAACCTGAACGCTTTGTCATCCGGCGTCGGCGGGCGCGGTGGTCCATCCCAAAGCGGGGATCGTCATCGATCGCTTGCCCGACAGATCGGTCCGCGTCACCAGCAGATTGCGGCCCTCGATATAGCCGATCACGCGCCGCGCCCGGCCGAGCGAACTGGTGCCATAGGTTTGCGCCACCGCCTCATCGCTCGGACATGGGAGCCCCTCGCGCGCGGCCTTCGCCACCAACAGGAAGCAGCCGAGCATTTCGTCCGGCAGATCGCGCGCCAGCGCCAGCGCCTCGCCCCAATCACCGTCGAGCCCCTCGAAAATTCCCGCGCGCCCGGCCGCCAGCCGCCGCGAAAAGCCGGACGGATCAAGCGGCGCAGGATGCACCCCGACCATACGGCAGCGTACCTGAAAATCCTGGTACAACACTGCCGCCGGGCGCGCGGTCGAATCCGCGTCCGCGACGATCGCGCGCAGCACGTCGGTGACGATCTGGGCAAGCTCCTCGGGGTCGCGTTGCGGCAGCATCTGAACGGGATCGGGCGCGACGACGGTTTCGATCTGCGCGAACACAGATTCGGCCGGGACCGCGCGTGGCGGCGGCGGGGCGGGCCGCACCGGCTCCTCCATTTCCGCAAACAGGAATTGCCGCATATCGCCCGCCTGCGCATCGGGCAGCGGGATCAGCGCAGGACCACCACCCCGCGAGCCGGTTTCGACCGTGCCGATGCGAATCGCCACGGGTCGGCGCGATACCGCCGGCCCCAGCGCGAGGAAGGTACCGCGCGCAAGATCCCGGATCTGCTCGGCCTGCCGCCGCTCCATCCCCAGCAAATCGGCCGCGCGCGCCATGTCGATGTCGAGGAAGGTGCGCCCCATCAGGAAGTTGGAGGCTTCGGCGGCGACGTTCTTGGCGAGTTTGGCGAGGCGCTGCGTCGCGATGATCCCGGCGAGCCCGCGCTTGCGGCCACGACACATCAAATTGGTCATCGCGCCAAGCGAGGCGCGGCGGACTTCCTCGGTCACTTCCGCCCCCATTGAGGGCGCGAACACCTGCGCTTCGTCGACCACCACCAGCGCCGGAAACCAATGGTCGCGCGGCGCATCGAACAAGGCCGACAGAAAGGCGGCGGCACAGCGCATCTGCCCTTCCATCTCGAGACCTTCGAGATCGAGCACCACCGACGTGCGATGTTCGCGGATGCGCGCGGCAAAGCGGGCGATCTCCGCCACCGAATACTCCGCAGCCGCAATGGCGACATGGCCATAGCGTTCGCCGAGCGTAACGAAATCGCCCTCGGGATCGATGATGATCTGCTGCACCTGCCCTGCACTGCGTTCGAGCAAGCGGCGCAGCAGATGCGATTTTCCCGAGCCCGAATTGCCTTGCACGAGCAGCCGCGTCGCCAGCAATTCTTCGAGATCGATCGGGACGGGCGCGCCGCCCGCGTCGAGGCCCATGTCGACTTGAAACGTCATCGCGGCCACATGGCCGATGCGGGGGGGCATGGGCAAGCACCATCGCGACACCGGCTTGCCGTAGCGCACCACTCCGCCATAGAAGTGGCATAGAAAGGACGTGCATGAAGGAAATTCGCAGCTCGCGTCGTCAACATAATGTTCCCACCATCACCGATGTCGCGGCCCATGCCGGGGTCTCGCCGATGACGGTGTCGCGGGTGGTGAATGGCAAGGGCAGTGTTCGCCCCGCGACCCGCGCCAGCGTCGAATCCGCGATCGCGGCGCTGGGCTATGCGCCGAACGCCGCAGCGCGGGCGCTGGCGGGCGGCGAGGAGATCCGCATTTGCCTGCTGCATACCAATCCCTCGCTGACCTATTTCAGCGACTTCCTGGTCGGCGGGCTCGATCAGGCCAGCCGCAGCAACGTCCAGCTCGTGATCGAGAAATGCGAAGAGGATGGCCATGAGGCGGCGACGATCGAACGCCTGTTACAGGGGCGGATCGACGGCATCGCCCTGCCTCCGCCGCTGAGCGATTCGCCCGTGGTGCTGGCCGCCCTCGAAGGCCACGGCATCCCGGTGGTCGCGGTGGCAACCGGACGCGCGCCCGATTGGGCCTTGTCCGTCAGCATTGATGACCGTCGCGCCGCCTATGACATGACGCGGCATCTGGGGGCACTGGGGCACACGCGGATCGGCTTCATTACCGGCGACCCGAAACAAACCGCCAGTGGCGAGCGGCTGGCCGGGTATCGCGCGGCCCTTGCCGATATGGGGCTGGCGTTTTTGCCCGAACGTGTCGGTGCCGGGCTGTTTACCTATCGTTCCGGGCTGGAGGCGGCGGAACGGCTGCTTGGCCTGCACGAGCCGCCAACCGCCATCTTTGCCTCGAACGACGATATGGCCGCGGCCGCCGTGGCAATCGCCCACCGCAAAGGGCTCGACGTACCGGGCGACCTGACCGTGTGCGGGTTCGACGACACCGTGCTGGCGACGACGATCTGGCCCGAACTCACCACCATCCGCCAGCCGGTGACCGAAATGTCGCGCACCGCGATCGAGCTGCTGGTGCGCGAAATCCGCATGCGCAATGCCAATGACAGCAGCGTCGATCATCCGCACGTGCTGGCGGACTATGCGTTGATCCGGCGCCAATCGGATGCGCCGCCAAAATAAAAAAGAAGGGCGCTGACCGAAATCAGCGCCCTCGCCTTTCCTGCTATCCGAGGGCTCTTATCCCTCCATCGCTTCCAGTTCGCGGCCGCGCGTTTCCTTGACCATCGCCTGGACGAAGAAGAACGAGATGCCTGCGAACACGGCATAGCCCGTATAGGTGACCGCCAAGCCGGGCGACACCGCCAGCGCCGGGAAGCTGACCGAGATCGCCGCATTGGCGATCCACTGTGCAAAGCCCGACACCGCCAGCCCCGACCCGCGGATCTGGTTCGGGAACATTTCGCCCAGCATGACCCACATGATCGGGCCCCAGCTGAAGTTGAAGAAGACGACGTACAGATTGGCCGCGACCAGCGCGATCACGCCGTTATTACCGGGCAGCGACACTCCGCCATCAGGCGCGGTCACGGCGGTCGAGAAGGCATAGGCCACCGTCGCCAGCGTTACCGCCATGCCGGCCGAGCCGATCAGCAGCAGCGGCTTGCGCCCGATCTTGTCAACGAACGCGATCGTGAAGACACACGCGCCAATCGACAGCACGCCCGACAGGATGTTGGTCTGCAAGGCATAATCCTCGGAGAAGCCGACCGCTTCCCACAAGGTTGCGCCATAATAGAAGACGACATTGATGCCGACGAGCTGCTGGAACACCGCGAGCCCGATGCCCGCCCACAGAATCGGGCGGATCTTGCCGGTGGTCTTGTCGATCAGGTCGGACAGGCGCGGCTTGTGATGGTCGGCGGCCAGGCTCGCGGCGATCTCGGCGACCTTGCGATCGGCCTCGTCGGACCCGAACAATTTGGTCAGCACCGCGCGCGCGCGCTCGGTATGGCCCTTTACGACGAGATAGCGCGGGCTTTCCGGGATCGTGAGAAGCGCCAGGAAATAGATCGCCGCCGGCAGCGCCTGCAGCCAGAACATCCAGCGCCATGCCGGAAAGCCGAGCCAGAATTGCGCGGTCGAGCCGCCAGCATAGCGGGCCAGCGCGAAGTTTGCGACGAACGCGCCGGTCAGACCGGTGATGATCATCACTTGCTGCACACTCGACAAGCGCCCGCGGATCGACGCCGGGGTGACTTCGGAGATGTACACCGGCGAAATCACGCTGGCGGCACCGACGCCAAGGCCGCCGATGATGCGCGCGACGATGAACAGGATCGAGCTGCTGGCACCGCCCGCGAGCAGCGCGCTGATCAGGAACAGCACGGCCGCCCCCATCATCACCGTGCGGCGGCCATAGGCATCCGACAAGCGCCCCGCGCCGAACGCACCGATCGAGGAGCCGACCAGGATCGCGCCCACATTGATGCCGATGCCGAGCTTGCCCAGCTCGAACGCGGCCTCCAGCCCCTTTTGGGTGCCGTTGATAACGCCCGAATCATAGCCGAACATGAAACCGCCGATCGTCGCCACCACGACGATCGAAGCGATAAAACCTATATTGACCCGTTGCATGTCGGGTTGCGCCAGCGTTGCCATGATCCGTCTTCCGCTCCCTATCGATTGTTATATTTTTGCCGCATGTGTCGCCATGCCTTCGACCCCGGGGTCGAAGGCGAACAGATTGCCCGCCTCGGGCTGCGCCGCCAGTTCGGCGGCGCTCAACCCCTTGCGCGCAGTGGTGGCATAAGCCGTGCGCAGACCCGCGCCGCCAAAAGCGATCTTGGTGATGTTGGCGACAGGGAAGCGTACCGTCTCAATCAGCGTGCCCGCCGGATCATAATGCCGCACACCCCAGCCGCCAAACAGCGCGACCCACACGCCGCCATCGGCATCGGTGGTCGATCCATCGGGATGCCCCTCGCCCGCCGCAATCTCGACGAACGGCGTGGGATCGCCCAGCGTGCCGTCGTCCCGGATCGGCACCTGCCACACCGTCCGCCCCAACGTATCGGTGTGATAAAGCGTGGTGCCATCGGGCGAGATCGCCGGGCCGTTGGTAATCGCAACCGGCGCGAGACCGGCATCGGCGCAGCCGCGGTGATCGTGCCGGTACAGCCGACCGCTCTCCGCTTGCTCGCCATTGTCCATGCTGCCGAACCAGATCCGTCCCGCCGCGTCGGTCGTCGCATCGTTCAGGCGATTGCCCGGCATATGCGGCTCGGGATCGATCAGCGGCGTAAAGCTGCCCTCAGCCGGATCGAACCCATACAGGCCCGATTGCACCCCGACGACCATCCCGCCGCCCGCGCGCGGCAGCACCCAGCCGACTTCGCCCGGCGCGGTCCAGGATGACAGCGCCGCAGTGGCGGGATCGAACCGAAACACGAGATGCCGCTTGATATCGACACACCACAATGCCTGCGTGGCGACATCCCACATCGGCCCTTCGCCGAGCGTCGCGCCGAGCGGCGCGATCGTGACAGGTGCGCTCGCCATCAGCGCCAGCCCGCGTCGACGAAATAATCGTGGCCCGTGCACATATGCGCATCGTCCGAGGCCAGGAACAAGGCAAGCGCCGCAACGTCGACCGGCTGGATCCGCCCCGACAGGCATTGCGCCGCGACGATCTCGGCTTCGCCTTCGGGTGTATACCAGCGCTGCTGGCGCGGGGTCTGGACGTTGCCGGGCACGATCGTGGTGACGCGGATGCCGTCGCGCCCGAGATCGCGCGCCAGACCGCGCGTCATGCCCTCGATCGCGGCCTTGGCAGTCTGGTACAGCACGAGATCGGGTAGCCCCAAATGCCAGCTGATCGACCCGAAATTGATGATGACCCCGCCGCCCGCCGCGCGCATCCCCGGCACCACGGCTTGCGCGGCGAAGAACAGATGGCGCAAATTGGTCGCCATCCGCTCGTCCCAATATGCGGGGGTCACCTCGTCAACGCTATGCCGATCGTCGCTCGCGGCATTGTTGATAAGAATGTCAATCCCGCCAAGATCCTCGGCAATCGCCGCGATCGCCGCACCCAACGCCGCCGGATCGCGTAGATCACACAAATGGAAGCGACCGGGGGCAAAACGCTCGGCAATGTCCGCGCCAGCAGCCTGGTCGACATCGATAAAGGCGACGGTCGCCTGCTGCTCGGCAAAGGCCTGGACCAGGCCTGCGCCAATGCCGCTCGCGCCGCCGGTCACCAGCACCCGCTTGCCGACAAGGCTCGGGTAAATCGCACGCGTGCCGGTCACTTGCTCGTCTCCAGCAGGCCGCGCCCGGCCAGGTTTGCGATCAGCGCGCGAATTCCGAAATTCCACGGTGCCGCGTCGCGCGACGTGACCACGCGATTGGTCAGCCGCCCAAGCCGGTCGCTTGCGATGGTTACCCGGTCGCCAATCTTGTGAGTGAAGCCCCGGCCCGGCTCGTCGCGATCCTGCACCGGCGCGAACAGCGTGCCGAGGAACAGCGCAAAACCGTCGGGATATTGGTGTTCGCTCAGCGTCTGGCGCACCAGATCGAGCGGATCTCGGCTGATCTGGCTCATGCTGCTGGTGCCATCCAGCACGTAGCCGTCCGCGCCTTCGATCCGCAGCCGCACTTCGGCGCGGCGCACATCGTCGATGGTGAAGCCGTCGTCGAACAGCCGCACCAGCGGCCCAAGCGCGCACGACGCATTATTGTCCTTGGCCTTGCCCAGCAGCAGCGCCGAGCGCCCTTCGAAATCGCGCAGATTGACGTCATTGCCAAGCGTCGCGCCAACCGCTTTGCCGCGGCTGTCGACCAGCAGCGCGATTTCCGGTTCGGGATTGTTCCAGGTCGAGTCCGACCGGATGCCGATTTCGGCATCGGGCCCGACGCTCGACAACACCGGGGCCTTGGTGAACACTTCGGCATCGGGGCCGATCGCGACCTCCAGATATTGCGACCACAGGCCGTCCTCGATCAGCGCCTGTTTGAGCTCGGCCGCTTCCGTCGTTCCGGGCACAACCGCGCGGATTGACCCGCCAACGCGCGATTCCAGCCGCGCCCGGATATCGGCGGCGGCGGAGGAATCCCCCCGTGCGCGCTCCTCGATCACGCGCTCGATCGCCGAAAGTGCGAAGGTCACACCGCACGCTTTTACGCACTGCAGATCGACCGGGGCCAACAGCCGCGACAAATCTCCTCCGAACGCGCCAAGCGACACCCCGCCCGATGCGCTGAAATCCCCCGATTCGACCAAATCGGCGACCGTCGGCGCGCGCGCGGACATGTCGAACGCTTCGCCCCGCACGACCAAAATCGGGCTCGGCCCGGCATCGGTCGCGATACGACCGACGAACACGCCGTCCTGCCAATCCGCCGGTAGCGCCGACGCGCTCGCGTCGTTCCCGCTCGCCATTAACCCCTCCACGCGACCCTCATCCTTGATAGCGTTACCTTGACGACCGCCCCCGCGCTGTCAAGCGCTGGGGCGGTCGTCAGGGGACGCATATACTCCTTACTCTATCCGCTGTTAAATGAAGCGGTTGATCAGGTTCTCGATCCGCTCCTGTCGACCCGAGCGCGGCTTGGGGTCGATCGCCCGTTCGACCGCCAGATCGGCGATGGCGGCCAGATCGAGCGTGCCGATCTGCTGGCCAAGATCGCCCTCCCAGCCGGCATAGCGTTCGGCCTTGATCGCGTCGAGACGACCGTCTTCGATCAGCGCGGCGGCATTGAGCAGCCCCTTCGCCACCACGTCGATTGCGCCAACATGGCCATAGAACAGGTCGATCGCGTCCATCGACTGGCGCCGCACCTTGGCATCGAAATTGAAGCCGCCGGTGGTGAAACCGCCCGCGCGCAGGATTTCGAGATTGGCGAGCGTCAGTTCCTCGACCGAATTGGGGAATTGGTCGGTATCCCAGCCATTCTGCGGATCGCCGCGATTGGCATCGATCGACCCGAAGATGCCGAGCGCCGCCGCCGTCGCAATTTCATGCTCGAAGGTGTGGCTGGCGAGCGTCGCGTGGTTCGCCTCGATATTGACCTTCACTTCATTCTCAAGGCCATAGCGCTTGAGGAAGCCGTACACCGTCGCGGTGTCGAAATCATATTGGTGCTTGGTCGGCTCGAACGGCTTGGGCTCGATCAGGATCGTGCCGGTGAAGCCGATCTTGTGCTTGTGCTCGACGACGAGCGACAGGAAGCGGCCGAGATTGTCGAGTTCACGCTTGAGATCGGTGTTGAGCAGCGTCTCATAGCCTTCGCGACCGCCCCACAGCACGTAGTTCGCGCCGCCCAGACGGTGCGTGGCTTCGAGCGCATCGCGCACCTGCATCGCGCCGAACGCGAACACTTCCGGATTGGGGTTGGTCGCGCCACCAGCGGCGAAGCGCGGATGGCTGAACAAATTGGCGGTGCCCCACAACAGCTTGCGGCCCGACGCCGCCTGGAGCCGCTCGAGATGATCGACCGCCTCGGCGAAATTGCGGCGATGCTCGGCGACCGTGCTCGCATCGGCCATCACGTCGACATCGTGGAAGGCATAAAAGGGGATGTCGAGCTTGGTGAAGAAGTCGAACGCGACTTCGCGCTTCTGCGCAGCGGCAGCGGCGTCGTTCGCGCCGGCATGCCACGGGCGATTGAAGGTGCCCCCGCCAAACACGTCCGAACCCGGCCAGCAGAAGGTGTGCCAGAAACAGGCGGCGAAGCGCAGATGGTCTTCCATCCGCTTGCCCAGCACGACCCGGTCCTTGTCATAGAATCGGTATGCAAGGTCATCGTCGCTGTCCGGCCCCTTGAAGGTGATCTGGGGAATATCGGCGAAGAAATCGGTGGCCATCGGGCGCTCCTTGGGGGTCAATTGGAGTGAGTAAGGGGAGAAATCTTGGCATAAGCGGCGCGGAACACCGCTTTCTTGGGCGCGAGCCGCGCCGTCAGTTCAGCGTCGGGCGCGATACGGTGCGACACCGGCGGGGCGACGCACACCTCGGCCGGGGTGCCGCCATCGACGGCAATCTGCGCCAGCCGCGCGGCCCCGAGCGCGGGGCCGACTTCGCCACCCTGGAGATACACCAACGGCACCTCCATCGCGGCGGCGAGCGTCTCGCCCCAATAGCGCGAGCGCGCGCCCCCGCCGATCACCGCGAGTTCGGCGACCTCGGTCCCGGCCTCGCGCAGGACGTCGAGCCCGTCGGCGAGCGCGAACGCCACGCCTTCCAGCACCGCCTGCGCGAGCCGGTTGGGATCGGTATCGTTGTCGAGCCCGACAAAGGCACCACGCACTTGCGCGTCGTTATGCGGGGTGCGCTCGCCCGAGAGATAGGGGAGGAAAATCTCAGGCCCGCTCGCCACGCCCGCCGCTTCGGCGCGCTGGAACACTTCGGCGGCACCGCTCGCCCCGGTCAGGCGCGCGACCCAATCGATGCACGAGGCGGCGCTGAGGTGCACGGACATCTGGTGCCACATCTCGGGCAGGCAATGGCAGAAGGCATGGACCGCGCGCGCGGGGTTGGGCCGGAACTGATCATTGGCGACGAAGATGACGCCCGACGTACCGAGCGACAGCAACGCCTTGCCATCGGTCACGACGCCCACGCCCGCAGCCCCACCGGCATTGTCGCCCGCACCGCCCGCGACGGGAACCTGGGCAATGCCCCAGGCCTCGGCGATGTCCGCCCGGAGCACCCCGGCGACATCGGTACCCTCGACCAGGCGCGGCATCTGCGCTTGCGTCAGCCCGCACGCCGCGAGCAACGTGTCACTCCAGCGCCGCCCCCCAACGTCGAGCCACAAGGTCCCCGCGGAATCCGACATGTCGGATGCCTTCTCGCCAGTCATGCGCAGCCGGACATAATCCTTGGGCAACAGCACCGTCGCGACCTGTGCGAAAATCTCGGGTTCGTGTCGGCGCACCCATTCGAGCTTGGGCGCGGTAAAGCCCGGCATCACGATATTGCCGCCGAGCGTGCGAAACTCGGGCGTGGTCGCTTCGAGTGCGGCGCATTCGGCAAAGGAACGCCCATCATTCCACAGGATTGCCGGGCGCAACGGCCGATCGTCGGCACCAAGCAAGGTCGCGCCGTGCATTTGCCCGGCGAGCCCGATGCCGCGCACCGCACGCCGGACCTGCGGATCGATCGCCAGCACCGCCGCGCTGGTCGCCTTCCACCAATCTTCCGGGTCCTGTTCGGACCACAAAGGATAAGGCCGCTGGACGCTCAGCGCGGCGACGCCCTGCCCGACGACCGCGCCGTGCGTGTCGAGCACCACGGCCTTGACCCCGGACGTGCCGATATCGATTCCCAGAAACATCGGCGGCCTTATCGAACGAACGGATCGATCGGCTTGATCGTCCCGTCGGCGTTGAAGGAAAGCTCGGTCACCTTGACGTTGCGCAGGTGGTTCTTGTTGCTGAGCTGCGTGTCCGCATAGAACAGCCACCATTTGCCGCCGGTCTGGATGATCGAGTGATGCGTCGTCCACCCCTGCACCGGCAGCAGGAAATGCCCGCGATAGGTGAAGGGCCCGTAAGGATTGGTGCCGGTCGCATAGTTCAGGAAATGCGTGTCGCCGGTCGAGTAGGTGTAATAATATTGGCCACCGCGCTTGAACACCCACGATGCTTCGAAGAAGCGCCGGTCATGATCGCCCCCCAGGATCGGTTTGCCCTTTTCGTCGAGGATCACCGCGTCGCGCGGCTTCTCGGCGAAGCTCTTCATATCGGCGTTCATGCGGACGACCTTGCCGGTCAACGCTGGCTGATCGTCCTGATGCAAATCGGTATCGCTGCCGTTGGGATCGAAGCTGCCATTCTTCCAGCGCTGGAGCTGCCCGCCCCAGATGCCGCCGAAATACATGTAACTTTTGCCATCGCTGTCGGTGAACACCGCCGGATCCATCGAGAAGCTGCCCGCGATCGGCTTGGGCTCGGCCTTGAACGGGCCCATCGGGTTCTTCGAGGTGGCCACACCGATGCGGAACGTGCCCAGCCCGTTCTTGTCACGGGCTTTGTCGCGCGCTGGGAAATACAGATAATAGGTGCCGTTCTTATAAGCGGCATCGGGTGCCCACATCTGCTGCGACGCCCACGGCACCTGCTTCACATCGAGCGCGACCGGGCCCACCGTGACGGGGCCGCCAATGCGATCCATCCGCAGCACACGGTAATCGTGCATCGCATATTCGTTGCCCAGATCATCGTCGGGGATTGCGGTCGGCACGTCGTGGCTTGGGTAGACGTAAATCTTGCCCGCAAAGACATGCGCCGACGGGTCTGCTGTGTAGATCGATGTCACCAGCGGCTGCGACAGATATTTCCGGCCATCCGGGGCCCGATCCGGAATCCGATCTTGGGCAAGCGCCAGCGTGGCAACGCCACACATCACCACTGCCCCCATCACGCGATACGCCATCATTCCTCTCCCGATGCGCGTAACCGCGCTATGACGATGGAGGTAGCGCTAACATTTACCCGACGCAAGCGCCGCGCGCTCCTGTCACGGGTATAAAAGCGATTTGTTTCTGGACGTCGGACGCGGAAAGCGCGATTGCCCTGTCAGAAGCACGCGAAGCACAGGGTGAATATGATGGCGGCGGGCACAGCGTGTTGAAGCGCATTTTCCTCGGTGGCGTCCTCGCCCTTCTGGTTGGCCTGGCGATCTTTGCGGGTTTTGCCTGGCGGCCTGCCATTGCCCCGATCGCGCGCCCGGCGGCGGCATCCTTCGCGCCCGCGCTCGTTGCCAAGGGGGCAGTGCTGGCCAGCGCCGGCTATTGCGCGTCGTGCCACACTGCCAAGGATGGTGCCGCGCTGGCGGGCGGTTATGCGATGGCAACCACCTTTGGCACGATCTATTCGACCAACATTACCCCCGATGTCGACACCGGCATTGGCGGCTGGTCCGAAGCCGCCTTCCGCCGCGCGATGCACGAAGGCGTGCGGCGTGACGGTGCGCATCTCTTCCCCGCTTTCCCCTACGATCATTTCACCAAGCTGACCGATGCCGACGTCTCGGCGCTCTATGCCTATTTGATGACGCAGCCGACGGTGCACGCCGAAGACAAGGCCAATGGCCTACCCTTCCCGCTCAACATTCGGATGCTGCAGGCGGGTTGGAAACTGCTGTTCTTCAAGCCCGGGCGCTATGTGCCCGTCGCCACCAGGGATGCGGCGTGGAATCGCGGGGCTTATCTCGCCGAAGGGATCAGCCATTGCGGCGCGTGCCACACGCCGCGCGGCGCGCTGGGTGCCGAGCGTAAGGACAAGGCCTATGCCGGGGCCGCGATCGACAACTGGATCGCGCCGCCGCTCGACAAGACCAACCCCGCACCGATTGCGTGGAACCAGGCCGAACTGGTTGCCTATCTCGGCACCGGGGTCAGCCTGTATCATGGCACGGCGGCGGGTCCGATGGCGGCGGTGCCGCGCGGTCTCGCGCATCTGCCCGGCTCCGACGTGGCAGCAATCGCCACCTATTTCACCAGCTTCAACGGCTCGGCGGCGCGCGCCGGTCAGGATGCCGCGCTCATCCAGAAGGCGCTCGCCACCGACCGCGTCGGCACCGGTTTGCAGTATGATGCGGGGACACGGCTGTTCACCGCTGCCTGCGCATCGTGCCATTATAATGGCGGCAAGGGCCTCAACCCGTTGCGCCCCGATCTGGCGCTCAACAGCACCGTGCATCTCGACGATCCGACCAATTTGATCCGCGTCATCCTCTACGGCATCGACGCGAAGGACGGTGCGCCGGGCGTGGTGATGCCGGCCTTTGGCACCGGGTTCACCAATGCCGATGTCGCGCGCATCGCCGCCTATCTGCGCGCGACGCGGACGACCAAGGCGGCATGGCCCGATCTCGAACAGAAAGTCGCGACGATCCGCGCGCAGGGCAAGGGCCAGGAGTGATGACCAGTTTCACGATCAACGGTCGCCCCGTTTCCACCACGATCGAGGACGACACCCCGCTCTTGTGGGTGATCCGCGACGAGATCGGCCTGACCGGCACCAAATTCGGCTGCGGCATCGGCATGTGCGGGGCGTGCACGGTGCACGTCGGCGGGCGGGCGACGCGGTCGTGCATCACCCCGGTCTCCGCAGTCGATGGTGCCGATATCACCACAATCGAAGGGCTCGACCCGAAGGGCGAGCATCCGCTGCAACAAGCGTGGCGTGAGATTCAGGTGCCGCAATGCGGTTACTGCCAGTCGGGCCAGATCATGCAGGCCGCCGCCATGCTCAAGGATTTCCCGGCACCCACCGATGAAGACATTGACGCGGTGATGACGGGCAATCTGTGCCGCTGCATGACCTATGTCCGCATCCGCGCCGCGATCCGGCAGGCGGCAGGCACGCTGGCGGAAGGACCCAAGGCATGAGCCGCCTCGCCTCGACCGCCGAAGCCGCCCGCAACCCGCTGTCGCGCCGCGGCTTCCTTGTCGCCAGTGGTGCCGCCGGGATCGCCTTCGGCTTTTCGCAAGTGCTGGCCGCGATCGATCCCGCCGTGCCCGGCGGCACCCCCGCCGCCCCGACCGGCCCGCAATTCGAACCGTCAATCTGGTTCGGGATCGACGCCGCCGGGATCGTCACCGTCAACATCATCCGCGCCGAAATGGGCCAGCATGTCGGCACCGCACTCGCGCGCATTCTCGCCGATGAACTGGAGGCCGACTGGGACAAGGTCCGCATCGTCCATGTCGATACCGATCCCAAATGGGGCCTGATGGTCACCGGCGGGAGCTGGTCGGTGTGGCAGACCTTCCCCGTGTTCAGCCAGGCGGGTGCCGCCGGTCGCATCGCCCTGATCGAAGCAGGCGCGAAGCTGCTCGGCACCAGTGCCGCCAATTGCACCGCGCGTGGCGGCGCGGTCCATGCGGGTGGTCGCTCGATTTCCTATGGCGACATCGCCAAGCGCGGCGGCGTCGCCCGTCAATTCACCCCCGACGAACTGAAGGCGCTGCCGATCAAGCCGGTCAAGGACCGTCGCCTGATCGGCAAGCAGGTTGCGGCGCTCGACATCGCCACCAAGACCGACGGCACCGCACTCTATGGCATCGATGCCAAGGTGCCGAACATGGTCTATGCCCGGCCCAAGCTGCCGCCAACGCGCTTCGGCTCCAAGGTCGTTTCGGTCGATGACAGCAAGGCCAAGACGGTGCGCGGCTATTTGCGCTACCTCGTCATCGAAGACCCGTCGGACACCGTGCCCGGCTGGGTGATGGTGATCGCGCAAAATTACCCCGCCGCGATCCGCGCCGCCGATCTGCTCCAGGTGACGTGGACCGCAGGCCCAGGCGCGACCACGTCCGAAAAGGACCTGCAAGCCCATGCCGCCGACCTGGCGGGCAAGGCGGATAGCGGCGTCGCGCTCGACATCGTCAACACGGGGCCCAAGCCCGGCAACGCCATCAGCACGCTCGAGCGCGTCTACACCACCAGCACCGTGCTGCATTTCCAGTTGGAACCGCTCAACGCGCTCGCCTTCGAGAAGGACGGCCGCTTCGAAATCCATACCGGCAACCAGTGGCAAAGCCTGATCCTGCCGACGCTGGCCAAAGCGCTCGGCGTGCCCGAAACCAAGATCATCCTGCGCACCTATATGCTGGGTGGTGGCTTCGGGCGGCGGCTCAATGGCGATTATGCCGTCCCCGCCGCGCTGGCGGCCAAGGCGCTGGGGCGTCCGGTCAAGATGGTGCTGACGCGGCAGGACGACGCGCTGTTCGATTCGGTGCGCTCGCCCTCGGTCCAGCGCGTGCGCATGAGCTTCGACAAGAACAATGCGGTGATCGCGATGGAGCATCACGCTGCTGCGGGCTGGCCGACGCAGATGAACGCCCCCGCCCTCCTCGCCAAGACCAAGAGCGGCGGGGCCTATGACCCGTTCGCCATTTCGGGCGCGGACCATTGGTATGAAGTCGGCCACCAGACCGTCCATGCCATTCCCAACGATCTCGCCAACACCACCATCCGCTCGGGCTGGCTGCGCTCGGTCGGGCCGGGCTGGACCAACTGGGCGGTGGAAAGCTTTATCGATGAAGCGGCGCTGCAGGTAAAAAGCGATCCGGTCGCCTTCCGCCTGAAATTGCTGACCGGGGCCGGTCGCAATGCCGGGTCGGCCCCCAGCGCCATTGGCGGGGCGCTGCGCCAGGCCGAAGTGGTGCGCCGCGCCGCCGCCCGCGCGGGCTGGGGCGAGAAATTGCCGCCCGACACTGCGCTCGGCATCGCCACCAGCTTCGGGCAGGAGCGCGACATGCCGACCTGGGTGGCCTGCGTCGCGCGCGTTCATGTCGATCGCAAGACCGGTGTGGTGCGCGTCGAGAAGCTGACTTTGGTCACCGATGCTGGGACGATCGTCGATCCCGATGGCGCGCTGGCGCAAACACAGGGGGCCGCTTTGTGGGGCCTGAGCATGGCGCTTCATGAGGGCACCGAATTCGTCAACGGACTGGTCAAGGATACCAATCTCGACACCTATCAGCCGCTGCGCATGGCCGATGTGCCCGAACTGGACATTGCCTTTGTCGAAAGCGAGCACGTCCCCGTTGGCCTTGGCGAACCCGCGACGACGGTGGTCGCGCCCGCGATCGGCAATGCGATCTTCGCCGCAGTGGGTGCGCGCGTGCGCCACTTGCCGATTACCCCGGCGGCGGTGCTCGACGCGCTGGCTGGTCGATCGGCCTGAGCCGAGCAGCCGACGCGAGACTGTCATACAGCGCGCTTAGGGCCAGTCGCAGTGGGATCGGGCCGGGGTACAGAGGTGGAAAGTCGTTTTCGACGCGCTTTGGGGCAGGCCCATCCTGCGGTGTTCACGGCGGTCGCCGGAACCGCGGGTTTCTGCGCCTATTTCGCGATGTACGCCTTTCGCAAGCCCTTCACGGCGGCGACCTTCGAAATGGTGCCGGGCTGGCATTGGATGCTCGATTACAAGATCGCGCTGATCGTCGCACAGGTCGCAGGCTATGCGCTGTCGAAGTTCATCGGCATAAAGGTCGTGTCGGAAATCGCGCCGCGCCACCGCGCCGTTGCCATCCTCGGTCTGATCGGCCTGTCCTGGCTGGCGCTGGTCGCCTTCGCGATCATCCCGGCACCGTGGAACGTCGCGGCCTTGTTCCTCAACGGTGTGCCGCTTGGCATGATCTGGGGGCTGGTCTTTGGTTTCATGGAGGGTCGGCGCGTATCCGAGGTGCTCGCCTCGATGTTGTGCGCGAGCTTCATCCTGTCGTCGGGCGTGGTCAAATCGGTCGGCACCTGGCTGATGCAAAGCGAGCATGTCGACCGCTTCTGGATGCCCGCCGCGACCGGCCTGCTGTTCATGCCGCTGTTGCTGGTGTCGGTCTGGGTGCTGAGCATGCTGCCGCCGCCGAGCGCGCGCGACGAGGCCGAACGCGTCAAACGCGCACCGATGACCGGGGCCGAGCGCCGGAGCTTCCTCAAAGCCTATGCGCCCGGGCTGATCGCGATCGTTATCGCCTATGTCCTGCTCACCGCCTTTCGCGATTTCCGCGACAATTTCGCCGCCGAGATCTGGGCCGCGCTCGGTTATGGCGGGAAGGCTGCAATCTTCTCGGCAAGCGAGCTTCCCGTCGCACTGATCGCGCTTGCCGGCATGGCGCTGGTCATTCTGGTGCGCGACAACCGCCGCGCGTTGCTCGTCATCCATATCATGATCGCGAGCGGCTTCGCGCTGCTTGGGGTCTCGACGGTTGCGTTTCAGGCGCATTTGATCTCGCCCTTTGTGTGGGTGGTGCTGTCGGGTTCGGGGCTCTACATCGCCTATAGCCCGATCAACGCAGTGCTGTTCGACCGGATGGTGGCGGCCAGCGGTCGCATCGCGAATGCCGGTTTTCTGATCTATGTCGCCGACTCGTTCGGCTATCTCGGCAGCGTGGCCTTGCTACTGTGGCGCAATTTCGGACAACGCTCGCTCGACTGGCTGAGCTTCTTCATGGGCGGGGCCTATGTCACCAGCGTGGTCGGCACGGTGCTGACGTTGTTCGCTGCGCTGTATTTCTTCCGCCGCGCCCCGGAACAGCGTGCCGCTGAGACTCTGGCAGCGGTGCCAGCATGAGCGAGCTCGACTCCTACGACGTCGCCATCGTCGGCGCGGGGATCGTCGGCCTCGCCCATGCGCTCGCCGCTGCGCGCGACGGACGCCGTGTGCTGGTGATCGACCGCGATGCACAGGCCAATGGCGCCTCGATCCGCAATTTTGGCTTCGTCACCGTCACCGGCCAGGAACAGGGCACCGTCTGGCGGCGCGCGCGCCGCTCGCGCGATGTGTGGATGGAAGTGGCCGGGCCTGCCGGGATCGCGGTCGAGCATCACGGCCTGACGATGGTGGCCCAGCGGCCCGAGGCACGCGCGGTGTGCGCGGCCTTCCTGCAGACCGATATGGCGGAAGGGTGCGCCTGGCATGACGCCGAGGCGGCGCAAGCGCTGCTCGGCCCGATCCACCCGGCCGCGCTGGAAGGCGTGCTGACCAGCGCGATCGACATCCGCGTCGAATCGCGCACCGCCATCCCAAAGCTGGCGGCATGGCTCGCCGCGCATCACGGCGTCGAATTCTGGCGCGGCGTCGCGGTGCACGGCGTCGAGACCGGGCAGCTCGATACTTCGGTCGGCACGATCCCCGCGCGCGCGATCATCGTCTGCCCCGGCGACGATCTCGCCACGCTCTTCCCCGACTCCCTCGCCGGAATCACGCGCTGCAAGCTGCAGATGCTGCGCCTCGCCGACCCGGGCTACCGCCTGCCCGGGGCGATCATGTCCGATCTCGGCATGGTGCGCTATCTCGGCTATGCGGCCTTGCCCGAGGCGGCGGCGCTGCGGCAGCGGCTGGAGGCCGAACAGGCCGACCACCTCGCCAACGGCATCCATCTGATTGTGGTGCAAAGCGCCGATGGCAGCCTGGTCGTCGGCGACAGCCATCATTATGCCACCACGCCCGATCCGTTCAGCAAGGACGCGGTCGATGCACTGATCCTCGACGAATTCCGCGCGGTGTTCGGGCATGTCCCGCCGGTGCTCGAACGCTGGACCGGGACCTATGCCTCCGCCGCCAGCCACAGTCGCGTCACGCGCCCGCTGCCCGGCGTACAGGTGGTGACGGTGACCAGCGGCACCGGTGCCTCGACCGCCTTTGCGCTTGCCGAGGAAACGATCGCGGCGATCGCGGCGCAACCCCAAGGAGCCGTTGCATGAGTTTTCCGATCAAGGCCGTGGTGCTCGATTGGGCGGGCACGATGATCGATCATGGCTGCTGCGCGCCCGTCATCGCGCTGCAGCGCGTCTTCGCCGATGCCGGTGTGGCCATTTCCGAAGAGGAAGCCCGCGCCGATATGGGCCGCGCCAAACGCGACCATATCCGCGCGATCCTGGCCAAGCCGCGCGTGGCCGAAGCGTGGCAGGCGGCGCACGCGACATCCCCTGCCGAAAGCGACGTGACCACCTTGCACGATGCGGTCGAACCGATGATGCGCGGCGCGGCCAAGGACTGCGCGGCACTGATCCCCGGTGCGGTCGAGCTCACCGCGACGCTGCGCGCGCACGGCGTGAAGATCGCGTCCTGCACCGGTTACACCCGCCCGATGATGGCCGACATCCTGCCGCTCGCCGCCGAACAGGGTTATGCGCCCGATGTGGTGGTCTGCTCGGGCGAAACGCTGGAGGGCCGCCCCTCCCCGCTGATGCTGTGGAAGGGCCTGGTCGAGCTCGGCGTATGGCCCGCCGCAGCGTGCGTGAAGGTCGATGACGCCACGGTCGGCATTGGCGAGGGCAAGGCAGCCGGAGCCTGGACGGTCGGGCTTGCTGCTTCCGGCAATGGCGTTGGCCTCAGCCATGACGCTTTGCTCGCGCTCGCCCCCGAAGAGCGCGCCCGCCGCATCGCCGCCGCCGCCGCCGACCTGCATGAGGCCGGCGCGGATTATGTCATCGACAGCGTGGCCGATCTGTGGCCCGTGCTCGAAACCATCGCACGCCGGATCGAAGCGGGCGAACGCCCTGCCGCATAGGGGCTAGGGCCTTGGCGGCGTGCGGGGCGGCAGCGCGGCAGGCAGCAGGTTGAGCAGCAGAAAGGTCGCGGCCGCGCCGACCATGCAGCTTGCCACCCAGCCGATCGGCCCGAACACAGCGCCCCACGCCACGATCGCCATGACGAAATCGACCCCGACGCAGACCCACGCGGCGATGCGCAAGCGGGTCGCGGCACGCGGCGAACACCGTCGGCCCCAGCCGCGCTCGTGATGGCGATTGGTCGAGAGCGCAAACAGCATGAAGGCGATGAGCCCGAGCAGGAACGCCACAGCCTTCACCCTGCGAGCACCGTGGCGGCGGCGCGCGATCGTACGCGTCGCGGGCGCGCGCGGTGCCGCGCGACGGCGCGCGCCATCCAGCCGAAAGCGCACCCTAAGGCAAGCAAGGTCAGATCGACCCCAGCCAGCGTCCAGTCACCGCTGGCGATCGTCCGAGGCAACCCCCTGTCGGTCGCCAGCATGTCGAAGACGGGCAGCGCCAGCAGCAAGCCCGCCGTCAACCCCAGCAGGTCAACCCACGCGCGCGTCGGTTTGCGCAGAAAGGCGTAGAGCAGCAGCACGCCCCATAAAGCGAACATGACATTCACTTCCGCGTCTGCACGCTGCGGCAGCAGCGGCGGCAACAGGCGATTGGCCCAGAGAAAGCCCACCATCGCCGCCGGAAACCCCGCGATGAACCCGACATTCAACCGCTCAACCAAGCGGAAACCGAAATGCGGCCGCGCTGGATCGGGCAGCTTTTCCCGCCGCTTGACCGTCCACAGCACCAGCCCGCTCGCCACCATCAACGTGCCGCCAAGGCCGCACAGGAAATATACCCAGCGGATCGCGGTATCGGCAAAACGTCCGGCATGCAGCCCAATCATCGCGCCCGCCGTGACCTGCGCGCCACCAGGCGGCGGCGACGCCCAGATCAGGCGACCGCTCACGCCATCATAGCCGAGCTTGGGGGTGAAGTTGGACAGTGATGCCTGGCTGCTTTTGGCCAGCGTGACTCGCGCCGCCGCATCCCCGGCAAAGGTCACCAGGATCGCATCGACGGGCCCGCCCAGCCGGGCTTGTCCATCGCGCACCACCCGCGCCAGATCGACCAGCGGCGTGGCCCGCCCGGTACGCGCCACCACCGGAGCCTGCGGGTACAGGATTTCGCCGAAGGTGCCGGTATCGCTATAATTGGCGACCACCGCCCATGGCATCAGCATCGTCGCCAGCGTGACCAGCCCGGTATAGGTAATCATCAAGTGGAATGGCAGGCCGAGCACGGCTGCGGCATTGTGCCCATCCAGCCACGATCGCTGGCCCTTGCCCCGCCGCAGCGTGAAGAAATCGCGGAAGATTTTCTTGTGCGTGACGATACCCGTCAAAATCGCGACCAGCATGAACATCGCGCAAGTGCCGACGATCCAGCGCGACCACAGCACCGGCAGGTAAAACAGGTCGAAATGGAAGCGGTAGAAGAAATCCCCGCCGCGCGTCGCGCGCGCAACCACGGGGTGACCAGCACCGTCGATCCTCGCGGAGGCCTCGCCGCCGTCATGCTTGGGCGGCGTGTCCGCCCCCGGCACCCAATAGACGCTCCCGCTCGCCGAGCGCGTGGTCGGCACGGTGATGAACCAGGAGTCGGCCCCCCGCGCTTGCCGCGTGAGAAAGGCTTGCGCACCCCGCACGACCGTCAACGGATCCGTAATCGCGGGCAGTTCGGGTTGCGCCCAACGGTTCAGCGCCTCGCGCCAATAGGCCGTGGTGCCGGTGAGGAACACGACGAACAACACCCAGCCGACCAGCAAGCCGGACCATGTGTGGAGCGTCGCCTGGCTCTGGCGGAACCCCGTCTTCATACCCGGCCCCACGCGTGGATCGACACAGCGGTGATCCCGGCAGCAACGATCCCCGCCAGCACGATCGTCCACAGCGCCCTCCAGCCGCTGCGCGCGGCAAACGCCCACATTGCGGTGAACGCGCAAATCGCGAAGGCGACGATCGTGGCGGCGAAGGTCGCCTGCGCCGCCCCAAATGGCAGCACCCGCGCCAGCGCCATCGCCCACAGACTCGCGACGGCATAGCCGCCCGGGATCGCCGCAACGACGCGCAGCGCGGTATCGCCGCGCCGTCGCCAGGCGCGGGCGGCATCTCGTTTCGGAAAAGTGGGGCGTTGCGACACTGCCGCCCTCACCAACGATAGGCGATCGTGCCTTGCACGGTGCGGCGGTTGCCATACCAGCACCAGGCATAATCGAGATAGCACGTCGTTACATATTTCTTGTCGAAGATGTTGGCGGCGTTCACGCCCAAGGTCAGGCCCTCGAGACGTGGCGCAAGCCGACCGAGGTCGTAGCGGATCTGCCCGTCGAACAGCGTGAACCCCGGCGTGCTGACCCGCGCGGTGGTCCCCGCATAAATGCTGTCGACATGCCGCACCGCCCCGCCAATGGCGAAGCCTTGCCAGGCTCCCTGACGCGGTGCCCATTCGAGATTGGCGGAAACCCCGCCGCGCCCGACGCCGAGAATACCGTTACCGATATTGGCCGGATCGGCATCGGCGATGGTGCGCACCTTCTGCCGACTATACGCCAGCTTGGCGTTGAAGCCGTAGGGCAGCGGTGCATTGGCCTCGACTTCGAAGCCGGTGGAGCGCACCTTCCCGCTTTGCAGCGCGAACAACGAATTGGGGATCGCGGTCAGCAAATTGGTCTGGTCGATCTGGAACCACGCCGCCGTGACGAGGATCTTGCTGCCCGGCACGGTGTATTTCGCGCCAAGTTCGATCTGCTTGCCGAGCGAGGGTTTGGCCTGGCGGAGCGTGCCATCGGCATTCTGCACCGTTCCGCTCTGCGGCTCGAACGAGGTCGAGTAGCTGGCATAAGGCGCAAGCCCGAACGCGGTCGTGTACAGGACGCCCGCGCGATAGGTGAATTTCTGCGACGTTTCCGGCGCGGCGGCACCCGAAGTCGTCCGCGCCCAATCCTGCCGACCGCTCAGCACCACCCGCAGCCCGCCCGTCGAAATCTCGTCCTGCGCATAGAGGCCGGTTTGCGTCTTGCGCGGCGCGAGCACCCCGACCGTGCCGCCAGGCACCGTCTCGGGCGTCAGCGGCACCGCCATCGTGCCGTAAATGGGATGATAGCCGTCAAGCGGCGTGGCGGTGCCAAAGGCATAGACTTCGCGCGCGTGACCGGCCTGATGGTCGACCCCCAGCAGCACCGCATGCGTCAGCGGCCCGGTCGAGAAACTGCCGCGAAGCTGGTTGTCGAACACCCAGGAATCGCTCCGTTCGCGCGTCGCATAGGATGCGCGGTCATATAGCGTCGTGCTGGTCGCGCTGTTGGTCAGCGATCCACTGGCGTAAACGATCCCGAGATTGGAGGTGGCATGCTGATAGCGCCCCGACGCGCGGACGCTCCACCCCGATCCGAAATCATGGTTGAGGATATAGGTGCCCGCCACCTGCTCGCGCTTGAAGACATTCCCCGGCTCGCCGAAATCGCGCGTGGTCGGGATCTGGCCATTGGGGTTGGCCAGGAACGTGCCCGATGCCGGGAACACGCCGTACGTGCCGTTATACGGATCATGCGAATAGGCACCGAGCAGCGTCAGGCTGGTCGCGTGGCCCGCGCCGATCGTCACCGCGCCCGAGATTGCCTCGCGCTCGCGCTTGCCGAAATCCTGCTGCGTATGCGCGCCATTGACGGTGCCGTTCACGCGCCACAGGATCGATGATCCGGCACGCCCGCCGACATCGGCATCGGCGCGGTACAAATCATAGGTGCCATAAGTGCCCGACACCGCGCCGTAAAAGTCACGGTCGAGCGGCAGCTTGCTCGACATCGCGATCAGGCCGCCCGGACCCGATTGGCCATAGAGCACCGATGCCGGCCCTTTCACCACCTCGATCCGGTCGAGCCGTGAGACGTCGATCTGCGGCGACAGGTAGCCCGCACCGTCGATCAACTTCAGTCCATCGAGAAATTGCGGCGCGTCGAAGCCGCGCAGCTTGAACTGGTCATACACTTCGGCGCTCGACCCGCGCTGCTCGGTCGTCGCACCCGCCACAAAGCGCAGCGCCTGGTTGAGGTTCTGCAGCCCGAGGTCGGCAATGTCCGCCGCGCTGATCACGCTGATCGACTGTGGCGTCTCGGCGATCGGCACGGCGCTCTTGGTGCCTGCGGACGCTTCGTTGCGCGGACGCTGACCGTTTACGACGATCGTGCCGTCCTCCAGATCGCTCTGGCTTTGCGCCAAAGCCGGGCTGCCGATCACGACGGTGCCAAGCAGGAGCGCCGATACGAAATGCTGTTTCACTGCGAATCCCTCTTTTATCGAGGGCCGCGCAATGTCCTTTTTGAGATCGATTATCAATAGCAATTATTCGAAAAATGGTCCGGCGGCGAATGGCCGTCGGCGGTGGCGGCGGGACCGGCCCGCCACCACCGCTTGCGATCATCCCGCGAAGGCCTTCACCAAATCAAACAGATAGTCGCGGCCCTGATACAGCGAATCCTTGCGCATCCGCTCGTTCAACCCGTGCATCCCGTTGCCATCCTTATCCAGGAAGAAGCCCGGCACGCCGTACACCGGGATGCCGACCGCCTCGAGAAATACACCGTCGGTTGCGCCCGTCGACATCAGCGGCAGAAGCGGCAGGCCCGGAAAATGCTTCGCCGCGACCGCCTTGACCGGACCGACGACCTTGGGATCGAGCGCGGGCGGGACGGCGGTCGGGCGGATCGGCGCGTTGGCGGTCACCTTTACCGCAGGGCCAGCGAGTTCCTGCAATTTGGCCAGTGTGCCCTCCACTGTCTCGCCGGGGAAGATGCGGCAATTCACATTGGCGGTGGCGCGCTGCGGCAACGCATTTTCGGCATGGCCCGCATTCACGATGGTCGCGACGCAGGTCGTGCGCAGCGTCGAATGCATCATCTTGTCACTGCTGACGATCTTGTCGGCCGCCGTATCTTGCGGATTGGCCAGCAAGGCCGTGATCGCCGTGCGCAGCGGCGCGGGCGAGCCAAGCGCGGCCATGCCGAAGAACGCCCGCGTCGTCTCGGTAAACTTTACCGGAAACTCATAGCCCTGCACCGCCTTCAACGCGTCCGCGAGCTGATAGATGGCATTGTCCGGCACCGGTTGCGAGCTGTGCCCGCCAGGGTTGGTCGTCTCGAACGTATAGTTTTGCGCGGCCTTCTCGCCGACCTGCAGCGCGAGCAATTGCGGCTTGCCATCGGGGCCGTAGCGCCCGCCCCCACCTTCGTTTAGCGCGAACTCGGCATCGATCAGGTCGCGCTTGTTCTTGGACAGCCATTCCGCGCCGTTAAAGGCAAAGGTGGTTTCCTCGCCACATGTCAAAGCGAGCTTGATCGTGCGCTTTGGCCGATAGCCTTCGGCCTTGAAGCGGACCATGCTGTCGGCCCACACCGCCGCCATCGCCTTGTCGTCGACGGTGCCGCGCCCGTAATAATAGCCGCCCTCGTCGATCAGCGTGAACGGATCGCGCACCCAGTCCGCGCGCTTGGCCTCGACCACGTCGAGATGCGCCAGCAACAGGATCGGCTTGGCCGTGGCATCGCTCCCCTTCAGCACCGCGACCAGCCCGCCATCCTTGGGATGATCGGGCACCGCAAAATAGGTAATGTCCTGGTCGGCATAGCCCGCCGCCTTCAACCGCGCGCCAATCTGCGCCGCCGCCGTCGTGCAGCTTCCGCTCGACAGCGTCGTGTTGGTTTCGACCAGTTGCTTGTAGAGGCCGAGATAGGCCTTCTGGTCGGGGCGGTCCTGCGCCAAGGCCGCGCTGGCAAGCCCCGCCACTCCCAAAATCGTCGCCCCCAAAAATGTGCTGATCGCGCGCATGGTAAAGCCCCCAAGGTTATGTCGGGAGGAGGCTAACGCGGCTTGGGCGTAACGCAACCGTTAGCGCGTCGCGGCACGCTTTGGTTTGGCGAAGCGCAATTCGTGATTGGCGAAATCGATCCGCACCTGCCCGAACAGGCGCAGCGCATCCATGCCGAGAAACAGCGCCGGGCGTGCGGTCAGCCCAAGCCGGGCAAAGGGTGCGGCATCCGAAAACGCCACCGGCAAATTGGCAAAGCCGGTGTCGCCGATCGCGAAACGCGGCACCAATCCGAATTGCGTCTCGAGCTTGCCGCCGGTTACGCTGAGCAAGGTCATCGGTTGCGCCTGCGCCAGATCATCCCCGACCAATCGCCGCAAGGCGAGATTGCCCATGCTGACGACTGCGCCGGTATCGATCACCACGCGCACCTTATGCCCTTCATAGCTGGCATCGGTGACGACGAGCTGGCCCGCGCGATTGCGCGCACGCACCACGATGTCGCCCGGGCCGAACACTTCGCGCTTGGTGCGCTTGGTCGCCGGCACCACCGTCATCGTACGCGCGGCGAAATCGATCGTCACTGCGCGGCCTTGCAGCGTATCAATGCCGACCAACCCCTGCCCGCCCAGATTACCCGCGAGCAATGCGGGTGCCTCGATCCCCGATCCGCGCAGCCGAGCGCCCTCGACCAACGTCTCCGCACCGATGCTGATCTCGGGCAAGACGAAGGTACCCGCCCCGGTCGAGCCAGCCATCGCGCTGATACGAACCCGTTTACCCGGTGCCAGCCCGAGTGCAGTCGCGAGGTCGCGTGCGATGACGGTGCGTTCGGCACCGGTGTCGACAATGAAGCGATAGGGGCCGTTCTGGCCGATCATCACCGGCACCGACATGCGCAGCCCGTCATCGGTAAAGCCAAGCGCATCGGCGGGCGTTTCGGACTCTTCCTGCTGCGTCGCAGCGGACGGCGGGGGTGGCCCGCGGGTCTGGAGCGGCGCGGCGGCGAGCGCCGTTGCCAACGGCACGATCAAGACGAGCGCCGGGGCCATATCCGCGAAGCTACGCCCGCGCCGGGTCTGTAACAAGCCCGGTCAATCGAGCCGCATCGCTTCCGCCGCCAGCACTTCGGCCTCCAGCAGCAACGCATCGTCGGCCAGCCCCTGCGCGATATGCTCGCGCCCGATCAGCGTCAGCACCGGCACCGCCAGCGGCGAAATCCGCTCCAATGGCACATGCAGCATCGTGTCCGCCGCGCGGTCGAGCAGATCGGCCAAGCGCCCGACATCGGTCATCCGCGCGCGCGCATCGGCCCACGCCGCCTGCAGCAACAAATGGCCGGGCTCATATTTGCGCAGCACGTCATAGATCAGGTCGGTCGAGAAACTGACTTGCTTGCCGGTCTTGCGCTTGCCCGGAATCTGCCGCTCGACCAGCCCGCCAATCACCGCGACCTCGCGAAACGCGCGTTTCAGGAGCGAGGATTGCTGCACCCAATCGACGAATTCATCCTCCAGGATATCGCGCGAGAACAACGCTGCCGGGTCGGTTACGGACTCAAGCCCGAAACACGCCAGCGCATAATCATTGGCGACGAAGCCGATCGGCTTCAGCCCCTGCGTCTCCATCCGCCGCGTGATGAGCATGCCTAGCGACTGATGCGCGTTCCAACCCTCGAAGCTGTACGCGACCAGATAATGCCGCCCCTCGCGCGGGAAGGTCTCGACCAGCAATTGCCCCGGTCGCGGCAGCACCGATCGCTGCTGCTGCACCTCCAGCCATTCGCGCACATCGTCGGGGAAGCGGTGCCACCCCGTGGGGCTCGCCAGAAAGCCGCGCACGCGCTCGGCGAGATTGGTCGACAGCGGCATCCGCGCGCCGCCATAGCTTGGGATGCGCGCGGGGCGCGAGGTCGCGCGCACCACCACCGCCTCGGTATCGATCCGCTCGACCTCCAGGCTCAGCCCGGCAAAGAAGAAGGTATCGCGCGGCGACAGCGTCGCGGCGAACCCCTCCTCGACGCGCCCCAATGTGCGGCCATTGCCGAAGCGCACGCTCAGCATCGTCGCCTCGACGATGATCCCGGCGTTCAGCCGGTGCTGCGCGATGAAACGCGGATGGCTGACGCGCCAGCTTCCGTCCGGCTCCTGCGTCAGCCGCTTGAACTTGTCATAGGCCTTCAGCGCGTAGCCGCCATCGCGCACGAAGCCGAGCACTTGCG
Organism: Sphingomonas sp. PSPC2-2; assembly: GCF_049897725.1. Taxonomy (NCBI): domain Bacteria; kingdom Pseudomonadati; phylum Pseudomonadota; class Alphaproteobacteria; order Sphingomonadales; family Sphingomonadaceae; genus Sphingomonas; species Sphingomonas sp. PSPC2-2. The sequence continues at coordinate 305,013 of NZ_JAFCWU010000003.1, read as the reverse complement.
CGAAGGTGTCCGCCGTCAGCGCGGAGTAAGGCAGGGCCGACCGCACTTCGTCGAGCAGTGCCTCTTCGCGGAAGGGCGCGGCACAGGCACACGCCATCACATGCTGCGCCAGCACGTCGAGCGCGCCCATGCGGAACACATCGGCATCCAGTTCGCCCGCCTCGATTGCGTCGAGCGCCGCACGCGCCTCGAGATATTCGAAGCGATTGCCGGGCACGACGATCGCCTCGGAGGGTTCATCGAGCCGGTGGTTGGAGCGCCCGATGCGCTGCAGCAACCGCGACGATCCCTTGGGCGCGCCCATCTGGATCACGCAATCGACATCGCCCCAATCGACCCCAAGATCGAGCGAGGAGGTCGCCACCAGCCCGCGCAACCGCCCATCGGCCATCGCGCCTTCGACCTTGCGCCGCGCCTCCAGGCTGAGCGAGCCGTGATGCACGCCAAGCGGCAAGTTCATCGCGTTGACCTTCCAAAGATCCTGGAAGATCAATTCGGCCAGCGCGCGGGTGTTGCAGAACACGATCGTCGTCTTGTGCGTCTCGATCTCGGCGATCACCTGTTCGGCGGCATAGCGCCCCGAATGGCCCGACCATGGCACGCGCCCCTGCGGCAGCAGGATCGTGACATTGGGCGGCGCGCCCGCCGCTCCGCGCACCAACCGCACCGCATCGATATCGCCATCGGGCGCGAGCCAGGCGCGATAGGCATCGGGATCGGCCACCGTCGCCGACAGCGCCACACGGCGCAGACCGGGGGCGAGGCGTTGCAGCCGCGCCATGCACAGGCTCAACAAATCGCCACGCTTGCCGGTGGCGAAGGCGTGGACCTCATCGACCACGATCGTCTTCAGCCCTTCGAACATCAGGCTGCTATCGGGATAGCTGAGCAACAGGCTGAGCGATTCGGGCGTGGTCAGCAGGATCTGCGGCGGGCGAATGCGCTGTCGCGCCTTGCGGTCGGAGGGCGTGTCGCCAGTGCGCGTCTCGACGCGGATGTCGAGCCCCATTTCGGCGATCGGGGTGAGCAGATTGCGCTGCACATCCACCGCCAGCGCCTTTAGCGGCGAGACATAGAGCGTGTGCAGTCCCTCGCTCGGGGCCTCGACCAGATCGGCCAGTGTCGGCAAGAACCCCGCGAGCGTCTTCCCCGCACCAGTGGTGGCGACGAGCAAGCCATGATCGCCCGTGCGCGCGACATCGAGCATCGCCAGCTGATGCGCGCGCGGCGCCCAGCCCTTGGCGGCGAACCATTCGGTGATCGCGGGGGGGAGCGGAGCGGTCAAACCGCGCCCCACAGTCCCTCTCCCCTTGGGAGAGGGAGGGAGCCGCAAAGCGGCGGAAGGGTGAGGGTGACAGGTCGCGCAACGGCAAAACCTGTCACCCTCACCCTTCCCACGCCTGCGGCGCGGGCCCAGTTTCGGGTGAACAGCGCCCCGCGCTGTTCAGGTCGTGCCGGGGGCACGACCGACCCGAAACTCCTCTCCCGATGGGAGAGGGAGATAAGGGAGAGGGAGATCGGAACACAATCTCCAAACTGGGAACCATCGGCCATCCCGCCCATATAGGCACGATGGCAAAGCTCGGCGACTGGGTCGAACCGCACCCGCACGGCCTCTATGTGAAACCCGCCGACCTGTGGGTCGATCCGGCGCGCCCGTCGCCGGTGGCGCTGGTGACGCACGGCCATGCCGATCACGCGCGCGGCGGCCACGGCGCGGTATGGGCGACGCCGGAAACGCTCGCGATCATGGAAACGCGCTACGGCCCCCAGGCGGGCCACCCGATCGCATATGGCGACAGCCACCGTTTCGGCGAAGTCACCGCCACCTTCGTCCCCGCCGGGCATGTGCTGGGATCGGCGCAGATCCTGCTCGAATATCGTGGCGAGCGCATCGTCGTTTCGGGCGATTACAAACGCCGCGCCGACCCCACTTGCGCGCCGTTCGAACCGGTCCAATGCGACGTGTTCATCACCGAGGCGACCTTCGGCCTGCCGGTCTTCCGCCATCCCGACACCGGCGACGAGATCGACAAATTGACCAGCGCGCTCCACGCCAACCCGGCGCGCTGCGTGCTGGTCGGGGCCTATGCGCTGGGCAAGGCGCAGCGCGTCATCGCCGAATTGCGCGCGCGCGGGCATGATGCGCCGATCTACATCCACGGCGCGCTCGAACGGCTCTGCGCACTGTATGAGGAACACGGCGTGGCGCTGGGCGAACTGCGCCCCGCCACCACCGCGAGCAAGGCCGAAATGATGGGCCATATCGTACTCGCCCCGCCCGGCGCGCTCGCCGATCGCTGGTCGCGCCGCCTGCCCGATCCGATCACCGCGATGGCCAGCGGCTGGATGCGCGTGCGCCAGCGCGCGGTGCAGCGCGGCGTCGAACTGCCGCTGATCCTGTCCGATCATGCCGATTGGGACGAGCTGACTGCGACGCTCACCGAAATCGCCCCGCGCGAAGTGTGGGTGACGCATGGCCGCGAGGATGCGCTGGTGCATTGGTGCCAGACGCACCAGATCAAGGCGCGCGCGCTGGCGTTGCTGGGCTTTGAGGATGAAGACGACTAGCCCCTGCGATTGCGCCAGCGCCGCTTGCAGCCCGGCTCACCGCACCGTCTTGCGCAACACGCGCGAAAGTTGCTCGACGGAATACGGCTTGTGCAGCAGCTCGAAGCCATCGGGCACGCTTTCGACCAGCACGCTGCTATACCCCGATGTCAGCACCACGGGCAGATCGGGATAGTCGCGCCGGATCGTCTTGGCCAAGGCCACGCCGTTCATCCCGGGCATCACCACATCCGAAAAAACCACGTCGAAGCGCGCGGCATCGTGCGCGAGTTCGGCCAGCGCATCCTGCGCATTGGCTGCCCACACCGTGACATAGCCAAGCTCGGCAAGCGACTGGGTGGTGAACGTCCCGACTTCGATATTGTCCTCCACCACGAGCACGCAGGCACCGTGCCCATCGGCAACGCCTTCGACCGGCGGCTCGGTCGCCTGTACCGTCGGCGGATCGACCTGAGGCAAGTAGAGGGTGAAGGTGGCACCCTGGCCAGGGCTGCTCTCGACCGTGATATCGCCGCCGGACTGCTTGGCGAAGCCGAACACCTGGCTAAGCCCGAGCCCAGTGCCTTGCCCAACCCCCTTGGTGGTGAAGAAAGGCTCAAAAATGCGCTCGATCTGATCGGGATCGATGCCGATTCCAGTGTCGCGGATCGATATCGCGACATAGCGGCCCGCAACCGCCGGGTGCGCGCGAACCGCCGGAATGGCGGGAACCGCGCGTACCGCTATGGCGATATTCCCGGCACCGTTCATCGCGTCGCGCGCATTGACCGCCATGTTGACCAAGGCCGTATCGAGCTGGCTGGGATCGACATTGGTGAAACACGGCTTGTCGGGCACGTCGATCGCGATGACGATGCGCGAGCCCGTCAGCGTGCGCAACATGTCGGAAATAACGTGCAGGCTTTGCCCGACATCGATCACTTCCGGCTTCAACGCCTGCCGCCTCGCAAAGGCCAGCAATTGCCCCGTCAACTTGGCGGCGCGATCGGCAGTGTCGGAAATCGCATCGATATACCGTTCCCGCCGTTCGTCGCTCAGTCCCGGTCGCTTCAGCAAGTCCGTCGCCGATTGGATGACGGTCAACAGATTGTTGAAATCATGCGCAACGCCACCGGTCAGTTGCCCGACCGCCTCCATTTTCTGCGATTGGCGCAACGCATCCTCGGCAGTTTGGAGCGCGCTGGTCCGCTCGGCGACTTGCTGTTCGAGCGAGGCGGCAAGCAACGCCAGTTCCTGTTCGGCGCGCCGACGCTCGGTCGCGATGCGCGTTCGCTCCGCCACTTCGCGCATGAAGGCGATCTCGTCCTCGTGCCACGTCCGCCGTGTGACGTGGTTGAGGTATAGCAAGGCGACCAGCCCGCCATGTTCGGTGAGCGGCATGTTGACAAAGGCGCGTGCCGAAATCTCCTCCAGCACTGCGGCGGTTTCGGCGGTGCGCGGGTCGGTGCGGGCATCCTCGACGATCACGGTTTCGCCGCGTTTCAGATCGTCGATATAGCTGCCATAGTCGCGGAACTGCAGCACCCCGGCGAGCGTGTTCACCCCCGGCGCATTCCAGTCGCGCGCGATCGTGATCGTTTCGGCCCGCGTGTCGACCTCGCCATAACCGGCGCGGCTGACCCCGAGCGTCCGCGCAATGATCTCCGCCGCCGCAAAGGAGATATCGTCGGGGTCCTCGGTATCGCGAAAAACGTCGGACAAATCGACCAGCGCGGACCGCATCCGCTCGGCGCGGCGCTGGTCGGTGATGTCGGTCGAAACCCCGGCGATGCGCAGCGCGCGGCCCTGCGCATCGAAGAACGGCTGTCCGCGCGACGCCAGCCAGCGCAATTCGCCATCGGGGCGGTAAATGCGGTAGACGATATCGTAGTCATTTCCCTCTGCGATGCAGCGCTCGACCTCCGCCACGCTCCTGCCGCGGTCGTCGGGATGGATCGCCTGCAGCCGATCCTGGTAGGTGAACGGCTGATCGGCGCGCAGGCCGAAAATCTCCTTGCACGTTTCCGACGCGGTCAGGCGCTTGCTGGCAATATCCAGGCTCCATGTGCCAAACCGTGCCGCCCTGAGGGTGAAGGCGAGTTCGCGCTCATGTTCTTCCTGCAACCGCAACCGATCGGTCAATTCCGCCATCAACGAGGCGTTATCGTCTTCCAGCCCCTTCAGGCGCTCGCGCTCGATCGTCACATCGACCTGGCTGGCGAAGAAATAGGCCAGCACGCCCTCGGTATCGAACACCGGGGCCATCAGCAGCCGGTTCCAGAAGGTCTCGCCGTCCTTGCGGTGGTTGAGAATGTCGATCTCGAGCGGCTCGACCCGCTCGACCGCCTCGCGAATGCGCTGCACGGTTGCGGGGTCGCTCTCCGGCCCCTGCAGGAAACGGCAGTTCCGGCCGAGAATTTCGTCGCGCGGATATCCGCTCAACCGGCAAAAGGCGTTGTTGGCAAACACCACCGGGTTGTCGGGCAAGCGCGGATTGGTGATGATCATCGGCATCCGCGTCGCGCGCACCGCCGCCACGAACGGGTCGGTCCCCAGATCCTGCCCGATCAACTCCGCCGCGATGCGCTCGGCATCGGCGGTCAACCGCGGTGCCCGATCGGTCGGGCGTTCGACAGTGTCAGGCACAGGTAGCTTTTCTGGAGTCGTCACGAAGTACTCGGCAGCGAAGGATCATCCTTCCCATCATAACGCCAAGCGCGCAGAAATGGTCCATCGCACAGAAAAGCAGGGGCAGGACGGGCAAGATCCTACGCGTTCTTGAAAGAATGCTCGATCGAACAGGATCTTGTCCGCAACACGCGTCAGGCATCCTCCAACATCACTGCGGCCTCGGTCGACACGAGACCACTGATCTCGCGCAGATCCTGGGCCAGCGCGTTCACACGTGCCAGGTCGGCGTCCCACGCAAACATGAAGCGCGCCCCACCGCCGATGAAGGTGTAGAAACGCCAGCCGCGCTCCCGCAGGCGATCGAGCACGATGTCGGGTGCGGTCAGAAACACCGCATTCGCCTCGACCGGGAACATCAACGCAACGCCGGGCATGTCTCCGACCGCAGCTGCCAGGGCCTTCGCGCAGGCGTTGCCATGTTGCGCGTTGGTCAACCACGCGCCGCTCTCCAGCAACCCCACCCATGGGGCCGACAGGAAGCGCATTTTGGAGGCAAGTTGCCCTGCCTGCTTGCAGCGATAATCGAAATCCTGCGCCAGCGCGGGATCGAAGAACAACACCGCTTCGCCAACCGCCATGCCGTTCTTGGTGCCGCCGAAACACAAAACGTCCACGCCGGCACGCCAGGTGATGTCGGCCGGGGCACAATCAAGCGTAGCGCACGCGTGCGCAAATCGGGCACCATCCATATGGAGTCTCAACCCGAGTTCGCGGCACACCGCCGACAGCGCCTCGATCTCCTCGATCGTGTAGACCTGCCCGGTTTCCGTGGGTTGCGTAATGGTCACCACGCGGGGCTTTGGAAAATGAATATCGGCGCGGCTGGTGGCGAGCTTGCGAATCGCGTGCGGGTCAAGCTTGCCGCTTGTCGTCGGTGCCACCAACAGTTTGGAACCGTTGGAAAAGAACTCCGGCGCGCCGCACTCGTCGGTCTCGACATGCGCCTGCGCCGAGCAGATCACGCTATGATAGGATTGGCAGAGCGACGCCAGCGCCAAGGAATTCGCCGCCGTGCCGTTGAAAGCAAAGAACACCTCGCATTGCGTGTCGAACAGTTTGCGAAAGGCATCGGATGCCTGTTGCGTCCAGTCGTCATCGCCATAGGCATTGGCCGACCCCGCATTCGCAAGCTCCATCGCTCGCCACGCTTCGGGGCAGATGCCGGCATAGTTGTCGCTGGCAAATTGCTGGGCTTTTGGCATCGTCACGCTGTCCTTTTTCCGGTTCGGCACCAGGAAACAGTACGACAGGTGGCTTAGTCCCGTTTGTTGCCGGTCCGGCCACATCCCCCCGCTTGCACGGAGGCACCACCTTGCTGGGAAGCAGGTTGGTGTCGGGCGTCGTCCCGACTCTTGATGCTGGCGCGTGAGTATCCGCTCAGCGTCGGCAGATCAAGATGCTGCCGGGCACCCCGATCCGAGGCCAATCACCCCGCGCCCAGCGCCCGCGCGCGTCGCCGTTGCACCGACGACCCGATGCCCAGCGCCTCGCGATATTTGGCGACGGTGCGCCGCGCAATGTCAAAGCCCTTGGCGTTGAGCAGTTCGACCAGCGTATCGTCCGACAGGATCTTGTCGCCCTCGCCCGCGATCAGCGCCTTGATCGCCGATTTCACCGCCTGCGCCGACACCGCATCGCCACCGTCGGACGACTGGATCGCCGAGGTGAAGAAGTATTTCAGCTCATACAGCCCGCGCGCGCACGACAGATATTTGTTGCTGGTGACGCGGCTGACCGTCGATTCGTGCATCTCGATCGCATCCGCCACCTGGCGCAGCGTCATCGGCTTCAAATGCGCGACGCCGTGCAGGAAGAACGCCTCCTGCTGCTTCACGATCTCGGTCGCCACCTTGATGATCGTGCGCTGGCGCTGGTCGAGCGCTTTCACCAGCCAATTGGCGCTGGCGAGCATGTCGCCCAGCCACGCCTTGCTCGCTTTGTCGCCGCGCGCGGTCGACAATTCGCTGTAATAGCTGCGGTTGACCAGAACGCGCGGCAACGTTGCGGCGTTGATCTCGATGCCCCAGCCATCCTTGCGCTTCGCCACGAACAGATCGGGCACCACCGCCTGGGTCGGCTCCCCGCCATAACGGCAGCCGGGCTTGGGATCATAGCCGCGCAATTCGCGGATCATGTCGGCGAGATCCTCGTCATCGACATCGCACAACCGCCTGAGCCGCGCGAGATCGCCGCGCGCAACCAGATCGAGATTGTCGATCAGCCGCGCCATGCACGGATCGTAGCGATCAGCCTCCTTGGCTTGCAGCGCCAGGCATTCGGCCAGATCGCGCGCGCCGACCCCGGTCGGATCGAAGGTCTGGATGATGCCGAGCACCGCCTCGACCCGCACCAGCGGCACGCCCAGCCGGGTTGCGACATCGAGCAGCGCGGCGGTCAAATAGCCGCATTCGTCAATCTGGTCGATCAAATGCGCCGCGATGAACAGGTCCGGCCCATCCACCGCCGTCCCCGCTTGGGCGAGCAGATGGTCCTGCAGCGTCAGGCCGGTATCGGCAAAGCTGTCGAAATCCGGGCCATCCTCCCCCATCCCGCCGCCGCTGCTGGCCCCGTTGAGGCCAAGCGCGCCGTCCATGCCCGCCGCGCCCGGCTGATCACCGATCGAATCCGATGCGCTGTCGTGGTGGAAGCTCTCGGCGGTGAAATCGACGTCGAGCGAGGCCTCCCCGGCATCGCCCCCGCTGATCAGCAATTGGTCGGCGGTGGCGGGTTCGTCGCGGATCGGCGCATCGGCTTCGCGTTCCTGCGTAGGGCCGTCATCATCGGGTGCGCTTGCTTCGAGCAGCGGGTTGCGCTCGATCTCCTCGGCGAGGAAGCCCTCAACCTCGAGGTTCGACAGCGCCAGCAAGCGAATCGCCTGCTGCAATTGCGGCGTCATCACCAGCGATTGCGACTGGCGCAGGTCGAGGCGCGGCGCGAGGCTCATCGGCTGGCCACCCAAATACCGTTCGCCCTGAGCCTGTCGAAGGGCCCGCGCAGCGAGCAAGGTCCCATCTGCGGCGAGCAGTGCTTCGACAAGCTCAGCACGAACGGATTAAGAGCAGTCCGCATACCCTAAAGCGAGAAGCCCTCACCCAGATACAGCCGCCGCACATTCGCGTCCGCCACCAGTTCCTCGGGCGAGCCGGTGAACAGCACGCGGCCATCATAGATGATATAGGCGCGGTCGACGATTTCGAGCGTCTCGCGCACGTTATGATCGGTGATGAGTACGCCGATACCGCGTTTCTTGAGTTCGCAGATCAAATCGCGAATGTCGGCGATCGACAGCGGATCGATGCCCGCAAACGGCTCGTCGAGCAGCATGATCGACGGATCGGCAGCAAGCGCGCGCGCGATCTCGGCGCGGCGGCGTTCCCCGCCCGATAGCGCCATCGACGGGGAATCGCGCAGCCGCGTCAGCCCGAATTCGTCGAGCAAGGTGGTCAGCCGCGCCATGCGCTGCTCCTTGTCGGGCACCGCGAGTTCGAGCACGCTCAGGATGTTTTGCTCGACCGTCATGCCGCGGAAGATCGAAGTTTCCTGCGGCAGATAGCCCAGCCCCAGGATCGCGCGGCGATACATGGGCAGGCCGGTAATATCCTGTCCGTCGAGCATGATACGGCCCGAATCGGGCTTCACCAGCCCCATCACCGAATAGAAGCACGTCGTCTTGCCGGCACCGTTCGGGCCGAGCAGACCGATCACCTCGCCCTTGCCGACCGACAGCGACACATCGGTCAAAACGCTGCGCTTGTCATAGGATTTGGCGATCGACACGACCGACAAGCCGTCCAGCACCGGCACTTCGGCGATCGGCGGGGCGTTTTCGAGGGTGAGGGTCTCGGTCATTACAGGTCCCGTGCTCGCACTTTAGAGTGAACGAAAGGTTACCGCGCCGTATTTGGCAGGATTCGTGCATGGTCGCGTGCGCAACCTAGGCGAAACCCGTTCGGCTGGGAAGATGCCGCCAGCCGAAGCGTGCGCGCGGTCGCCTCAGTTGTCGCGCTTGGGCACCGAGAAGGTGCCGCTGACGCGACCGCCACTGCTCTTGGTTCCGGTCGCACCGCCGCCCACCGAATTGCCGTCGATCACCGCGCGCCCGGTATCGAGGTTGATCGTCAGCCGACCGCCATTCACGGTGTTGCCGCCCTGGATCAGCGTTACCGCGCCCAGCATCGTCACCACGCGCTTGTTGAGATCATACACCGCGAAATTGCTGCGCGCGGTCTGGTCGGGGCGCGTGACGGTGACGCTGCCCGAGGCGTCGAGGCGCGACACTTGCGGGCTGCCATCCACAATCTGGCCGGTGTAAGCGACTGTCATCCGCGCCGAATTCAGCGTCATTTCGGCTTGCTTAACCACGACATTGCCCGTCAGCACCGCGCGATTGGCCTTGTCCTGCAGCTCGATATGGTCGGCCGAGAAATTGATCGGCGCGGTCGAATTATGCGCAGTCTGCGCATAGGCTGCGCCCGCGAGGGCGGACGACAGGGCGATAAGGGCAAGGGTGCGACGCATGTGCGCTATCTCGTCTTTCGCGGGACGATCCGCAAGCGGGCATTGCCGTCCAGCCGAACAACATGGTTTTCGAGATCCGCGTTCATCTGGTCGCCGCTGAACGTGCCCTGCGGCACCGTTCCCGTGACCGCGCCCCCGCTTTTCAGCGTCTTGGACTTGAGATCGAGGGTCGAATTCTGAGTCTCGAGCCGATAGCCGCCGCTGCTTTTCACCTGCAACGGCCCATCGATCGTGACCTGCTGGCGATCCATATTATAGTGCCCGCGATCGCCGACGACATCAGCCGGACCGTCGGCCAACCCGATTTGCGCCGACAGCTTCTGCAACCACACCACCGGCTCGGCCGAGCTTTTCTGGATCGCCGACCCTGCCACCAGCGCGAACGGCTGCCCCTTATCGTCATTGCCGCGATAGGTCGCCGACTGGACACGCAACCGCTCCTTGGCGACTTCGACCTTGTTCTTGTCGAGCAGGAAGCTGACATCCCCGCCCGAATACAGCGGCAGCACCACCACGAACGCCGCCAGCACGCCGATCAGAATCGGCAACACCACGCGCAGCACGCCGATCGTGCGATCGTGGCTGCTGCCCGGTGCCGCCCAGATCAGGCGCTGGCTGCGGATGGCCCCCGAATCAGGCATGCGCGAAAATATCGACCTCCGGCCAACCCGCCAGATCGAGTTCGGCGCGCCACGGCAGGAACTGGAAGCACGCCTGTGCCAGGTCGGTGCGCCCTTCGCGGGCGAGGCGCAGGTCAAGCTCGTTGCGCATCGCGTGCAGATAGCGCACGTCCGACGCGGCATAATCCTTTTGCGCTTCGCTCAGCACCGGGCCGCCCCAATCGGACGATTGCTGCGCCTTGGAAATGTCCTGCCCCAGCAATTCGCGCACCAGTTCCTTCAGCCCGTGGCGATCGGTATAGGTGCGCACGAGGCGCGAGGCGATCTTGGTGCAATAGACCGGGGCTGCGGTCACTTCGAGATAATGGCTGATCGCCGCCAGATCGAAGCGCGCGAAGTGGAACAGCTTCACCCGCGCCGGATCGGCCAGCAGCGCGCGCAAATTGGGCGCGGCATAATCGCTGTCGGGGGCAAAGCGCACGAGATGCTCGTCCGGCCCGCCATCCGAAAGCTGCACCAGGCACAGCCGGTCGCGCGGCGTGATCAGGCCCATCGTCTCGGTGTCGACCGCGATGTCGACGCCGGGGACGAACAGATTTGCGGGGATGTCTTCTTCGTGGAGATGCACTGTCATCGCCCGGCCCTAGCGGCGAATCGATGCGCGCTCAATGGGGGTCCGCCGCTACCGCTGGCGCGCGCGGGCCTTGCGCGCGGCGATGTTGAGCGTTTCGACCAGCCCCGAAAACGCCATCGCGGCGTAGATATACCCCTTGGGCACATGCACGCCGAAGCCGTCTGCGATCAATACCGCGCCGATCATCAACAGAAAGCCGAGCGCCAGCATCACCACGGTCGGGTTGCGATCGATGAAATTGGCAAGCGGCGTCGCCGCGATCAGCATCACGCCGACCGCGACGATGACGGCGACGATCATCACCGGCAAATCGTCGGTCATGCCGATCGCGGTCAGGATCGAATCGATCGAGAACACCATGTCGAGCAGCAGGATCTGCACGATCGCCGCGCCGAACGACATTGCCACCGAACTCTTCTTGTCGAGCACCTCGCCCGAATCGTCGGGGTCGATCGTGTGATGGATTTCGGTCGTCGCCTTCCACAGCAGAAACAGCCCGCCCGCGATCAGGATCAGGTCGCGCACCGAAAAAGCGGTTTCGAAGGAAGGAACGCCGTGCGCATCGACCGCGCCGGCAATCCCGAGATCGAACACCGGCTCGACCAGCCCGGCGATCCAGGCGATCGCCGACAACAGCACCAGCCGCAGCCCCAAGGCCAGCCCGATGCCGACGCGCCGCACTTTCACCCGCTGGCCTTCGGGCAGCTTGTTCGAGAGCAGCGAAATGAAGACGAGATTGTCGATGCCGAGCACAATCTCCATCACGATCAATGTGGCGAGCGCCGCCCAGGCGGCGGGATCGGCGAGCAAATGGAGGATCGACATGGCACCATCCTGTGCCGGGATTGCCACGGTCGCGCAAGATCAACACAGGACGCGCCGCATTTTCGACGAATTTGTTCGCAGCGCCTTAAATTTTAGGCTAACACGAGTCGGTGGCACATTTGGTTTGGTGCACGAAGCCCTGCGTCTTTCGTCCGACGCAACGGTTGCTATAACGATGTCGGACGAACCGGGAAGACGAACAGGGCATGAGTTTCGATAAAGGACGCCGCGGCGATCGTGGCGGGCGTGGGCGCGACAAGCGCGACGGTTTCGGCGACAGCGGCGGCTTCGACGGCGGTTTCGGCGGCGGTGACCGGTTCGGTGGCGGCGATCGCTTCGGCGGTGGCGGTGACCGGTTCGGCGGCGGTGGCGATCGCTTCGGCGGTGGCGGCGGTGGCGGCGGCTTCCGCAGCGGCGGGGGTGGCGGCTTCGGCGGCGGTGGCGCAGGCGGCGGTGGCCGCGGCATGCCCCCGCAGGTCGTTGGCGAAGGCACCGGCGTCGTCAAATTTTTCAATGGCCAGAAGGGCTTTGGCTTCGTCGTTCGCGACGATGGCGGCGAAGATGTGTTCGTGCACATTTCCGCAGTCGAGCAGGCCGGCTTGACGGGTCTGGCCGAAGGCCAGCCGCTCGGCTTCACTCTCGTCGATCGCGGCGGCCGCATTTCGGCGACCGACCTCAAGATCGAGGGCGAGCCTCTCCCCGTCACCGACCGCGGCCCGCCGCGCGACCGTGACGCAGGCCCCGGCGCACCGCGCGGTGCCGCCCCCGGCGGTGCGCAGCAGCGTCAGCTGACCGGCGAGAAGGCGACCGGTACGGTCAAGTTCTTCAACGCGATGAAGGGCTTCGGCTTCATTCAGCGCGACGACGGGCAGCCCGACGCGTTCGTGCACATCTCGGCGGTCGAGCGTGGTGGTATGACCTCGCTCAACGAAGGCGACCGGCTCGAGTTCGAACTCGAAGTCGATCGTCGCGGCAAGATGGCAGCGGTCAATTTGACCTCGATCGCGTAAGCGTTCGCGCCACTGGCGAAAAGATTGAACCCGGTGGGCCTTTAGGCCTGCCGGGTTTTTCTTTGTGTGCGATTTCAACGCCCCACCCTACGAGTCGGGCGACCCCGGCACTGGCCGGAAGGACTGTAGAAGGACCCTCTATGCGCCTCGTTCTCGCCGCGATCGCCCTGACTCTTGCTGCCCCGGCCCTCGCCGCCCCTGCCCCAAAGGTCGCCGCGACCAGCTTCACGCAGCTCAAGACCCCGCTCCCGCTTCCCTATGACGAAACCGCCGACGCAAAGGCCCAGGTCGCCGCCGCCCGCGCACGCGCCAAGGCGCAGCACAAATTGCTGCTGATCGACCTTGGCGGCAATTGGTGCCTCGATTGCCGTCTCCTCGCGGGCACGATGGAATTGCCTGAGCTGCGCGGCTTCCTGGCCAAACACTATGAAATCGTCACCGTCGATGTCGGCCGCTTCGACAAGAATCTCGACATTGCTGCGAAATATGGCCTGAACGGTCACTTCGGTGGCGGCGTGCCGAGCGTACTGATCGTCGACCCCAAAACCGATTCGCTCAAGAATGCGGGCCGTACCGCCGCCCTCGCCGATGCCCGCAGCCTCAGCCCGCAAGCCCTTGCCGACTGGCTGGCAAGCTGGGTGCGTTAGACCACTGCGCCCGTCACCCCGGCCCTGTGCCGGGGTCCACTGGGATGCACAGTGCCACGGTGCAGATATCCCGGCACGGTGGACCCCGGGACAAGCCCGGGGTGACGAATTTGGATCGGTGCGGTCGCGGACGAACTGTAAACCGAGCGCATCAGTCTCAGCCCTCCGCGAAGCGATCGGTCGCGCGGATCAACTGGTCGAGGATGCCGGGCTCGTTATAGGCATGCCCCGCACCCTCGATCAGATGGAACTCGGCTTCGGGCCAGGCCTGGTGCAACGCGAAGGCGTACCGCGCCGGGCACGGCATGTCGTAGCGACCGTGCACGATCGTGCCCGGAATGCCCGCCAGCCGCCCGGCATTGCGCAGCAGCTGGCCCTCTTTCAGCCAGGCATCATGCGCGAAGAAGTGATTTTCGATCCGCGCGAAGGCCAGTGCGAAATGCCCGTCCTGAAACGCCTCGCTCAACGCGGGGTCGGGTAGCAAAGTAATCGTCTCGCCTTCCCAGATCGTCCATGCCTTGGCCGCTTCGAGCCGCGCTTGCGCATCATCGCCAGTCAGGATGCGGCGATAGGCCTGCACCATGTCGCCGCGCTGATCTTCGGGGATCGGCGCGAGGAAGCCCGCCCATTTGTCCGGGAACATCTCGGACACGCCGAACTGATAATACCAGTCCCGCTCGGCGCGGGTGACGGTGTAAATGCCGCGCAGGATCAGCGCACGCACCCGTTCGGGATGCGTTTCGGCATAAGCCAGCCCCAGCGTCGATCCCCACGACCCGCCGAACACCACCCACTGCTCGACCCCGACCAACGCACGCAACCGCTCGATATCGGCGACCAGATGCCAGGTCGTGTTGGCGTCTAGACAGGCATGCGGCGTCGATTTCCCACACCCGCGCTGGTCGAACAACAGCACGTCATAGCGCGCCGGATCGAACAGGCGACGATGGCTCGGCGAAATGCCGCCACCCGGCCCGCCATGCAGGAACACTGCCGGCGTCGCCCCCGGCGTGCCGCAGCGTTCGTAATAGACGCTATGCCCATCGCCGACGTCGAGCATGCCGGTCGCATAGGGTTCGAGCTCGGGGTATAAAGTGCGCAAGTCGGTCATCGCGGGAATGATAAGGCCGCACCCCGGCCGTGTCACGCCGCCTCAGGTGATCATCCGCTTGAGCGCCGCCACGGTATCAGCCTCGGCGGCGGGCTTGTCGGTGCGGATGCGTGCGATACGAGGGAAGCGCATCGCTACGCCCGATTTGTGGCGTTTGGAGGCGTGGATCGAATCGAAGGCGATTTCGAGAACCAGCGTCTTTTCCACCTCGCGCACCGGGCCGAAGCGCGCCGTGGTATGGTTGCGCACGAACTGATCGAGCATCTTCAATTCGTCGTCGGTGATGCCCGAATAGGCCTTTCCCACCGGCAGCAGCTCGCCCTGTTCGGTCCAGCAGCCAAAAGTGTAGTCGCTGTAGAAAGACGATCGCCGCCCGCTCCCGCGCTGGGCATAGAGCATCACGCAATCGGCGGTCAGCGGGTCGCGCTTCCATTTGTACCACAGCCCGGTCTTGCGCCCGCCGACATAAGGCGAATCGCGCCGCTTGAGCATCACCCCCTCGATCGCGGCATCGCGCGCGCCCGCGCGTATGCCTTCGAGCGCGGAAAAATGTTCAGCGGCAATGACGGTGCTGAGATCGAACCGTCCAGCATCGAGCTGCGGGACGAACGCCTCCAGTCGCCTGCGGCGCTCGCTCCACGGAAGGCCCCGCAGATCCTCCTCGCCATCGTAAAGAATGTCGTAGAGCCGCACGAACGCCGGGGCTTCGGCCAGCATCTTCGCCGAAACCACCTTGCGCCCCAAACGCTGCTGCAAGGCGTTGAAGCTCGCGGCCCCCCCTTCTTCGGTTGCCGCCCCTTGGGCGTCGCCCTTCACCATCAATTCGCCGTCGAGCACGCCCGGCGTCGCGAAATCGCGCGCCACTTCGGGGAAGCTGGCGGTGATGTCGTCGCCGGTCCGGCTGTACAGCCGCGTTTGCCCGGCGACATGCACCAATTGTACGCGGATCCCGTCCCATTTCCATTCGGCGGCATAATCGGCGAGATCGACGCGCAAATCCTCCAGCGGATGCGCCAGCATGAACGGGCGGAACACCGGCACGTCGGCGCTGGTCGGCTGGTCGCCGCGCCCCTCCGCCCAGTCGAACAGCGCGGTATAAGGCGGCGCGATCCCGTGCCACACTTCCTCCACCGCCTCGACATCGAGCGCGAACGCCTGCGCCAGCGCCGTTTTGGCGAGCCGCGCGGAAACCCCGATCCGCAACGCCCCCGTTGCCATCTTGAGCAGGGCAAAGCGTTCATCGGCGTCGAGCCGGTCGAGCATCGCGGCCAGCACGGCGGGGGTATCCGATCGCGACAATGCCGCCAGCCGATCGACTGCCTGCGCGATGCCGAGTAGCTCCGCATCCGGCACCACCAGCGGCTTGGGCCACAACAAGGCGACGGTTTCGGCGGTATCGCCGACATAGTCGCGGCTCATCCGGAACAGCACGGGATCCACGCGTTCCTCGATCAATGCCCGAATCACCGCCGGTTTCACACCGGGAAGGTCGAGTTCCCCGGTCAGCGCCGCCATCGCCCAGCCGCGATCGGGATCGGGCACCGCGCGCAGATAATCGACGATCAGCTTCAGCTTCGCATTGCGCGAGCGGGTGTAGATCAGCCCGTCCAGGAGATCGGCAAAAGCACGCATCGTCGCAGCACCATGGCGCATCGCGCCCTGTCCGGCTAGCAGTCCCGCCATGTCGCGTATCCTTCGATTCGTCGCGGGCCTGGTCCTGATCGGGCTCGCTCTGCTGCTTGGTGCCTATGTCGCCTCCCGCGCCGATCCGATCGTCCGCCGCACAACCGTCACGTTGCCGGATTGGCCAAAGGGTGCGCCGCCGATCACGCTGGCGCTGTTGACCGACATCCATCTCGGCAATGCCAGCATGGACCGCGCGCGGCTCGATCGCATCGTCGATCAGGTCAACGCGCTGAAGCCCGATCTGGTTCTGATCGGCGGCGACTTTCTCGCGGACTATGACAAGCCGCAGGCAAAGGTGCGATCTCGGCTCATCGCCGAATCGCTTGTGCGGTTAAAGGCACCGCTCGGCACGGTAGCGGTGCTTGGCAATCACGATTACAACACAGATCCGCAAGCCGTCACCAACGCACTGGCACGGATCGGCATTCCCGTTTTGCAAAATACCGCGACTCAGCGCGGACCGATCGTGATCGGCGGGCTCGGGGATTTTGATACCGATCATGCGAACGTTCCGACAACGATCGCAGCGATGGCGAAACTGCACGGAGCACATGTCGTGTTGACCCACAGCCCAGACGCCCCAACTCCGTTTCCCGGGACGTTCCGGCTGCTACTCGCGGGGCATCTGCACTGCGGACAGATTGTACTCCCGCTGCTTGGCCCCGTCAGCGTGCCGGTGGCGCGGCGGCGCTATCTGTGCGGCGTCGTCCACGACGGCAACCGGACGGTGGTGGTGTCGGGTGGCCTCGGCACCAGCAACGCGCCGCTACGTGTCCACGCGCCGCCGGACCTGTGGCTCGTCACCGTCGGTCCGGCGAAGCGTTAAGGCGTTAGCCCTTGCGGCTAGCCTCGAACAGGAACCAGGCGCGGCGCTCGGCCTGATCGGTCCAGTCGTCGATGACGGCGCTGGTCGCATTGTCCTTGGCCGCATCGGCCAGGTCCTTGGCTTCGCGCAGCGCTTCG
This sequence comes from Sphingomonas sp. PSPC2-2, assembly GCF_049897725.1. Taxonomy (NCBI): domain Bacteria; kingdom Pseudomonadati; phylum Pseudomonadota; class Alphaproteobacteria; order Sphingomonadales; family Sphingomonadaceae; genus Sphingomonas; species Sphingomonas sp. PSPC2-2. The sequence continues at coordinate 287,758 of NZ_JAFCWU010000003.1, read as the reverse complement.
ACCAGCTTGAGATTGTCGTCGCGCAATTCGCTCAGCATCGCTTCGGGCGCGACGAAATCGGCGTCATTGTCCTTGATCGTCTGGTGGCGCGCAATGTCGCCGATCGAGCGTAGCGTGGTCTGGCCGATCTTGCGTACGCGCTCGGCAATATCGTCGGTCGCGGCAAAAATCTGGGTGGCCTGTTCGTCCAGCATCAGGTGATAGTCGCGAAAATGCGGACCCGACACGTGCCAGTGAAAATTCTTGGTCTTGAGGTAGAGCGCGAACGAATCCGCGAGAATGCCGTTAAGCGCCTGCGACACCGTCTTGACGGCATTGGTCTTCAAATCGGTGGGGGTCTTGAGTGCGTCGGCGGCCATGATCTACTCCATTCGCAGGCAGAATATTTGGTTCGGTGCTGCAACGAAGCGATAGCCGATTGGCTCCCGGTCGGCTTGGATAAAATTACGATCTCAGCGATCGGATCGCTAGATGAGCCGTAGCGCCGACAACGCCTGCACCGCCCCCGCCAGCGTCAACACCGTCGCCGCGCCCAGGCGCAGCGCAGTGGTCGGCAGTTTGCGCAGGCCCCGTTCGCCCAGCAGTGTCGCGGGCACAGTCACCGCCAGGCTGCCGATCGTCGCGCCGATCCCGGCGAAGGCCGGAGTGGTGGCCTGCGTCGCAAAAGCGGCCGTGATGAACTGTGTGCGATCGCCAAAGCCGAGCACGCCCACAGCCACAAGGCTCGACCCAAACGGCCCCAGCCGCCAGCGGCGTGCTTTAGCGGGCTTGCTAGGCCAGAAGCCGGCGACGCCGCCCGACAGCAAGGCCAGTGCCAGCAACAGCCCCTGCGCATTGGGCGACAGCATCGGTGCCACCAGGATCCCGCCCACGACCCCCACCGCATTGCCGAACGCCAGCGCCAGCGCAACGCCCGCGATCACCGCGCCCTTTTCGTCATACCGGTCGCCCAGCGCCGCAACAGCCCACGGCGTGCGATCGCTTACTTGCGCCAACAGCGCCGCGACGATGGCGGCCATCAGAACGTCCATTGCTTCCGCTTCAACCGGCCAGGCGAACCGAGCAGGCCGCAGCAAAGGTTTCGCAAGCGTGGGAATCGTGGCGATCGGACGATACCGCGTCGCGCAGGATCGCGATCCAGCCGAGCACTAGCGCGCCGCGCTCGCCCCGCGCCAGCGCTGCATCGATGGCATGGGTCACTGCGACCGCAGGATACAGGCCATAGGCCTGCGCTGCCGCGCGAATCGAATCGACCTCCGCCGCCAGCGCGGCGGTTGAGGCGGCGCTCGCGCGCATCCCGACCATCGCGACTCGCGCGGCGAGTTCGGCCTGGGCTATTGCGATTGCGCTGTCAGGTGCCGCCATATTTCGTCCCCTCTGACGTGCATCTTGCGCGCGCGGTGGTAAACACGCGCTTAAGCCCTGCCGAATCGTCCCGTCGTGCTTGACATCACGCGCTGCTTCCTTCATCGGGCGACGCTTAAGAGCGGCGACCGGTTCGCCGCTTTTGCATTTTCAGATCACAGGAATTCAGGTCATGGCAAAGCCGACCACGGTCAAGATCAAGCTCGTCAGCACGGCGGACACTGGTTTCTTCTACACCACCAAGAAGAACCCGCGCACCAAGACCGAGAAGCTGAGCTTCAGCAAATATGATCCCGTCGTGCGCAAGCATGTCGAGTTCAAGGAAGCCAAGATCAAGTGATCGCGCGGGCGGCATAGCCCGCCCGTCTTTCACACCCGCGCCGCACTGCGCGGAGGTCGCGAGCTTGAGCCGCAAGGGCAACCTTGCGGCTTTTCTGCGCTGTGCACCGTCGATCGATTACGGTTGGATGATGCGCACCAGCCATAACGCCAAGCCAAGAACCAGATACACCCCCGCCCCGATACGGGCCGCCGTCGAATAGCCCTGCCGCCATAGGAACCAGTAAAACACGATCGGTAGCAGGATCAGGCCCAGCATCAACGGAACACCGATTCTGCGATACGCCGGCGCTGCGATATCCGAATCGGTCAATGCTCATCTCCCCGGAGTTTGGAACGACTTAGACCAACGCCGCCACCGCATCCACGAAGCGCATCAGCGAAATCGGCTTTGACACATAGGCATCGGCACCCGCTGCGCGGATCCGCTCCTCATCTTCGCGCCCGGCATAGGCCGTCACTGCCATAATCGGGATATCGCGCAGGGCTTCATCGGCCTTGAACTGCAGAATCAGATCATAGCCGCTCAGATGCGGCAGCTGGATGTCGGTCACGATCAGGTTGGGCGCGAACGCGCGCGCGCGCGCCACGGCTTCGCGCCCGTCGCGCACGCCCTCGGTCACATATTCGTGCGCGCGCAGCAGATCGCAGAAAAGTTTCAAGTTGAGTTCGTTGTCCTCGACAACGAGCACCCTTTTTGCCACGCCCAAATCGTCCTGGTCCATGGAATTTCCCTAAGCAATGCGCGCCCGAGAAACAAACCCCGAACCGGCCGAACTGGCGCTACGCGCGCTGGTGTGGACGCTGGGCGAGCCGGACCGGGCGCTGCGCCTGCTCGATGTGACGGGCATGACCCCCGCCGATTTGCGCACGCGCGCGGGCGAACCCGCGGTGCTGTCGGCAGTGCTTGGCTTTCTGGAATCGTATGAACCCGATCTGATCGCCTGCGCCGACGGGATTGGCGAGCGCCCCGAAGCGATTGTGGCAGCCCGCGCTGCGCTGGAGAATGCCGCATGAAGGGCCTGCTGATCTGCGATTGCGACGAAGTGCTGCTGCACATGGTGCGGCATTTCGGCGTGTGGCTGCGCGAACATCATGACATCGATTTTACCGCCAATGGCGGCGATTTCGCCACCAGCATGACGCGCATCTCGGGCGGCCCGGTGCCGACGCGCGAGGAGATGTGGGGCCTGCTCGAGGGCTTCTTTCCCGCCGAGATGAGCCGCCAGACGCTCGTCCCCCACGCCCGCGAAGCGCTCGCCGCGCTGTCGCAAGTCGCCGATGTCGTCATCCTGACCAACCTCGCCGACCACAATCGCGAACCGCGCATCGCGCAATTGCTTGGTCATGACATGGCGTACCGCGTCGAGACCAACCAGGGCGGCAAGGGCGATCCGGTCGCGCGGCTGGTCGCCGAACATGGCAACCCGGTCACGGTGTTCGTCGACGATCTCGCGGTGCACCACGCCTCGGTCGCCAAGCACGCGCCGCAGGTTTACCGCCTGCACATGATTTCCGAGCCCTCGCTCGCACCCAACGTCCCGCCCGCGCCCGACGCGCATGTCCGCATCGATGATTGGCAGGCGGCGCAAGCGTGGATCGCCGACCGTTTCGCAGCTGGGCTGCCCGCCGCCTCATCCCCCGAAAGGACCTCCGCATGACCGACCGTATCGACCGCAAGCTTTCCGAACTCGGCCTCGCTTTGCCCGCCGCCGCCGCACCCGTCGCCTCTTATGTGCCGACCGTCGATGCGCACGGGCTGCTCCACATTTCGGGCCAATTGCCGTTCAAGGATGGCGCGGTCATCACCGGGCGGCTGGGCGATTCGGTCGATCTCGAAGCCGGTGCTGCCGCTGCACAAGCGTGCGCGCTGATGCTTGTCGCGCAGATCAAGGCAGCGCTTGGCGGGCTGCACCGGGTCGAACGGATCGTGAAGCTCGGCGTGTTCGTCAATTCGACCGCCGATTTCACTGATCAGCCCAAGGTCGCCAATGGCGCGTCGGACCTGATGGTCGCGTTGTTCGGCGAAGCCGGCAAACACGCCCGCAGCGCCGTCGGCGTCGCCGCGCTCCCGCTTGGGGCGGCGGTGGAAGTCGACGCGATCGTTCAGATCACCGCTTGAGCGCGATCGGCGCGGGTCCGTGGACCCGCGTCGCCGTCACGCCGGTTGTGCCAGCGTCGCCAGCGCATCGCCGGTGACGCGGTACACCGTCCATTCCTCCATCGGCGCTGCCCCCATCGAGCGATAAAAGTCGATCGCCTTCTCGTTCCAGTCGAGCACCGACCATTCGAAGCGCGTGCAGCCCCGCGCCACCGCCAGCGCGGCCAGATGCTTCAGCAACGCCTTGCCCACGCCCGCCCCGCGCGCCTCGGGCGTGACATACAGATCCTCCAGATACAGCCCACGCCAGCCAGTCCAGGTCGAGAAATTGTGGAAGAACAACGCCATGCCGACGGGCTTGCCGTCGAGTTCGGCGATCACCGCCTCGGCTGCGGGGTGCGGCCCGAACAGCGCGTCCTGCAATAACGGCTCGGTCGCCACCACCTTGTCGGGCTCGCGCTCAAATTCGGCGAGTTCGCGCACCAGATGCAGGATCAGCGGCACATCGGCAGGGGTGGCAGGGCGGATATGGGTCATGCGGCAGCCTCGGTTTGCGGGGCGGCGGCGGCATGGCCGCGCACCGCAGCGACGCACCCCGCGATGATCAGCGCCGCCCCGAGGGTCGTGTAGAGCGACACCGTCTCGCCGAACACCCACCAACCGAGCAAAGCCGACCACAGAAAGGCGGTATATTCCACTGGTGCCAGCACCTGCGCCTCGGCCCGACCGTAAGCCCAGGCGAGCGCCATTGCAGAGACCGAGCCCAGCACCGCCGCCGCGCCGATCTGCGGCCATTGCGCCACCGTCGGCAGCCCCGAAAACCACGGTGCGCCGATCAGCAGCAACGCGCCCAGCACGATGCTGGTGAACAAGGCGACCTCCAGCGGATCGGCGACCTGCGCCTGCTGCCGCAGCAGGATCAGGCTATAAGCATAGAAGATCGAGGCGGCGAAAATGGCGATCGACCCCAGCACATGTGCGGTCGATGCATGTGCCTGCACCTCGCCCGCAGCGATCACCAGCACCCCAGCGCTCGCCACCACCGAGCCAAGGATCGCCCCGCGCCGGATCGTCTCCCCCAGCAGCGCGGCCGCGAAATACAAGGCGATCAGCGGCGCAAGAAAGGTCAGCGCCACACCCTGCGCCATCGGCACCCGCGCGAGGCCCCAGAAGAACAGCAGCACCGATACCCCCGCGGTCGCGCCGCGCAGCACATGCAGCCGCAACGCCGCCCGCCCCGGCCACGGCCGCCGTCGCACGACGAATACCGTGCCGAGCAGCGCCACACCCACCACCGATCGCCACAACACCGCCGAATAGGCCCCGCTGGCGATCGACAGCCCCTTCATCAGCACGTCCATCGTCGAATAGGTGGCGATGCCGATCGCGGCGACGGTAAAGGCGAGCGTGGCGGAAACGGGCTTCATGGCGCTGGGCATAGCGGCCTGCACCCTCAGCGTCACCCTTGCGCCGGCTCGCTCATTCCAGCGTCATGGTGTCGTCGGCTATTTTCACCGAGCCAATGTGCCGCAGGTAATTCTGGCCGAGCAGCGACATCTCGCTGTCCTGAAGCACGACCGCGCGCACGTCACTCGCGCGCTTGCCGTCCAGCACGATGGAGGCGATTCGCACTTCCTGCCCGCGAACATCGCCCGCAGCGCCTTTCCCGATCACGGTGAATTGGGCGGGATCGAACGCGACATGCGCGCGTCGTGCATCGTCCAGCGTCAGCGCGACGGTATCGGCACCGGTATCGACGAGGAAGCGAACCGGCTCGTCATTGACATTGGCGACGGCGAGGAAGTGCCCGCTGGGACTGCGTGCGATCCGGGTCGCGACGGGCATCTCGGCGGGGGGCGTCGCTGCCACGACAGCGATCGGGGCAGGTCGCGCAGCAGGAAGCGCAAGGCCAATGCCAATGCCTGCAAGAACGACAAGGCCAAGCGCGATTTTCATGACGGCTTGATAGCGCGTGGCTCCTTAGGGTCGGGCTAAGCCTTGTGCCTAAGGAGCCGTCAACGCGGGCGGAACGGGGGCTTGCCCCATACCCAGAATCCCGGGCGCGCAAGGCCCGGCGCGCGTTCCTATTCCGCCGCCACCGCGACTGCCGCCTCATGCGCCTCGATCGCCGCGGCCTTTTCCTCGACCAGCTTGACGATATGCTCCAGCATGTCCTCGCTGTTCACGGTGTGGTCGGTCACGCCTGACAGATACACCATGTGCTTGCCATTGCCGCCGCCAGTGAGGCCGATATCGGTCTCGCGCGCTTCGCCGGGGCCGTTGACGACGCAGCCGAGCACGCTCAGCGACATCGGGGTGCGGATGTGCTGGAGCCGTTCCTCCAGCGCCTGCACCGTGCGGATCACGTCAAAGCCCTGCCGCGCGCAGCTTGGGCACGACACCACGCGCACGCCGCGATTGCGGATGCCGAGCGCCTTCAGGATCTCGAAGCCGACGCGCACTTCCTCCTCGGGCTCGGCCGAAAGCGAGACGCGCAACGTGTCGCCAATGCCATACCACAAAAGCGAGCCGATCCCGATCGCCGACTTCACCGTGCCGCCGACGAAGCCGCCGGCCTCGGTAATGCCCAGATGCAGCGGGCAATCGACCGTCTCGGCCAGTTGCTGGTACGCCGCCACCGCCAGGAACAGGTCGGACGCCTTCACCGCCACCTTGAATTCGTGAAAGTCGCGGTCCTGCAGCAGCTTGATATGGTCGAGCGCGGATTCGACCAGCGCCTCGGGGCACGGCTCGCCGTACTTTTCGAGCAAGTCTTTTTCGAGGCTGCCAGCATTCACGCCGATGCGAATCGCACAGCCATTGGCCTTGGCAGCGTTGACGACTTCGTTGACGCGCTCGGCCGAGCCGATGTTGCCGGGGTTGATGCGCAGGCACGCAGCGCCCGCATCGGCGGCTTCGAGCGCGCGCTTATAGTGGAAATGGATATCGGCGACGATCGGCACGCGACTCGCGCGGACGATCTGCTTCAGCGCGGCGGTGCTCTCCACATCGGGGCACGACACGCGGATGATGTCGACGCCGGCATCTTCGCAGCGGCGGATCTGGTCGATCGTCGCCTTGGCATCGCTGGTCGGGGTGTTGGTCATCGTCTGGACGGTGACCGGCGCGTCGCCGCCGACGGGGACGTTGCCGACCATGATCTGGCGGCTCTTGCGGCGGGTAATGTCGCGCCACGGGCGAACGGACATGGAGAAATTCCTCTGGGTTGCGGTGCCCCTATAGCGCCGTCCTGCGCCAACCGAAACCGCTAGAGTTTGCGCCCGCAAAGACAACACCCTAAGGCCCCCGGATGGAACGGCATTACGGACTGGACTGGTTGCGCATCGGCGCATTCGGCCTGCTCATCCTCTATCATATCGGCATGGTCTTCGTCCCCTGGGGCTTCCATGCCAAGACCGCGCAGCCGCTGCCATGGGTGGTGGTGCCGATGCTGGCGATCAACAGCTGGCGCCTGCTGCTGCTGTTCGTGGTGTCGGGCTATGCCAGCCGCGCGTTGCTGGTGCGCGGGGATGGCACCAAGGATTTCGTCGCCAACCGTACGCTGCGGCTGATCCTGCCCTTGCTGTTCGGGGTGGTGGTGATCGTGCCGGTGCAGCCGTGGGTCGAACTGGTCACCCAGCACGGCTATCCGCATGGCTTTCCCTATTTCCTCGGGCATGATTATTTCCGCTTTGTCACCATCAGCGGCATCGCGCTGCCGACTTGGCAGCATCTGTGGTTCGTCGGCTATCTGTGGATCTATACGATGCTGCTGGCGCTGGCGGTCGCATTGGTCGGGCAACGGAGCCTCCAGCCTGTGTTCGACCGCATGTTTGGCGGCGTGCTGGTGTGGTTGATCCCGGCGGTGTGGCTGGTGGTGGTCAGCGCGTGGCTGTTCCCCGGCGTCGCGCCGACCAACGATCTGGTCGGCGATCTGGTGTCGCACGCGCAATATCTGCCAGGCTTCTTGTTCGGCTTCGCGCTTGCTGGCTCCGCGAGCGGGCTTGCAGCGATGCGGCGGTGGTGGCCGTGGGCGCTCGTCACCGCATTGGTTTGCTACGCGCTGGTCGCGGCAATCGAGCTGCGCTGGCCGAACAGCGCCAGCCCGGCCTGGCCGTGGGGCCTCCTGTTCGCCAGCGCCCGCGCGCTACAGGGCTGGAGCATGATCGTCGCACTGATCGGCCTCGCCGATTCCTATCTCAATCGCGATCACCCGTGGCGACGCGTGCTGACCGAAGCGGTGTTTCCCTTCTACCTGATCCACCAGACGATCATCGTCGGGGTCGAGGGCTGGCTGCTCCACTTCGGCCTGCCGCGCGCTGCGGAATTCGCTATCCTGCTGGTGGCGACGCTCGGCGGCTGCTGGATCTTTTATGCGGTGGGGCGCGAAATCGGCTGGTTGCGGCCGCTGATCGGCCTGCGACCGCGCGCTCGTAAGGAAGGGATGCGATGAGCTGGACGTTGGTGCTGCACGGCGGCGCGGGGCAAATGACGCGCGACACGATCACCCCTGCGCAAGCCGAGGGCGCGCGCGCGGGTCTCGGCCGCGCGCTCAATGCCGGGGCGGCGATCCTCGCGGATGGCGGTGCAGCGCTCGACGCGGTCGAAGCGGCGGTGCGCGTGCTGGAGGACGACCCGCATTTCAACGCCGGGCGCGGTGCCGCGCTGACCCGCGCGGGCGTGGCCGAGCTTGACGCCGCGATCATGGACGGGCGCGACCGGGCGGCGGGTGCTGTGGCGGGCGTTACGACCGCGCGCCACCCGGTGTCGCTCGCCCGCGCGGTGATGGTGCACAGCCCGCACGTGTTGCTCAGCGGCGCGGGTGCCGAAACCTTCGCGCGGGAACAGGGTTGCGAATCCGCGACGCAGGACTGGCTGATCCTGCCCGAACGCCGTGCTCAGTTGGATGAGATGCTCGGCGGTGGCGGCGCGTTCGACGTCGACATGAAATATGGCACGGTCGGCGCGGTCGCCTGCGATGCGGCGGGCCATGTTGCAGCGGCAACCTCGACCGGTGGCGTGACCGGCAAGAATTGGGGTCGCATCGGCGATTCGCCTTTGATCGGGGCTGGCACCTATGCCGATGACCGCGCGGGCGCGGTGTCGTGCACTGGCGCGGGCGAGTTCTTCATCCGCGTCAACGTCGCCCACGAAATCTGCGCGCGGGCGCGCCTGGCAGGCGAATCGCTCGAGGTTGCGGCTCAGGCCGTGCTGTCAGAGGTCGCCGCGCTCGGCGGCACCGGTGGGGTGATCGTCACCGGCCCCAACGGTGAGGCGCTGTGGCACTTCACCACCCCCGGCATGTACCGCGCGCGCCTCGGCTCCGACGGCCAGCGCGACGTCGCCATTTTCGGCGACGACTGAAATTCCCTCTCCCATCGGGAGAGGGAGGGAGCCGCAAGGCGGCGGAAGGGTGAGGGACGATCACGCCTTTCGCGATGCCCGCCACACGACTAAAGCCATCCCATGACCTGTATCCGTCGCGTTCGCCCCGGCTTTGCCGTTCTCGCCACCCTGCTGGCCGCCACCGTCGCCGCGCCCGCTTCGGCCTATTGGGAATATGGCCATCAGACCGTTGCCCGCATCGCCGAAGCCAATGTCCGCCCCAAGACGCGTGCCGCGATTCGCGACCTGCTCCGCCATTTCGACCTGCTCGGTACGCCCGAGTGCAAGGCCGCGACCATTGCCGAAGCCAGCGTCTGGGCCGATTGCGTCAAGCCGCTCAAGGATGCGAACGGCAAATCGCGCTTCGGCTATGCCTATACTTGGCATTTTCAGGACGTGAACATCTGCCACCCGTTCGATCTGGTGGTGCCGTGCAAGGACGGCAATTGCGTCTCTGCGCAAATCACGCGCGACGTCGCCTTGCTCAAGAACCGTCACGCACCCGAAAAGGATCGCGTCGAGGCACTCGCTTTCCTGATCCACTTCGTCGGCGATCTCCACCAGCCACTTCATGCCGGCGAGAAGGACGACAAGGGCGGCAATGACGTGAAGGCGGTTTATGGCAGTTACAGCCCGCCGCGGCTCAACCTGCACAGCATCTGGGACGGCTATCTCGCCGAACGCGCCATCACCACCGGCCCGTCACTGGTGCACCGCTATCCGGCCGCCGTGCGCGCGAAAGTCGCCGCGGGGGATGTCACCGACTGGAGCCGCGAAAGCTGGCACGTCGCGCATGACGCAGCCTATGGCAGCGCGATGGCCGACCCGTGCGCGCCGACCCCGGCCCGCGTGACACTCGACGAAGCGACGATCGAGAAGCTCGTGCCCGTCGCCCGGCTCGAGGTCGAACGCGGCGGCCTGCGCCTCGCCAAATTGCTCGACGCAGCGTTGGGGTGAGACCACTCGACCCCGCCTTCCGTTCGCCCTGAGCTTCTCGAAGGGCACCCTCCCCCACGCAACGGCGCGTGCCGCGGAGGGGGTGGGCTTCGACAGGCTCAGCCCGAACGGTATGGGGCAGCTCGCACCCGCGCTACCGCCCCACGAACGTCGCGACCGCGTCCGCCACGCTAGGAGAAATCGGCAGCGTCGCATCGCGGTAGGTGGCAAGGTTGGCCGCGCGATCGTCGCTCGCCACTGGCCGCAGCACGTGGTTGATGCCGGGCAGTAGCGTCAGCGTGCCCTTGGGCTGGGCGCGATGCAGCGCCTCGGCATCGGCGACGCTCACCTGTATGTCGCGCGTGCCCTGCAGAATCAGCACCGGCAGTTTTACCGCAGCAACAAGCCGTGCGGGATCGTGCGACAGCAAGTCGATCCAATAGCCCTGCAAACGGTCAGGAAACAGCGTCTGCAGCGGCACGGGCAATTGCGTCGCGTCGATTCGTTTGCCCGCCTCCAGCGACGCAATCGCCGCATCGGCGGCGGGCAGCAGCGGCGCATTGGCCGGGTTCGCCCGCAATTGCTCGCGCAGCACCGCCCCCATCGGGCGGCCGACGCTCGACACCAGGATCAACCCGCAGATCCCGACGGGGCTCTGCGCGGCCTGCAACGCGACCAACCCGCCCTCGCTATGGCCGAGCAGCCAGATGCACGCGCGCCCGGTCCGGGCGCGTGCGACCTTGCTCCACGCCTGTACGTCGGCGGCATAATCGGCGGTGGTTACGGCATTGGGGTCGGCCTGCGCCGCCTTGCTGCCGAACAGCCCGCGCTTGTCGATGCGCAGCGTGGCGATGCCCTTGGCGGCGAGCGCCTCGGCGAGCTGGCGATAGGGGCCGCCCGCCACGCCCAGCGGATTGTTGCCGTCGCGGTCGGTCGGCCCCGACCCCGGGATCAGCAGAACCAGCGGGGCCTTGGCGTCGGGATCGAGCAGCGTCCCCGCGAGCGCCCCTTCGGGGCCCGGTGCGGTGAGGTCAGTCGGCACCGGGGTCGTGGCGACAGCGGGAGAGGCGATCAGCGCCGCCGCGGCGAGAAGCGTGGCGCGGATCATTTGCGCGTTCCCCAATGCCAGCCCAGCCCGCCCTGCGTCTTGCGGATCGCGATCATCGTGAACAGCCCGACCAATGCCACGCCGATGCCGATTTGCCCGATCTGGTCCCGCAGGAGCAGGATGTCGGCGCTCAACAGGCCAGCAAAAACGATCGTGGCCACCCAGCCCTGCCACGTCACCGGCGTGACGCCGAAGCCAAACATGTGCGGCACGAACCAATAGCCCTTTTCGACCCGATAATGATCGACCAGATCACGCGTCTTCACGGTCTTCTCCCTTGGGTGGGCGCCCGCGCCGGGGCGGATTGGGGGCAGCGAGTTTCACGCCGCGCTTGGCCAGCGCCTCGCGCAAGAGGCATTCGAATTCGGCATTGACGCTCCGCAAATCGGCCGCCGCCATCCGCTCGACCGCGGCATACAGCGCGGGGTCGAGACGCAAGGGAAACGCCTTTTTGGGGGGAGCCGCCAAGGTGCGCGTCCTATTGGTAGAGCGAACCGGCGTTGACGACCGGCTGGGTATCGCGCTCGCCGCACAACACGACCATCAGATTGGAGACCATCGCCGCGCGGCGTTCGTCGTCCAGTTCGACCACCCCCTTGGCGGAGAGCAGATCCAGCGCCATCTCGACCATGCCGACCGCGCCCTCGACCAATGTCTTGCGCGCCGCGACCACCGCTTGCGCCTGTTGCCGCCGCAACATCGCGCCCGCGATTTCCGGGGCATAAGCCAAGTGCGTGAAGCCGCATTCGTCCACGGTGATGCCCGCCGTCACCAACCGCGCGATCAATTCCTGGCGCAGCTCCGCTCCGACCTGATCGTGATTGCCGCGCAGTGTCACTTCCTGATGCTCATAATCGTCATAGGGGTAGCGCGCGCCGATCGTGCGCACCGCCGCCTCGATCTGGACGATCACGAATGCCTTGTAATCGTCGATATCGAACAGCGCCTGCGCGGTATCGGTCACGCGCCACACGACTTGCGCCGCGATCTCGATCGGGTTGCCGCGCAGGTCGTTCACCTTCAGCCGTTCCGAAATCATGTTGTTGGCGCGCAGCGACACCTTCTTGCGCCCCAGCCACGGCAACAGCCAGCGCAGACCGGTATTGCGATCGGTGCCCTTATACGCGCCGAACAGCGTGATCGCCGTCGCCTGATTGGGCTGCTGCATATAGAAACCGCCGGACACGAAAACGAACACGATGCTCGCCACCGCCACGATCGGCCCGCCCAGATCGGCTTGGTGCTTGAGCAACGTCACACCGAAAACTCCCAGCGCCAGCGACGCCAGCATCACCAGCAGCATCGCATAGCCGCTCGACGTCGATGCGCCATGCTCGCGCGACAGCGTCAGCGCGGTGTTGCGTGTACCCGACTCGACCATCTGTTCCTCCCGTTAAATATGATATCATATTTATATCGAAGTCAGGTGCGCCGCAAGAGGGCGAAAGGACGGAGGCGAACGGGTGACAGACAGCAAAAGGGCGACGCCGGCAAAGCCGACGCCGCCCTTTGTCTCAACCCCGCCAAGGCGGAGCAGGCGATCTCAATTGAGAACGATGGTAACCGCGCGGCGGTTCTGTGCCCAGGCAGCTTCGTCCGAACCCAGTGCGATCGGGCGTTCCTTGCCGTAGCTGATCGTCGAGATGCGACCCGGCGCAACGCCGCGCGCAGCCAGATAATTCTTGGCGGCGAGCGCACGACGATCCCCCAGCGCGAGGTTATATTCGCGCGTACCGCGCTCGTCGCAATGGCCTTCCAGGCTGACCGGCACGTTGGGGTAACGCGTCAGCCACTGCGCCTGGCTGTCGAGGATCGAACGTGCCCGGTCATCCAGCGAGAAGCTGTCGAGCGCGAAATTGACGGTGTTGCTGGTGACCGAACGCTCGAAGTCGGCGCGCGAACCTGGCGCGATGCTGCCCTGGCCGGCATTGGGATCGACGACCGACGGGCCGGGCGCAGGCGGAATGACCGCAGGCGGCTTCTTGGCGCAAGCCGCAGTGAACAATGCGGTCCCGATCAGCAGCGAGGTCGTCAATTTAGCCATGTCAGCGTCTCCTTAGGGGAAAGGTGGTGATACAAGCGTACACACAATTTGCGTCAGGGGCGTAACGGTCCCCAGGCGGGATCGGATCCATCGAGCACCGTCGGAACGCGGCGAACGTTCACCCCCGTGAGATCGACCGACCACAAATCGGCGCGCCCGTTCCCGCCACCGCTCGAGCGGAAGAACATCAGCACGCGGCCATTGGGCGACCAGCTTGGCCCTTCATCCTGCGCACCGTCGGTCAGCAATTGCTCATTGCCGCCGGCCGGGCTCATGATGCCGATGCGGAACGACCCGCCAATCTTGGTGAAGGCGATCAGATTGCCGCGTGGGCTCCACACCGGCGTCGCATAGCGCCCGCTGCCGAAGCTGATGCGCTGCTGCTGCGATCCGTCGGCGTTCATCACGTACAATTGCTGCGTGCCCGAACGATCGCTCTCGAACACGATGCGCGAACCGTCGGGCGAATAAGTGCCGCCGGTGTCGATCGCGGGGGAATCGGTCAGCCGCTGCGGCGTGCCACCGCTCAGCGGCACGCGGTAGATGTCGGTATTGCCGCCGACCGCCATCGAGAACAGCACCCACTTGCCGTCGGGCGATACGCGCGGCGCAAACGTCAAATTGGTGTTGGGCACCAGCAGCCGCTGCCGGCCGCTCGCCAGATCATAAACATAGATGGCCGGGCGATCGTCGACATAGCTCATATAAACGATCGAGCGCTGGTCGGGCGAAAGGCGCGGCGTCAGCGCGATCGCCTGGCCGTTGGTCAGGAAGCGGTGGTTGCCACCATCCTGATCCATGATTGCCAGCCGCTTGATCCGCTTGCCCTTGGGGCCCGTCTCAGAGACGTAGACGACGCGGCTGTCGAAATACGGGCCTTCGCCGGTCAGCTTCGAATAGACCATGTCGGCGCATTTGTGTCCGGCGCGCCGCCATTCGCTCGGCGGCACGACAAAGCCCTGCCGCGCCAGCTCCGCGCGCGAAAACACGTCATAGAGATAGCAGCCGACCGTCAGCGTGCCATCGCCATTGGCGCGGATGAACCCCTGTACCAGCGCCGACGCCCCCGCCCCACCCCAATAGTCGAAGGTCGGCGCGGTCACTTCGGGGAAGAGCACCGGTTTCACGCCCGAATCGAGCGGCTTGAACAGGCCCGAGTTGCGCAAGTCGGTGGTGACGATCTGCGCGAGCTGCTGCCCGAGCTGGTCGGTGCGCCCGGCGGGCGTATTCACCACCTCGGACGTCGGCATAACCGGAATGGCGATGCCGAGCGGAGCCGACACGCCGCCCACGACATCGACCACCAATTCCCCTTGTTGCTGCGGGTTGGAGCTCCCGGGCTGGCCCGGTGCCTGGGGTGCCGAGGTCCCGGTCTGCGGGGTCGCCTGCGGGCCGCTGGGAAATGGCACAGGCAAGGGAGCCGCTGCGGTCTGCGCCTGGGCTGCCCCAGCGGTGACACCGGCGAGCGCAAGCGCGAAGATCATCTTGTGGAGCATCATCGTCCTTCTCAGCCCGGCATGTGGTAGGTCAGGGTAAACACCTTCCACCCGCGTGGCACGTCATAAAGCTCGAGCGGAAGGCCCCGTAGCGGCGTGCAGCCCATGAAGGTCGCAATCGCGGCACGGTCCACCGCATCGACATAGATGCGATTGTCGTCATCGACGCCGCTGTGCCTCGGCAGGATCGCCGGGCGTGCGGCCAGCGACCCGTCGCGATTAAACTGCAACCGCACATAAGCGACGATCTTCGCCGCGCCCGGCCCGGGAATCACCTGCCGGTTGGCGCAGGGTTGCACTTGCCGCTGGATCGCCGAACCGATGTCTGCGGCCGCCTTGGCATCCATCGTCGCGCCGGGGGCGGCTTGCGACACCTTGGCACGCGACGGGGACTGGGTCAGCCCTTTGCGGAAATCGTCGTCGAGCAGCGATCCGGTCGGGCGCGGCTTGGTCGCTTTCGGGTTGGTACCGGCCGCCTTGGACACCGACGCCTTGGCCTCGGTCTTGGCTGCGGGAGCCGCAGCCTTCACCGGCGGCGTCTTGGTCTTGACCGGCTTGTCCGGCTTTTCCGCCACCGGCTTTTTGGGCGCGGGGACGGGCTTGGGCGCTGGCTTGGGCGGGGGCGCGGCCTCCGGCTGCGGCTTGGGTGGAGCCGGTTCGGGCGTGACCTTCTCAACCTTGGCCGGGGGCGGGGCTTCCTCGGGCGGCCCCGCTTCGGGTGCGGCGGACTGTGCGGGCGGCTCGGGTGCCGCCGGGGCGTGCTGGTCGAGCGCGACATCGTCGGCAAGCGACACTTCGATCGGCTTATTCTGCGGCGGTGGGGGCGGGGCGCTCGTCCAGGCAAGCGAGAGCAGCGCGAACACCGCGACATGGCCGACCACAGCCAGCCCCAGCCCCAGTCCGTCACGCCGCGTCATTTGCCGTCCTGGCCGACCGTGACCAGCGCGACGCGGTTGAGCCCGGCGCGGTTGAGTTCGCCCATTACGCGCATCACCCGCCCATAATCGAGCTTGCGATCGGCGCGCAGGAACACTTGCGGCGGCTTGGCGGGGTCGGCCTTGGCCGCGATCTGCGACAGAATGTCGGGAAGCAGCGCCTCATTGACCGCTTCCTTGTCGACGAACAGCTTGCCTGCCGCGTCGATCGAAATCTGTACCGGCTTCTGGTCCTGGTCGAGCGGCTTGGCGCGGCTGTCGGGCAAATTCACCGGCACGCCGGCCGTCAGCAACGGCGCGGTGACCATGAAGATGATGAGCAACACCAACATCACGTCGACCATCGGCGTGACGTTGATGTCGGCCATCGGTGCGCGCCGCCCGCGGCCGCGCTGGGAGGGAAGGTTCATCGCCATCGCGGTTTATACCCCGCCCGCCATCAAGAATGATCCGGAGATCCTACTCACCGCCGAACCTCGACTTCGAGCTGACGGCTGAGGGTTGCGTGGAACGCATCGGCAAAGCGATTGAGCCGCGCCTCGATCCGGTTGATGCTGTGGCTGAAGCGATTGTAGGCGATCACCGCCGGAATGGCCGCAAACAGGCCGAGCGCTGTGGCGAACAGCGCCTCGGCAATGCCCGGGGCCACCACTGCGAGCGAGGTGTTCTGCGCCGCCGCAATGCCGGTGAAGCTGCGCATGATGCCCCACACCGTGCCGAACAAGCCAACGAACGGTGCGACCGCGCCAACCGTCGCCAGGATATTCAACCGGTCCGACAGCGTATCGATCTCGCTTGCAACCGCCGAGCCCATCGCCGTCGCGAGCCGCTCTCGCGTGCCTTCGCGGTCGACATGGCCGCCTGCGGTCGAGCGCCGCCATTCCGCGACCCCCGCCGTAAACACGCGCGCGATCGGCAATGTGTTCTCGCTCTCCACGCGGTGGAACGCATCGATATCCTCGGCCTTCCAGAAATCCCGCTCGAACCGCGTGATCTGGCGACGCGTGCTGCCCAGCTTGAAGAGGAAACCAAGGATCACCGCCCAGGTCGCGACGCTCGCCAGCATCAGTCCGATCATCACGGTCTTCACCACCAAATCCGCCTGAAGGAACAGCGCGATCGGCGACAGGGTCGTCGCATCGGTATTGAGCATGAATCCGTTCACGAAAGCTGATCTCCTGATGTCGTAACGCCTTCGCCCATCACTTGGGCGAAAGCGGCAATCCAATCCCTGGGCTGGCGCACCGCGCGCCCCGCTGCACCGACCAGCGCTGCGGTCACGTCTGCCTCGGTCAGTATCTCACCGCCGCGCATGACTCGCTGATGAATATCGACCGATGCAGCGCGAACTTTTGTAAGTCTGGTCACAACGAGCAGCGCATCATCGAGTTTCGCGGGCGCGCGATAGCGGATGTTGAGTGCGGTCACCGCATACGCCCCGCCGCCGCTTTCCTGATGCGCACGCTGGTCGATGCCGGCCTGGCGCAGCATGTCCGAACGCGCCCGCTCCATATAGCGCAGGTAATTGGCGTGATAGACGATCCCCGAAAGATCGGTGTCCTCGAAATAGACGCGCAGCGCGAAGCGATGCTCGCCCGCGACGATACGGCCTTGCGTCGGCAAATCGAGGTCGGCGTGCGGCATGACGTCGCCCTGTAACGGCACGCGCGCGATCCGAAAACCCCGCATAGGCGCGCCGTACCTACTGGACGGCCATGGTGTATCGCTTAAACAGAACACATGATCGATTCCCCGCACGCGCCCGCCTTGCGCATCCGAGGCCTGGCCAAGAGCTTCGACAAGCCTGTCATCACCGGGCTCGATCTCGATATTGCCGGGGGTCAGCTTTACGCGCTGCTCGGCCCGAACGGCGCGGGCAAGACCACCACGCTGCGCATGGTCGCCGGGCTCGCCAAGCCCGACGCCGGGTCGATCGAAATTTTCGGTATCAACACGCGGCGCGATCCGCTCGGGGCCAAGGCGATCACCGCCTGGCTGCCCGATGAGCCGATGCTCTATGACAAATTGTCGCCGCTCGAATATCTCGCCTTTGTCGCCGGGCTGTGGCGGATGGACCCCGGCTTCGCGGCGCGCGAAGCCGATCGGCTGCTCCACTGGCTCGATTTGTGGGAGCAACGCGACACGCGCTGCGAAGGCTTTTCGCGCGGCATGAAGCAGAAGGTCGCGCTGGCGGGGGCGTTGATCCATGATCCCAAGCTCCTGATCCTCGACGAACCGCTGACCGGGCTCGATGCGAGCATGGCGCGCTCGGTCAAGGATGCGCTGCGGGCGCAGGTGGAAGCGGGCAAGACCGTGATCGTCACCACCCACATCCTCGAAGTGGCGGAACGCATGGCCGATCGCATTGGCATCATCGGCGGCGGGCGCTTGCTCGCCGAGGGCACGCTCGATGAACTGCGCGACCGTGCCGGCACCGAGGGCATGACGCTGGAAGACACCTTCATCCGCCTGACCAGCGCGGAGCCCGTGGCCGCATGAACTGGGCGATGCGCCGGGCGCGGCCGGGAAGCTTCGTCTGGCTGGCGCTGCACGAATTGCGCCTGACGTTCCGCGCCCGCCCCAGCAAAGGTGCGTCGCGCTGGATTGGCTATGGTCTGCTCGGGCTGTGGCTGTTGATCGGGTGTGCGACCGGCTGGGCGCTGCGGGATACCCCGATTCCGGTCTTGCCCGAGATGTTGATCGCCGTGCTTGGGGCGAGCCTGCTCGCGCTGACCTTCATGACCGCGCAGGCGATGATCGGCAGCCAGCGCACGCTCTATGAGAGCGGCGACCTGTCGCTGCTGTTTACCGCGCCCGTGCCCGAGCGAACGGTCTTGCTGGCCAAATTGCTGGGGATCGCCGGCGCGATTGCGCTGACCTACGCGACGTTGCTGTTGCCGATGGTCGTACCGGTTGCGATTCTCGGCCATCCACAGCTGTTCGGGCTGGTCGCGTTGCTCGCTGCGCTCGCCTTTGCCGCCGCCGCTCTTGGCCTCGCGCTGACGCTGACGATCGCTACGCTGGTCGGCCCGCGCGCCGCGCGCACCGTCGGCCAGATCGTCGCCGCAGTGCTCGGCGGCGCGATCTTCCTCGGCACGCAATTGGTGTCGCATAGCGACCGGCGCGCGGGTGCCTTGGTCGCGCTGTTCGAGCGTCTGCGCGCAAACGGCGTTGGATCGCACGGGCTCTCCGCTTTGCCCGGTCGCGCGGCCCTGGGCGATCCGCTCGCCATCTTCATCCTGCTGGGCGGTGCGCTGCTGCTGTTCGTCGCCGCCGGATCGGCGCTGCAGCGGCTTTTCCTGTCGGGCTATCAGGATGGCGGTATGCGCCTGTCGCGCAGCAAGCCGACCGGCCGCGCCAGCGGACGCCTGTTTCACGCCGGGCTGACGCGCACGATTTTCGCCAAGGAGTGGCGGCTGCTCGCGCGCGACCCGGCGCTCGCCTTCCAGATCGTGGTGCGGCTGATCTACATGGCCCCCTTATTGTTCGTCGCCTTTGGCAAGGGGCACACCCTCCCCCTCCCGGCGACCCTGGCTTTTGGCAGCGTGTTCATCGCGAGCCAGCTCGTCGGCAGCTTTGCCTGGCTGACGGTTTCGGCGGAGGATTCGCCCGATCTGCTGGCGGTCGCGCCGGTCGGCAAGGACGAGATCGACATTGCGAAACTGCTCGCCGCCTTCGCGATGGCCGCGCCGTTTGCGCTGCTGCTGCCGATCGCCATCGCCACCCAGACGGTGCTGGGGGCCGCGATCACGCTGGTGATGACCGCCTTTGGCGGCGCGGCGGCGGGCTATGTCGAACTCAAGCTCGGCAAACCCGGCCAGCGCAGCACGTTCGTGCGCCGCCGTCAGGGCGGCGTGGTCGCGGGCATTTTGTCGCTGCTGATCGCCTTCATCTTCGGCGGCGGCGCGGCGCTGGCGGTGTTTATGCTCGGCGGAGGGCTGGCGCAGCTCGGCTGAGGCTCAGGCCGCGCGCTGTGCCAGCGCGGCGGCGGCTTCCTCCATCAGGCTGGCGATGATGTCGGCGACGGGTTCTTCCTTGGTCACCATGCCGACCGACTGGCCCGCCATCAGGCTGCCATGCTCGACATCGCCCTCGATCACCGCGCGCCGCAAGGCGCCCGCCCAATAATGCTCGATCTGCAATTGCGCCTCGGCCATCGCGATCGTGCCCTCGTCCAGCGCCTGCGCGACTTCGCGCTGCTTGGCGGTAAACAGATCAGCGCCCGCATTCTTCAGCGCGCGCACCGGGATGACGGGCAAGCGCGGATCGATCTGTACGCTTGCCACCGCATCACGCGCCGATGCGCGCAGAAAGGCCTTCTTGAAGTTCGGATGCGCAATGCTCTCGGTCGCGCAGGCGAAGCGCGTGCCGAGCTGCACGCCCGCCGCGCCCATGTCGAGATACGCGGCGATCGCCTCGCCGCGCCCGATGCCCCCCGCCACGAACACCGGCACCTTGTCGGCAACGTCGGGCAGGATTTCCTGTGCGAGCACGCTGGTCGACACCGGGCCGATATGCCCGCCCGCTTCCATACCCTCGACGACCAGCGCATCGACGCCCGAGCGGATCAGTTTCTTGGCGAGGCTGAGCGCCGGGGCGAAACAGATCAGCTTGGCACCCTTGGCCTTGATCGCGTCGATCGATCCCGCCGGGGGCAAACCGCCGGCCAGCACGACATGGCCGACGCCGTGGCGGCTGCACACCTCGATCAGATCGAACAGCGCCGGGTGCATGGTGATAAGGTTCACGCCGAACGGCTTGTCGGTCATCGCCTTGGTCGCGGCGATTTCGGCATCGAGCAATTCCGGCGTCATCGCGCCACAGGCGATCAGGCCGAACCCGCCCGCATTGGAAATGGCCGAGACGAGGTGCCGCTCGGACACCCACGACATCGCGCCACAGATGATCGCGGTCTCGCTGCCCAGAAAGGCCGTGCCGCGCGCCATGCGGCGCTTAAGACGCTCCGCGCCGGAAAGCGGAGATACAATGGAAGTCGCTTGGGTCATGCCATTGTGCCTAGCCGCTACGGTCAAGACCATCTAGCCCCCTCCGACATTCCCCGAAAAGCGGTTTGCGTCGACGAAGCGGACGCTCGCTCTTTCCGCGCGCCATTCGCTCCAGATCGGATCGACCTCGCTCAATCCTCTCTACAAACCGTCAAATTGGTTCAGCAATACGGTGCAATAATATCCATCCATAGTATGACCGCCGTGTCGCTTATAGGATGTTGCGATGACACTATCACCGACGCCTTCTACGCATCATATCTATTGATCGTCTTTCATCGGGATCGCGATCTACCGCCTAGACTGGCTGATCTGATACCTCTTGTCGCAAGTTAGTGATGTGCAGCGTATCCTTCTCGCAATGGAGATGATCATGCCTAGCCAATATACCATCTATCTGGTCAATCAGTCGTCCTCGACGCAGACGTTCTGGTGCTTTCTCACCCGGCCTGCGGAAATCGCGAGCGACCCGAACGTCTTCGCCAATTCGAGCGCGTCGATCGCGATCGACTCGAACGATCCGAGCACAAATTACTTCGTTATCCCCGTGCAATATTCGGTCGGTGCCGGTGCCAGCAACAACGCCGTCGGCCTCGACGTTCAAGTCACCTCGACGATCTCGCAAAACAGCGATCTCGCCCAGGTGTGGAACGCCGATTATGCCAACGCTCCGCCCAAAAAGGGGCCAAAACTTAACGCAGCGAGCACGTCAACCGGCCCGAACAGCATCAAACTCGTCACCAACTCCTTCAACCAGGAAGATAACGAGGCGCTGGGCTGGTACAGCAACCAGTCGTTCGGCATCCAGACGGCCAGCGGCTTCATGGGCATGACCTGGTCACCCTCGCCCAATCAGAGCCGGACCCTGACGCCGAAACTGAGCTTCTACATCAGCGTCGGATCGTTCGGATCCTCGACCCTCGCCGACTGGACGCAGGTCAGCAACGACTCCGCCCAGGTCTCGGTCCCCGGCTCCTTCTCCGGCGGGGCGTGCACCGTAACATTGCTGAACAACGGAAAGTGGAAGATCGCGCCGGGCAAGCCAGCCCAGTTCGCGTTGCTGGAAAATCTCGCCTTCCTGAAATCCGACGAGCATTCGCAGTTGATGGCGATGGCGTATCTGGAAGACGCCACGATCCAACAGGATACCGTGACGCAGGTTCACTGGGACACGTCCTCCGTGGCAAAGCTTTCCGCCGAAGAAGAAGCGGAGGGCTATGTCGCGAACACGTTCCTCACCGGGACGATCACCGTGGCGACAGCGTTGACGGCCGGATTTGCTTACTTCGTGGTGAGCGGGGTGCAATTCTCGATCACCAGCGTCAACGGCGCGACCACCGTGAACTTCAGCTATAGCGGCGCGCAGTCGGCCGCCACCATCCAAAACCTCCTGGTCGCGGGTGCCCAGGCCATCTTTGGCGGCAACAGGCCCTGAAGGGCGCAACCGTCCGTGCGGCTCGGCAAAGGTGACATCCCGGTGAAAACCACCCCCTTCTCACCGACGCCCGACGAGATCGCACAGGCAAACCCGCGCTTCACCCCGGTGGCTGCAGACACGCTGTATGCAGCCACCGCATACCCGCCCACCACGACCGTCACCATCAAACCTGCGCAGGATTACGCGATCGCACTGGTGGCTACTTTTTTCCGTCGGACCTGGCCCAACTTGGCGGGGAACGCATCGTCGCCGGATTGCAGACCGTCGACACCAACGTGTACATCGCCTTCAACCGCGATCTGCCAGTGTCCTGGTTCGCATCGATTTATAAGGCTGGCGAGATCAGCCCCAATGCGGCGGCGTTTCCCTATTCCAGCGATGCCGACAGCTTCATACTGCCGCTCAACAAAGCGGTCACGCTCACCCATGATTCGGCCGGGTGGCATATCCCAAGCTATGATGCCACGCTCTACAAAGTGACCGTCGGCTTTGGCCTCGGCACCGATCCCATCTTTTGTGCCTATGCGCTGCAAGTCTCGCCCGTCAGCACCGCCGTGGTGGCAGCGGGGGGATTTCAGCTCGTCCGAGATGCGGGCGGGCAGGAGATCGGTGATGTCATCTCGGTGGCGGAGGAAGCCTGGTCGATGCCGATCGGCGGGCAGTATATTCTGACCTTCGATGCCTCCGGCAATGGCACGCTCAGCACCCGCTGAGCGGGCCGTTTTCGCCGTTCAGGCGGCATCCTCGGCATCGAGCCCGTATGCCGTGTGCAGCACGCGCACCGCCAGCTCGGTATAATCCTCCTCGATCAGCACCGAGACCTTGATTTCGGAGGTCGAGATCGCCTGGATGTTGATGCCGCGCTCGCCCAGCGTCGAGAACATCGTGCTGGCGACACCGGCGTGGCTGCGCATCCCCACGCCCACCACCGAAATCTTGGCAACGCGCGTATCGTGCACCAGCGAGGCGAAGCCGATCTTTTCGCGCGCGGCGTTCAGCGCCTCGATCGAGCGCGCCAGATCGGCCGCCGGCACGGTGAAGGTCACGTCGGTCGAGCCTGCCGCATGGGCGATATTCTGGATAATCATGTCGACGTTGATGTTCGCCGCCGCAAGCGGTTCGAAGATCGCCGCGACCGCGCCCGGCTTGTCGGGCACCGCCGTCAGCGTGATCTTGGCTTCGTTCTTGTCATGCGCGATGCCGGTGATGAGCTGGCTTTCCATGTCTTCAATCTCCTCTTCGCCGACGATCATCGTGCCGGGCAATGTATCCGCCATCGGTGCGTCCTCACCAGTGAAGGACGACAGCACTTGCACGCGCACGCCTTCCTTCATCGCGAGCCCGACCGAGCGCGTCTGGAGCACCTTGGCCCCCACGCTGGCAAGCTCCAGCATCTCTTCGTAGGTGACTTTCTTCAATTTGCGCGCGCGCGGGACGATGCGCGGGTCGGTGGTGTAGACCCCGTCGACATCGGTGTAGATGTCGCAGCGATCCGCCTTCATCGCCGCCGCCATTGCCACTGCCGACGTATCGGAGCCGCCACGGCCAAGCGTGGTGACGCGGCCATCCGCATCGATGCCTTGGAAACCGGGGATCACTGCCACTTCGCCCGCCGCGAGACTGGCCTCCAGCGCAGCCATGTCGATGCCTTCGATCCGGGCCGAGGCGTGCGCATCCGACGTCGCGATCGGCAATTGCCAGCCAAGCCAGCTGCGCGCCGGCACCCCCGCCGCCTGCAGCGCGATCGCCAGCAAGCCACTGGTGATCTGCTCGCCTGCCGAGACGACAACGTCATATTCCTTGGGGTCGTAAAGCGACGACGCCTCGCGGCAGAAGCCGACCAGCCGATCGGTCTCGCCCGCCATCGCCGATACCACCACCGCGACCTGATTGCCCGCCGCGACTTCGCGTTTGACGCGCGCGGCAACGCTGCGGATCCGTTCGATCCCGGCCATCGAGGTGCCGCCGAATTTCATCACGATACGGGCCATGCGCAGCAGACATCCTTGAGCTGGGGCTTGGGCTATTGGGGGCGTCCTGATAGGAAGCGCACATGAAGAGCGCAACCGTAACGTCTGTAACCACTATCAACCCCGCGGAAGCCGCCCATTTCGGCGCGATGGCGGCGGATTGGTGGGATCCCAAGGGCTCCTCGGCGATGTTGCACCGCTTGAACCCGGTGCGCCTGCGCTATCTGCGCGAACGGATCGATGCGCAGTGGCATGGCGACGAGACGGGCTTCACCCCGCTTGCGGGCAAGCGTGCGCTCGATGTCGGCTGCGGTGCCGGTTTGCTGTGCGAACCGCTGGCGCGCTTGGGAGCGAGCGTCACCGGGCTCGACGCGGCGGCCGAGAATATTGCGGTGGCGAGCGCGCATGCTGCGCAATCGGGCCTCGCGATCGACTATCGCACCGGCAGCGTCGAGAATCTGGACGGCGCAACCTTTGATCTCGTCACCAGCATGGAAGTGATCGAGCACGTTACCGACCCTGCCGCCTTCATTGCCGGGCTGGCGGGTGCGCTGGCGGAGGGTGGCCTGCTAATCCTCTCCACCCCCAACCGCACGGCATTGTCACGCCTCGCGCTGATCACCGTTGGCGAAGGGCTCGGGCAAATCCCGCGCGGCACGCATGACTGGGACAAGTTCCTGACGCCGGATGCCCTGACCGAATTGGTCGAGGCGGCGGGCTTGCGCGTCGTCGATGTGCGCGGGCTCGGCTTCTCGGTCGCCAAGGGCTTCGTACTGAGCGACGACACCAAGCTCGATTATTTCGTGACGGCGGTGCGGGCATAACGCCAACACGCGCGCCATTCTTCCCCCCCTCCCTGGAAGGGAGGGGCTGGGGGTGGGTGGCTCTCCGTGCTGGGCGACAGCGCGACCAACGGGCCGACCCACCCCCGCCCCCTTCCTTCCAGGGAGGGGAGCGCCGCTCACTACAACCCCAGCCGACGCTCCAGCCAGCGCGCCGCATCCTCGGGCGACACTTTGCCCCGGTCGCGGTCGACCAGATAATTCGCCTCGCGCATCGAAGCGACCGGGATGCGCCCGACCAGCGGCTTGAGCGCCGCCACCAGCCTAGCGTCCTTCGCCCGCTTGGGTGCCAGCAGCAGAATCGCGTCATAGCCCGGAATCGCGCGGCGCGGGTCGGTGAGCACGGTCAAATGCTCCGCCGCGATCCGCCCGTCCGAGGAAAAGGCCGAGATGACATCGACCTGACCGCTCTCCAGCGCGCGGTACATGAAGGTCGGGCTGTAGGCGTGCGTGGCGGCAAAGCGGATTGGATAAGCGCGCTGCACCGCCGCCCATTCGGGCCGCTCCAGAAATTCGAGGTCGGACCCGAGCGTCAGCCCCGGCGCCGCGCGCGCCAGATCGTCGAGCGAGACGATCCCCTTAGCCCGCGCCGCTTCGCCGCGCATCGCAAAGGCATAGGCATTTTCGAACCCCAAGGCCCCGAGCAGCCGCACGCCCGACGTCTGCGCGCTCCACGCACCGATCGCCGCCACCATCGCGGGCCGCGCGGGCGTGTCGCTGCGCCGCATCGCATTGGTCCAGAGCGTCCCCGCATAATCGACATAGACGTCGATCGGGCCCGAACTGAGCGCGCCATAAATCACCGCCGAGCCCAGCCCCTCGCGATATTCGACACGGTAACCCGCTTGCTCAAGCCGATGCCCGATCACGCGTGCGAGAATATATTGCTCGGAGAAGTTCTTGGCACCGATCACGATCGTCGGCGAACGCGGCACCGCCAGCGGCGCAAGCGCGGCCAGCACGCCGAGCAGCAGCACCGCGCCCGCGCCGTAAACCCGCCCGCGCCTGCGGGTCGCAATACCGCGCTCGATCAGACCGAGCAGCGCATCCACCGCCAGCGCCAGCCCCGCCGCGCTGACGCACCCGGCCAGTACCAACGCCCAATTCTGCGTCTGCAACCCGGCGAAGATCAGATCGCCCAGGCTCGGCTGGCCGACCGTGGTCGATAGCGTCGCCGCACCGATCGTCCACACGGCAGCCGTGCGCACGCCCGCCATCAGCACGGGTGCCACCAACGGGGCCTCGACCAGCCGCAGCTTCTGCCACGCCGTCATGCCGATGCCGTCCGCCGCCTCGATCACGGCGGGGTCGATCCCGGCGAGCCCGGTCACGCCGTTGCGCAGGATCGGCAGCAGCGCATAGAGCGTCAGCGCCAGCAGCGAAGGCAGGAAGCCCAAGGCCGGTATCCCGCCCCCGACCAGCCCCGACACGAACAGCAACAGCGGATAGAAGAGCGCGAGCAGTGCCAGGCTCGGGATCGTCTGCACCAAACTCGCAAAGGCCAGCGCGACCCGCGCAACACCCGGCCGCCGCGCCGACCAGATCGCCAGCGGCAGGCTGATCGCCAGCCCCAGCGCCAATGCCGCCGCCGCCAGCAACAGATGCGCGGCGAGCAGCGGCGGCACGCGCGTCATCGCCTCGAGGAACGGGCTCATGCCCCCTCCTCCAGCGCGCGCAACCGCCGCGCCTGTTCACGCGGTACCGCCACCAAGGCATCCGCCACCGCGCCGCCTTGCCCGGCGAGCAAGGCTTGCGGCGTGGCGTCCGCCACGATCCGCCCAGCATCCATCACCAGCACCCGGTCCGCCAGGATCAACGCCTCGGCCATGTCATGCGTCACCATGATCGTGGTCAGGCCCAACCGATCGTGAAGCGCGCGCACCGCTGTGCCGAGTTGGTCGCGCGTCACCGGATCGAGCGCGCCGAACGGTTCGTCGAGCAACAACAGCCCCGGCGCGGTCGCAAGCGCGCGCGCCACGCCGACGCGCTGCCGTTGCCCGCCCGACAGCGCATCGGGCATCCGCACGGCGAAAGCCTGCGGCAAATCGACCAGATCGAGCAATGCCGCCACGCGCGCGGCAGTGTCGCGCCCGCCCGCCAGCCGCAGCCCTATCGCGACATTCTCGCCCACCGTCATATGCGGGAACAGCCCGATATTCTGGAAGACATAGCCGATCCGCCGGCGCAGCGCGGGTGCCGCACCCTCGGCAACATCCGTCCCGTCGATCCGCACAAGCCCCGCGCTCGGCACGATCAAGCGGTTGATCATCTTTAGCAGCGTCGATTTGCCGGAGCCCGAACTCCCGACCAACGCGACGAAAGCGCCGCCCGCAATTTCCAGCGAGACATCGTCCACCGCGACCGCGCCGCCACGGTAGCGCTTCGTCACCGCGTCGAAGGCAACGCTTGGGCCTGTACTGTGAGAATCCGGCATCGACGCGGACACTGGGGGAGGATACCGTTCGCGTCAAAGGGGAGAGGGATCATGACCCAACAAAAGGCAATCTTCATCACCGGCGGCGGCTCGGGCATCGGCCAGGCGACCGCGCGGCTGTTTGCCGAGCGCGGCTGGCGCGTTGGCCTCGCCGACGTCAACACGACGGGCTTGCGCGAAACCGCAGCAATGCTGCCGGCCGGCATGGCCGAAACCTATCAAATGGACGTGCGCGACCGCGCCGCCTGGGTCGCCAGCCTCGATGCGTTTACCGCGACCACCGGCGGGCGGCTCGACGTGCTGTTCAACAATGCCGGAATCGGCACTGGCGGGGCGATCATCGACATGTCGTTCGACGATCTCGACCGCGTCGTGGCGATCAATCTAGTCGGCGTGCTCAACGGTGCCAAGATCGGCTATGCTTATCTCGCGCGCACGCAGGGTTCCTGTCTGCTCAACACCGCCTCCGCCTCGGCGATCTATGGCACGTCGGGGCTACCCGTTTATTCGGCGACCAAATTCGGGGTGCGCGCGTTAACCGAGGCGCTCGACGGCGAATGGTATGGGGCGGGCGTCAAGGTACGCGATCTGGTGCCAAGCTTCATCGACACGCCTTTGCTGGCAGCGCCAGCGGGCAGCACCAATTATTCGATCAAACAGGTCGTTACCAATGCCGGACTCGAACTGACCGGGGTCGATGCCGTGGCGCAAGCCGCGTGGGATGCGGTGCACGGCGACAAGGTCCACACCTATGTCGGCAAGACCGCCGACCGCATGGCCTTTGCCGCCCGCTGGCTCCCCGGCCGCCTGCGCAAGATGATGCGCCGCAGCCTCGTGGCCTCAGCCCACTAAACTGTCGATCGCCTCCGCCAGCGCCACGTCCTTGTGCGACAGCCCACCTGCATCGTGCGTGGTCAACAGCACATCGACGCGGTTCCACACATTGTACCATTCGGGGTGATGATCGGCCTTTTCCGCCAGCAAGGCGACGCGCGTCATAAAGGCGAACGCCTCGCTGAAATCGGCGAAGGTGAAGGTGCGGGTGATCGCGTCGCGTGCTTCGTCGAAATCCCATTCGTCGAGCGTGTCGAGCGCCTCGGCCCGTTCGTCATCGCCCAGTGGTTCAACGCGCACCGCTTGCTCTCCTGCTGGCGCACCGTGCGCCTTCGCCGTAAGGCATAGCCGATGGTGCAGGCCGATCAACCTCCGGGCCCGTCTTTTGGCTCCGCCGCCGTTGTCGACGGGCGAGGCACGAACGCCGCTCTCGCCTTCCGCGACGTCACCTGCGTGCGCGGCGGGCGCGTGTTGTTCGAACGCCTGTCCTTTGCGGTGCCACCGGGCGGCGCGGCGCTGGTCACCGGCCCCAACGGCATCGGCAAATCGAGCTTGATCCGCGTCGCCGCCGGGCTGTTGCGGCCCGCCAACGGCGAGATTGCGGGAGCGGCAACGCGCACGCTGATGGCCGAAGCCGCCGCGCTCGATGCCGCGCGCCCTCTGCGCGAGGCGCTCGGCTTTTGGGCGGCGCTGGATGCCGACCCAGACGACCCGTACGGACGCGTCGCCCACGCCCTCCATGCGGTCGGCCTGTCGCATATCGCCGACGTGCCGGTGCGGCTGCTCTCCACCGGCCAGCGCCGCCGCGCCGCGCTCGCCCGCGTCGTGGCGAGCGGTGCGATGGTGTGGCTACTCGACGAACCCGCCAACGGTCTCGACGTGGCGAGCGTGACGGTGCTCGAACACTTGATCGCGGCGCACCGGGGGCGCGGCGGCGCGGTGCTGGTCGCGACGCATTTGCCGATCGCCTTGCCCGACGCACAGACGATCTCGCTGCTATGACCGGGCTCGGCGCACTCATCACTCGCGACGTGCGGATCGCCTGGGCCAGTGGCGGGGTGGTCAATGCGCTCGCTTTCTTCCTGCTCGTCACCATCCTGTTTCCCTTCGCGGTCGGGCCCGACACGGCGTTGCTGGCGCGGATCGGCGGCGGCGTGATCTGGGCGGCGGCGTTGCTCGCGGCGCTGATGCCGGTCGAACGGCTGGTCGGCCCCGATGCCGAAAGCGGCGTGCTCGATCAGTTGAGCGTGCGCGGCTTTTCGATGCCGACGGTGGCGGCCGCAAAAATCGCCGCGCATTGGATCGGCTTCGGCCCGCCGCTGATGCTCGCCACGGTGGTTGCGGCGGGGTTGCTCGGCTTGTCGGCGCAGACGCTCGGCGCGGTCGAGCTCGGGCTGCTGATCGGCACGCCGGGGCTCGCCGCGCTGGCGGTTGCGACCGCCGCGCTGGTCACAGGGCTGCGCGGCGCGGGCTCGGTCGCGGGGCTGGTAATGCTGCCGCTGGCCGTACCGCTGTTGATTTTCGGCGCGGGGTCGATGGAGGGCGGTGTCGGCGCGATCAAACTGCTCGGTGCGGTCAGCCTGATGCTGCTGGCCGGCGCGCCTTTCGTCGCGGGTGCGGCGATGCGCGGAGCACTCGAGTAAGCGAGCCGTCGGCGGCCCCAGGTGCCGGGTTGCGCCCTTCCCAAAAAAATTCTGAAAAAACTGTCATGCGCGACGGGCCGGGAAACATTTGCGACAAAGCAACGTTACACAAACCCAACGATGTTAAGCCCGCGCCCCCCCGCATCGCATATCCTCGCCTACGCCCAGACCCTTGATGGGGGCGGGGTCGAAAAGGCGCTGCTGCGGCTGGTCCGTAGCTGGAGCGAAGTGGGACGACGCGTAACGCTGGTCCTCGGGGACGTAACCGGGCCGCTTTCGCGCGACCTGCCTACCGGCATAGAAACACGCATCCTCGGACGGCACTCTATGCTTGGCATGGGTGCCATTGCCGCGTTGACCGAGGAAATCGCGCCCGACATCCTGTTTTGCCCGGGCAACCATTATTCGGCACTGGCCGCGTGGACCAAGATGCGACTCGGCCACCGCTGTCCGCCGATCGTGGCGAAAATCTCCAATGCCCTGGTACGGCGCGATCACGGCGCAGCCTTTGCCGCCGCCTATCGCACCTGGCTGCGCTGGCATCCGCACTTTGTCGACGAACTGGTCGCAATGAGCCCGGCCATGGCCGACGAGGCACGGATCGAAATGGGTGCGCGACCGGAGATGCTGCACGTCATCCCCAATCCGCCGCTGCGTCCGGTGCTTGGCGCGAGCATCCCCGCCTTGCCCAACGGGCGCTTTCTCCTCGGAGTAGGGCGACTCGCCCCGCAAAAGCGCTGGGACCGGCTGATCGACGCTTTTGGTCAGGTAGCGCAACGCGATCTGGCGCTGGTGATCATCGGCGAAGGCGGCGAGCGCGCCGCGCTCGAAGCGCAAGTTGCTCGACTTGGCTTGGAGGGCCGCGTGTTGCTGCCCGGCCATGTCGCCGATCCGACACCGATTCTGGCGCGCGCGGCGGCGCTGGCGCTAGTGTCGGATTTCGAGGGGGTGCCGGGCGTGTTGCGGGAAGCGCTCGCCGTCGGCACGCCGGTGGTGACCACCGATTCAAGCGTCGCCGTGCGCGAAATCGTGACCCACCCGTCGCTCGGCAGCATTGTTCCGCCGGGCGATGGTGTGGCGTTGGTGGCAGCGCTCGACGATTGGTTGGTTCCCGGGCGCGCACGCCCGACGCCTGTGCCCCAGCCGGGCGAAAATGCCGCTGCCGCCTATCTCGATTTGTTCGACCGCGTCGTGCTGGATCGCCGGGTCAAGCTTGCGGCTTGACGCGATCGGGATGCGCCGCGGCGATCTCGGCGACGTTTGAGGCTGCGGTGTCGGCAGCGAGCAGTCGCGGGAAAGCGTCGAGCGACACCGAAAAGCGCCGCGCATTATAAAGCTGCGGCACCAGGCACACATCGGCGAGATTCGGCATATCTCCGCCCAAAAAGGGCCCGGGCACATCGGCGGTCATCGCCTCCAGCGCGGCAAGGCCTTCGACCATCCAGTGCACGTACCACGCCTCGCGCGCGGCCTGATCTGCCCCGAACTGGCTGGTCAGCCGGTTGAGCACGCGCAAATTGTCGATCGGGTGAAGGTCGGCGGCGATCACCAGCGCCTGTGCCAGCACCGCCGCCCGTGCGACCGGGTCAGCCGGAACCATGGGGGGCGCTTTGTGGATGGCGTCGAGATAGTCGATGATCGCTAGGCTCTGCGTCAGCACCACCGTTCCGATGTCGAGCGCGGGCAGCAGCCCCTGCGGGTTGCGCGCCAGAAAGGCCGCCGACCGATGCTCACCCTGCGTCAGGTCGACCGCGACCCGTTCATAAGCGACGTGTTTCAGGCCAAGCGCGATCCGCACGCGATAGGAAGCCGAGGAGCGCCAATAATCGTAAAGGACCGGCATCATGCCTTTACCGCCGCTTCGTCCTCGCCTTCCGCCTCCGAGCTGCGCTCCAGCGCGACCTTGATCATCGCGGTCAGCGGATCGGCCAAGGTCAGCCCCAACACGCCAAACAGCGTCCCCGCCAGAATCTGCATCGACAGCGTCAGCGCGGGCGGCAGATCCACCGTGCGCCGCGCCACCATCGGGATGACGACATAGCCATCGAGCGTCTGGATGAAGACATAGATGGCGATCGCCCAGAAGCCGGTGTGCATCCCCGCACTGAACCCGACCGCGACCATCAGCACGCCGCTGGTGATCGCGCCGATATTGGGCACGAACGCCAAAATCCCGGTGATGATGCCGAGCACCAGCGCCATCGGCACGCCCGCCAGTGCGAGCGCAATGCCCGTCATCACGCCTTCCAGCGCCATACCGAACAAGCGCCCGGCCAACAGCCGCCGCATCGTTGTCGCCATCTGCTCGATCGTGCCGGCGAAGCGCGCGCGCTGGTCGCGCGGGATCAGCCATTGCAGCCCGCTTTCATACAGCCGCGGCTCCATCGCGATGAACAGGCCGATCACCAGCACCATCACCAGGCTGGCAAGGGCCCCGAAGGCGATACCGAGATAGGAGGTGAGCTTGCCGAACGAGCCCAGCGCCTGTTGCGCGATGCCATTAAGGTCGGCCTTGCCTGGCATGATGCCGATGCGCGACGCCCAGTCCATCAGCTTGGTCGCTTGCGTCATCAAGGTGCTGCGCAATTGCTGGACCTGTTCGGTGATGCCCGCACCCGTCAGGTACATCACCCCGACGATGAAGGCGACGGTCAAAACCACCACGATCAATAACCGCCACGGTCGCCCGATCGGCAGCACGCGGCGCAGCAGCCGCACCCCGCCGTCGAGCATCGAAGCGAAGACAAGCCCGCCAAAGATGATCAGCAGCGGCTGTACCAGCAGCACCGCCAGCGCGATCGCCCCCGCAAGCCCGAGCCAGATCGTCGCGCGCTTCAGCTCCTGCCGCACGAAGGGATCGCGCAGTTCGTTGGGGGCCGGTTCGCTGACCAGTTCAGGCTTTGCACCCTGGCTCATTTATCGCGCTCGGCATGGAGCGAGGTGCCGGCACGCCCGCCCCGGAAGGATTGGCCCCAGGTCAACGGATTCCAGCTCCCCAGCCCGGTCTTGGAAAAGGTGATGAACTCGGCGCGACCGCCGAGATATTCCCACGGCACCGGCCCACCCAGCCCTTGTTCGGCCAGGCTGAAGCGGCTGTCGGCACTGCGATCGCGATTGTCGCCCATCAGGAAGACATGCCCCGGCGGGATCAGCGTTTCGGGGTAGTTATCGCCCGGCGACGGCCCCAGATCGACCGTCTCATAATGCCGCCCGTTCGGGAGCGTTTCGGTGTAGAGCGGCAAGCGGCAATAGCTCTTGCCGTCCGCCCCGGTGTGGAGCGCGCCGGGATATTGCAGCGGATCGCAGGTCACGCCGGGTTCCGACACCAGCGGCGCGCCACCATAATTGGGAATGTCGACATAATGCAGCGGCCCGCGCTTCAGCGGCACGCCGTTGAGGATGACGATGCCGTCGCGCACCGCGATGCGGTCGCCCGGCAAAGCGATGAGCCGCTTGATATAGTCGGTCTCGGTACCCGGCGGCGTGACGATCACGACATCGCCCCGCTCGGGCAGCTGCCCAAGCAAGCGGCCATGAAGGAACGGCAAAACGTGGAAGGTCGGCGAGACAAACGACCAGCCATAGGGAAATTTGCTCACCACCAGCTGATCGCCGACGAGCAGACCCGGCAGCATCGATTCCGACGGGATATAGAAGGGCTTGGCGATGAAGGTGTGGAAGCCGAGCACCGCCAGGATCAGCCACAGGATGCCGCGCAGTTCGGACGCCCAATCGGTCTTGCTTGGTTTGGCGGCGGAGGCGGTGGCGCGCTCGCTTTCGCCGGGCTCCCCGGCTTCGGTCGTGCTCAGCGCCAAGTCGTCCTTCATGTCTCGTCCTTCGGGCGCTCAGCCACTGCGCGCGCTTCAATGACGACCAGCGCCTGTGCCCAGGGATGGTCGTCGGTCATCGTCAAATGTACCACCGCGACGTGGCCGTCGGGCGTCAACGCGTCAAGCCTCGCCTTGGCCCCACCGGTCAGCAGCAAGGTCGGCGCGCCCGAGGGCGCGTTGACCACGCCAATGTCCTTCATGAACACACCGCGCTTGAATCCGGTGCCGACCGCCTTGGAAAAGGCTTCCTTCGCGGCAAAGCGTTTGGCCAGCGTGCCCGCCTTCGTGAACGGACGTCGCGCCGCCTTGGTGCGCTCCACATCGGTGAACACGCGCTGCTCGAAGCGGTCGCCGAAGCGGTCAAGCGATGCCTGGATCCGCTCGATATTGCACAGGTCGGAGCCGAGCCCGATGATCATACCGAATTCCCCTCCCGCGTGCGAGTTTTGGGTGAGCAGCGCCCCGCCCTGCTCAGGCTGTGCCGGGGGCACAGCCGACCCAAAACTGGGTTAGGGGAGGGGTGTAGCATCGCCGTAACGCTTGTCGGCGCAGGCCCTCCCCCACCCCCTCCCGCAAGCGGGAGGGGAGAAGGTACGCCGCCGATCACCGCGCCGCGTCCATCGCCGCGCGCATCTGCTGCACGCTGGTCGCCAACCCGACGAACAGCGCCTCGCCGATCAGGAAATGCCCGATATTGAGCTCGCGCACTTGCGGGATCGCCGCGATCGGCGCGACATTGGCATAGGTCAGGCCATGCCCGGCATGGACTTCGATCCCGTTGCGCGCCGCCAAAGCCGCCGCATCCGACAAACGGCGCAGTTCGACCGCCTGCGCTTCGCCCTCGAGCTCGGCATAGCGCCCGGTGTGCAGCTCCACCACCGGCGCGCCCAGGCGAATCGCCGCGTCGATCTGCCGCGCATCGGG
Source organism: Sphingomonas sp. PSPC2-2 (assembly GCF_049897725.1). NCBI lineage: Bacteria > Pseudomonadati > Pseudomonadota > Alphaproteobacteria > Sphingomonadales > Sphingomonadaceae > Sphingomonas > Sphingomonas sp. PSPC2-2. The sequence goes on along the minus strand of NZ_JAFCWU010000003.1, from coordinate 253,128 downwards.
TTCGATGAACAGAGAGACGCGGATGCCTGCCTCGCGCAACGCCGCCACCAACGGTGCCAACGTGGCGAACTGCCCCGCCGCATCGAGCCCGCCCTCGGTGGTCCGCTCCTCGCGCTTTTCGGGCACGATGCACGCGGCGTGGGGGCGGTGCCGCAAGGCGATCGCCAACATCTCGTCGGTCGCCGCCATTTCCAGGTTGAGCGGGATCGTCAATTCGGCTGAAAGGCGCGTAATATCGTCGTCGGTAATGTGCCGCCGGTCCTCGCGCAGATGCGCGGTGATGCCGTCTGCCCCCGCCTCCGCCGCCAGCAACGCCGCGCGCACCGGATCGGGATAGCCCGACCCACGCGCATTGCGGACGGTGGCGACGTGATCGATGTTGACGCCGAGGCGGAGCGGGGCGCTCACGCCGCGCGGCTCCCGGGCTTGATAGCGGGGATCGCCGCCAGTTCCGGCGGCAGCGAATCGGCGGCGTAGGTCGGCACGTCGAGCCGGATCAGCGGGAAGAATGGCACGCCCAGCTCGGCGGTGCCGTTCGAACGATCGACCAGAGCCGCCGCCGCCACGGTTTCCCCTCCCGCCCGGGCGATCGCCGCGATCGCCTCGCGCGAGGACAGGCCGGTGGTCACGACATCCTCCATCATCAGCACCTTGGTGCCGGGCGCGAGGCGGAAGCCGCGCCGCAGCTCGAACACGCCCTCGGGCCGTTCGAGGAACATCGCAGGCACCCCCAGCGCGCGCGCCATTTCATGCCCGGCGATCACACCGCCCATCGCGGGCGACACCACGGCCGCAATGCTGTCGCGAATCTCGACGGGAAGGCGGGCAGCCAGCGCCGTTGCCAGACGGCTACCGCGCGCCGGGTCCATCAACACGCGCGCGCATTGCAAATAGCGCGGCGAGCGCAGGCCGGACGAAAGGATGAAATGCCCCTCCAGCAACGCCTCGGCGGCGCGGAATTCGGCCAGAACATCATCGTCGGTCATCGTGGTGGTCATCGTTTCTGATCCTGCGGAATGGGACGCCTGATTAGGGTCCGGGGGGCGGCGGTGCAACGATTGCGCCAAAAAAGGTGCCGCGCGGCTTGAGGCCCCGGCATCCCCTGCGTATAGACACCAGATAGAGGGCACATATCTGCCCCGTCCGGCCCCGCACGATCGGGGCGATTGATAGGGGTAGACGCAGGGGATGCACATGATCGGGATCAAATCGATCGTACTGGCAGCTGGGCTCGCGATGCTGAGCGTCGGCGCGGCGCAGGCGGCACCCGCTGCGCCAGCCGCGAAGCCGGTGGCGGCCGCACCCGCCACACCCGCCGCAGCAGTGTCGCACGATCCCATGCTCGCGGTCGACGGCGCGCCGGCCATGGCGATCGACCCCAAGGTCGGCCAGCCGGTCGATGGTCTCATCACCATCCAGCCGCAGGTCACCCCCAATGGGCAACAGGCGCTGTGGTTTCACAACACGCTGCTGATGCCCGTCATCACCGGCATTTGTATCCTGGTGCTGGTGCTGCTCGGCTGGGTGGCGCTGCGCTACCGCCGCGCGGCCAATCCGGTTGCGTCCAAGACCTCGCACAACACCATCCTGGAAGTGTTGTGGACCGGTATTCCGGTGCTGATCCTGCTAGGCCTCGCTCTGCCGTCGATCGGGCTGCTGCAGGCGCAGTACAAGCCCGCGCCCAAGAATGCGGTGACGCTGAAGGCGATCGGCAACCAATGGTATTGGACCTATCAATATCCCGACCATGGCGGGTTCGAAATCACCTCGAACATGCTCAAGGAAGCGGGCGAAGTCGGCAAGGGCGAACGCGCGCGTACCGCGATCGACGGCCCGCGCCTGCTCGCCACCGACAATCGCGTCGTGCTGCCGGTCGGCGTGCCGATCCGCTTGATTACCACCGCCAATGACGTGATCCACAGCTGGGCGATCCCCGCCTTCTGGATCAAGCTCGATGCGGTGCCAGGGCGCCTGAACGAAACCAGCTTCACCATCAACAAGCCCGGCGTCTATTTCGGCGTCTGCTCGGAACTGTGCGGCGCGCGGCATGGCTATATGCCGATCACGGTCGAGGCGGTCAGCCCGGCAGTGTTCGCGCAGTGGGTCAAGGCCAAGGGCGGCACCATGCCCGGCGCGGCCCCCGCGCCGGCCGCACCCCCCGCTGCCGCCACCACCGCTTCGATTGCCACCCCAGGCGCAGCGGCTCCCGCCGCCGCCGTCGTCACCGCTGGACAATAAGCCATGACCGACACCGCCCTCACCCCGAGCGCCTTCGAGGCGCATCACGATGATGCCCATGCGCATGACACGCATGAAATGTCGTTCTTCGCGCGCTGGTTCATGTCGACCAACCACAAGGACATCGGCACGCTGTACCTGATCTTCGCGATCGTCGCGGGGATCATCGGTGGCGGCATTTCGGGCCTGATGCGCGCCGAACTCGCGCAGCCGGGCATTCAATATCTCGGCTATTGGGCGAGCTTCCTGCCCGGCGGCGAACAGGGCCTCGATCATTCGCTGCACCTGTGGAACGTGCTGATCACCGCGCACGGCATCATCATGGTGTTCTTCATGGTCATGCCCGCGATGATCGGCGGCTTCGGCAACTGGTTCGTGCCGATCATGATCGGCGCGCCCGACATGGCCTTCCCACGGATGAACAACATCTCGTTCTGGCTGCTCATCCCCGCCTTCACGCTGCTGCTCGCCTCGCCCTTCTTCGGCGGCGCCGGTAACGGCTGGACGCTCTACGCGCCGCTCTCGACCTATGGCGAACCTGGCCCCTCGACCGACATGGCGATCCTCGCGCTGCACCTGGCGGGTGCCTCGTCGATCCTCGGTGCGATCAACTTCATCACCACCATCTTCAACATGCGTGCGCCGGGCATGACGCTGCACAAGATGCCGCTGTTCGTGTGGTCGGTGCTGGTCACCGCCTTCCTGCTGCTGCTCTCGCTGCCGGTGCTGGCTGCGGCCATCACCATGCTGCTGACCGACCGCAATTTCGGCACGGCCTTCTTCGATCCCGCAAAAGGCGGCGACCCGATCCTGTACCAGCATCTGTTCTGGTTCTTCGGCCATCCCGAAGTCTACATCATGATCCTGCCGGGTTTCGGCATCGTCAGCCAGGTGATCTCGACCTTCTCGAAAAAGCCCGTCTTCGGCTATCTCGGCATGGCCTATGCCATGGTCGCGATCGGCGTGGTCGGCTTCGTCGTGTGGGCGCACCACATGTTCACCACGGGCCTCAGCGTCAACACCAAGATGTACTTCACCGCCGCCACGATGGTGATCGCGGTGCCGACCGGGATCAAGATCTTCTCGTGGATCGCGACGATGTGGGGTGGTTCGCTCAGCTTCAAGACCCCGATGCTGTGGGCGATCGGCTTCATCTTCATGTTCACCGTCGGCGGCGTTACCGGCGTCGTGCTCGCCAATGGCGGCATCGATGATTACATGCAGGACAGCTATTATGTGGTGGCGCACTTCCACTATGTGCTGTCGCTGGGTGCGGTCTTCTCGCTCTTCTCGGGTTTCTATTACTGGTTCCCGAAAATGTCGGGCCGGATGTACAACGAATTCCTCGGCCAGCTGCATTACTGGATCTTCTTCATCGGCGTGAACCTGCTGTTCTTCCCGATGCACTTCCTCGGCCTGCAGAACATGCAGCGCCGCGTGCCGGATTACACCGATGGCCTCGCGCATTGGAACTGGGTCGCCAGCATCGGCTATGCGGTGATGGCGGTCGGCATGGGCGTGTTCTTCGTCAACCTGATCTGGTCGCTGCTCGCGGGCAAGAAGGCCGGTGACAACCCGTGGGGCGAAGGTGCGACCACGCTCGAATGGACGCTGTCGAGCCCGCCGCCTTACCACCAGTTCGAAACGCTGCCCCGGATCGATTGATTATGGGGTACCCCTCTTCCCCTCGCGGGAGGGGGGTACTTCTTTATTCCCCTCCCGCGTGCGGGAGGGGCTAGGGGAGGGCAGTGAACGCCCACCCGACACAGCCCTCCCCCAACCCCTCCCGCGCGCGGGAGGGGAGGATCAATTCCATGACCACTGCCACCATGCCGAGCACCACCCTCCCCGCCGACTGGCGCGATTTCTTCGCGCTGACCAAGCCGCGGGTGATGCGTTCGGTCGTGCTGACCGGGCTGTGCGGGATGCTGGCCGCGCCGGTGCATCTGCCCTTCGTGCTCGGCTTCACCGCCATCCTGTGCATCGCGCTGGCGGCGGGCGCGGCGGGCGCGCTCAACCAATGGTATGAATCGGACATCGATGCGCTGATGAAGCGCACCGCCAAGCGCCCGCTCCCCGCCGGCAAGATGGACCGCGAGACCGCGCTCCATTTCGGCGTCGGGCTCGGCGTGTTCTCGGTGCTGCTGATGGGCCTCGCCATCGGCCTGCTCGCCGCTGTGCTGCTGGCGGTGTCGATCCTGTTCTACGTGCTGATCTATACCGTCGGTCTCAAGCGGCTGACCCCGCAGAACATCGTCATCGGCGGGGCCGCCGGGGCCTTCCCGCCGCTGATCGGCTGGGTCGCCGCCACCGGCAGCATTTCGACGCTGCCGCTGCTGATGTTCGCGATCATCTTCCTGTGGACCCCGCCGCATAGCTGGGCGCTGGCGCTGCTGATTCGCGACGATTACGCCAAGGGCGGCGTGCCGATGCTCCCGGTGGTGGCGAGCGCGGCGACGACGCGCTGGCAAATGCTGTTCTACGCGGTGCTGATGGCCGCCGCCGCCGTGTCGCCGTGGGCGCTGGGGTTGGCCGGGATCGCCTATGGCGCGGTCGCCGCGATCGGCTCGGCGGTGTTCCTCGGCCTCACGCTCTGGGTCGTGGTCGCGCGCGCGGGTACCCCCGCCGAGATGAAGGCCGAACGCTTCCTGTTCGTCTATTCGATCGGCTATATTCTGATGATCTTCATTTCCCTCGCAGTCGATCGGCTCATCGCATGACCCCGGACCCGCACAGCGACCTCGTCCGCAAGCGCCAGCGCAGCCGCGCGACTGCGCTCGCGCTGATCCTCGGTGCCTTTGTGGTGCTGGTGTTCGCGATCAGCATCGCCAAGATCCAGGCCGGGATGCCGCACTGATGGCGATCGACCGCAAACTGCGCACGGCGCTGTTCGCGGTGGCGGGCATTTGCTTCATGAGCGGGCTTGGCTGGGCGAGTATCCCGCTCTACCGCCTGTTCTGCCAGGCGACCGGCCTCAACGGCACCACCCAGCGCGGGCTCGTGGCACCGGGCGCGGTCAACCGGCAGATCCGCATCGATTTCGACACCAATGTCGCGCCGCACATGCCGTGGAAGTTCGCGCCCGAACATCCATCCGAAACCGTCGATATCGGCGGGCGCGACATGGCGTTCTTCACCGCGACCAACACATCGGACCATCCGATCACGGGCACCGCGACCTACAACGTCACCCCGGCGCAAGCGGGCAAATATTTCACCAAGATCCAGTGCTTCTGCTTCACCCAGCAAACGCTGAAACCGGGCGAAACCGCGCGGATGCCGGTGATCTTCTTCGTCGACCCGAAGATCCTTGCGGATCCGGACGCCAACGACGTGCAGACGATTACGCTCAGTTACACTTTTTACCCGGTGGATTCCACCAAAGCCAAGAGCTAGAACCGAACGACAAAAGAGGACGAGGGACAGATGGCCGGCGCCAAGAACCACGATTACCACATCCTTCCCCCCAGCATCTGGCCGTTGGCCGGGGCGATGGCGGCACTCGCCATGGCATCGGGTGGCATCATGTGGATGCATTCGGCGGCCGGGGGCGGCGCGGTGTTCTTCGCCGGCGTCGCGGGCGTGCTCGCAGTGATGTATGGCTGGTGGCGTCAGGTCATCCTCGAGGCGCATGCAGGCGACCATACCCCTGTCGTCCAATTGCACCTGCGCTACGGCATGATCCTGTTCATCGCCTCCGAAGTGATGTTCTTCGTCGGCTGGTTCTGGGCGTTCTTCGACTTTTCGCTGTTCCCCGCCCACATCGTCTATGATTCGGTGACCAAGACCGTCTCGGTCGCCGCCGATGTCGCAGCGCAATGGCCGCCCAAGGGTCTGGAAGTCATCGACGCCTTCCGCTTCCCGCTGCTCAACACGCTGATCCTGCTCACCAGCGGTACCACGATCACCTGGGCGCACCACGCGCTGATCCATGGCGACCGCGACGGCCTGAAGAAGGGCCTGTGGGTCACGATCATCCTCGGCCTGCTGTTCAGCTCGATCCAGGCCTATGAATATGCCGACGCCCCCTTCCCCTTTAAGGGCCTGAACTATGGCGCATCCTTCTTCATGGCGACCGGGTTCCACGGCTTCCACGTGATGATCGGCACGATCTTCCTGATCGTCTGCCAGATCCGCGTCTATCGCGGCGATTTCACTCCGCAGCAGCATTTCGGCTTCGAAGCGGCGGCGTGGTATTGGCATTTCGTCGACGTGGTGTGGCTGTTCCTGTTCGTCTCCATCTATGTCTGGGGTGGCTGGGGCGCGCCCATCCACGCCGGCTGATCGCCGTCCGATGACCGAGGTGCGGGCCGAGGCCGTAACGCCGACGCCCGAACCGGCCCCCTTGCCCGCTGCGTTCAAGGGCCTGTGCCCGCGCTGCGGCGCACCGAGCTTGTTCAAGGGCTGGCTCGCTTTTGCCGATCGCTGCGCCGTGTGCGGGCTCGATTACACCCGCTTCAATGTCGGGGACGGACCTGCCGCGCTGCTCGTCCTGCTGCTCGGCGCGATCGTAGTGGGCGCGGCGATCACGATCCAGCTGACGCTTGCCCCGCCGATCTGGCTGCAACTCATCCTCTGGGTGCCAGTGACGATCGCCGCCGTGATCGGTGCACTCCGCGTCGCCAAGGCAGCCTTGCTCGGTTCCGAATATCGCACCGCCGCGCGCGAGGGGCGCATAACCCCGCTCGACCCCAATCCATGAACCGCATCCCGGTCCTGCCGACCGTACTCGTCGGCATCGCCATCGCCGCGATGATCGCGCTCGGCGTCTGGCAATTGCAGCGCCGCGCCGAAAAGGAAGCGCAGCTCGTGCAGTATGCGCGCAACGTCACGCTGCCGCCTGTCGCCTTCCCGCGCATCCCGGTCGATGAGGATGGCAGCCTGTTGTTCCGCCGTGCCAGCGCCTTCTGCCTGCAACCGGTCAGCTTCCGCATCGAAGGCGGGCGCAATGCGCGCGGCGGCACCGGCTGGCGGCAAATCGCCGAATGCCGCACCGGCGCGGAAGGCCCCGGCTTCACCGTGCAAATCGGCTTTGGCCGTGACCCGCACGCCAAGCCCATTTGGAAGGGCGGCCCGGTGCGCGGCTATATCTCGCACGTCCCCGGCCACGCGCCGCTGATCGCCTCCGCGCTCGGCGGTGCACCCAAGATGCTGATGCTCGTCGCGGATCCTCCCGCCGCCGGGCTCGATCCCAATCCCGCCCCCGATCTGTCGGCGGTGCCCAACAATCACCTCGCTTATGCGGTGCAGTGGTTCGTCTTCGCCGCCATCGCTGCGATCATCTATGCGCTGGCGCTGCGGCGGCGGACGGTTGCCCCGGCGGCTCCACCTCGCTAACCGCAGGGGTCATGCGCTACACAAGCACGCGCGGCTCCGCGCCCACCCTCGATTTCCGCGACGTCACGCTCGCGGGCCTGGCCAAAGACGGCGGCCTCTATCTGCCGGAAAGCTGGCCGCGCTTCTCGACCGAACAGATCGCGGCCCTGCGCGGCCTGTCTTATGTCGACACCGCCGTCGCGGTGATGCTGCCCTTCGTCGAGGGCACGCTCAGCGAAGCCGATCTGCGCCAACTCTGCACCCAGGCTTATGGCCGCTTCGCCCATGCCGCCGTCGTGCCGCTGGTCCAGCTCGATCCGCAAAACTGGCTGCTGGAGCTGTTCCACGGCCCCACGCTCGCGTTCAAGGACGTCGCGCTGCAATTGCTGGGGTTATTGTTCGAGCGCTTCCTCACCGGCAGCAGCCAGCAAGTCACCGTGATCGGCGCGACCTCGGGCGATACCGGCTCGGCGGCGATCGATGCGCTGGCCGGCCGCGCCGGGGTCGATGTGTTCATGCTCCACCCCAAGGGCCGCGTGTCCGAAGTGCAGCGCCGCCAGATGACCACCGTCATCGCCCCCAACATCCACAATATCGCGCTGGAGGATGCCAGCTTCGACGATGCGCAGGCGCTGGTAAAGGCGATGTTCAACGACGACGCTTTCTCGGGCAAGTTCGCGCTGTCGGCGGTCAATTCGATCAACTGGGCGCGGCTGATGGCGCAAGTGGTCTATTATTTCTACGCCGCCGTCCGTCTGGGCGCGCCCGAGCGCCCCGTCGCCTTCTCGGTGCCGACCGGCAATTTCGGCGATGTCTTCGCCGGTTACGTCGCCGCCAAGATGGGCCTGCCCATCGCCAAATTGATCGTCGCCACCAACGTCAACGACATCCTCCACCGTGCGCTCAGCGCCGGCGATTATTCGCAAGGCACCGTCGTGCCGACGCCGAGCCCGTCGATGGACATTCAGGTGTCGAGCAATTTCGAACGACTGCTGTTCGATCTCGGCGGCCGCGATGGTGCCGCGCTCGCCGAGCAGATGCGCGGCTTCGAAGCGACCAAGGCAATGCGCCTGACCAACGCGCAGCGCGAAGGCGCCGCCGCTCTGTTCGGCAGCGACCGTGTCGATCTCGACGACATGGCGCTGGCAATGCGCTGGGCGTGCGAATCGAGCGGGGAGATCATCGATCCGCACACCGCGATCGGCCTCGCCGCCGCGCGCCGCGCCGGGCTTCCCGCCGATGTGCCGGTGGTGACGCTGGCAACCGCCCACCCCGCCAAGTTTGGAGATGCGGTCGAGCGCGCGACCGGCAAACGGCCGCCGCTGCCCGCACGGATTGGCGATCTGCTCGAGCGCGAGGAACGCTACGCCTCGCTGCCGGGCACGTTCGACGCGGTCACCGCCTATATCGCCGAACGCGCGAGCGCGCGGTGAGCGATCTCAAACTCACCCTCACCCTTCCCACTCGGCTGCGCCGAGCGGGCCCCTTCCCTCTCCCGTTGGGAGAGGGAGGGAGGAGCGAAGCGACGGAAGGGTGAGGGTGAGCAAAATGAACGACCTAATAACCCTCATCACCGAACCCTGGCCCGATTACGGGCTCATCGACTCCGGCCACGGCCGCAAGCTCGAACGCTATGGCCGGTTCCGCTTCATCCGCCCCGAACCGCAGGCGATGTGGGCCCCGGCGTCGGAAAGCTGGGAAGCCGATGGCGATTTCATCGGTGCGTCGGATGAAGAGGGCGGCGGGCGCTGGCATCTGTCGCGGGATGTGCCGCGCGGTGGCTGGCACGTGCGCTGGGAGGAAGTGCTGTTCCTCGCGCAGAACACGCCCTTCCGCCACCTCGCTTTCTTCCCCGACATGGCACCGCAATGGCAGTGGATGCGCGGGCGCGTCGCCGAGGGGGATCAAGTGCTCAACCTGTTCGGCTATACCGGGGTCGGCACGCTGGCGCTCGCCGCCAAGGGCGCGGCGATGACGCATGTCGATGCCTCCAAAAAGTCGGTCGAGGCGGGCAAGGCCAATGCCTTCCTGTCCGACATGGCCGACCGCCCGATCCGCTGGATGGTCGACGACGCCGCCAAGTTCGCCGCGCGCGAAGTGCGGCGCGGGAAACGCTATGACGGCATCTTCCTCGATCCGCCAAAATTCGGGCGCGGGCCCGATGGCGAAGTGTGGCGGCTGGAAGAGGGCCTGCCTGGCCTGATCGCGGATTGCCGTCGCTTGCTCGACCAGGACAGCAAGTTCCTGGTGCTGACGGTCTATGCCGTCCGCATGTCGGCGCTGGCGATCGGCGAGGTGGTGCGTCAAGCGCTTGCCGACCTCGGCGGCACGGTCGAAGTGGGAGAGATGGCGGTGCGCGAGGAAGCGCGCGGGCTGTTGCTGCCGACCGCCATCTTCGCGCGCTGGTCACGGTAAACCCGTCAGGCCCCCCGCAAAACGCCTCATCATATTGGATGGACCACGGTTCCCGCTCTTTTCTTGGCGTTTGCCGCGCCACACTTATGCCGCTAATGCGCGGCAATGGGGCCGCCCTGACCGGCCAAGAAGCGGACAAACGCGCCACGTGGATAACTATACGACTGGACCAGTGATCGGCGTTTCGACGCAGGGCGCATCCGCGCACCTTTCGCTGCCGCCGATGCCCGGAACGCCCGATCTCGCCGGCCTTGAGCCGATGGCACCGCTGGCGCGACGCTGGCCCTCCTATCTGGGCGCAGCGGTCACGCTCGTAATGATCGTGTGGCTCGGCTTGAAGCTCCATGCGCTGGGCGTCGACAGTCTGGTCTCGGCGCTACCGAGCAGCCCGCTTTTCTATCTGTTCTTCGGACTCTTCTACCTTTCTCCGGTGACGGGCGACTTCATCATCTTCCGCAAATTGTGGGGGATCCCGGCGGCCGGTTACGTGGCTTTGACCAAGAAGCGCATCGCCAACGACGTGCTCAATTATTCGGGCGAGGCCTATTTCTACGCCTGGGCGCGGCAACGGTCGTCGATGGTGGCGGCACCGTTCGGCGCGGTGAAGGATGTCAGCATCCTGTCGGCGATTGCCGGCAATATGGTGACACTGGCGATGATCGCGATCGCGATGCCGCTGGGCATCGGCCTGCTTACCGAACAGCAATTGCACAATGCACTCTGGTCGGTCGTCGTGGTATTCGCCATGTCGCTGCCTTTCCTGATCTTCTCGAAACGCGTCTTTTCGCTCCCACGCGCGACTTTATGGTGGATCTTCGGCATCCACTGTCTGCGGTTGATTGCGGGATCGGTGCTGATCGCCTTTACCTGGCATTATGGTCTGCCAAGTGTGTCGCTCGGGATGTGGCTGCTGCTGTCGGCAGCGCGGCTGATCGTCGGGCGGCTGCCACTTGTGCCGAACAAAGACCTTCTTTTCGCCACCTTCGCCACCCTATTGATCGGTCAGGACGCAGCCTTGTCGGTGTTGATCGCGGTCACCGCGGCGCTGCCGTTGCTCGTCCATGTTGTGCTCGTCGCGATGTTCGGGCTGGTCGACTTGGTGAGAAAGAGTTGAAAATGGTGCGCAAGGTTTTGATGGCGGCGGCAATCACCGGCGCAGCACTTCTGCCCGTCACGGCAAGCGCGGCGCAGATTCTGGGTAGCGACGCCGCGGCCTGCACCTCGGGCGGCCCCGCGATTCGCGTGACCGTCGACGGGTTGAAGGATCGCACCGGCGAACTGAAGCTCGAGCTGTTTCCCGCCAACGACGCCGATTTCCTGAAGGATGATCGCGACCTGATCAAGGAAGGCAAGTTCTTCCGTCGCGTGCGCCTGCCTACCCCGGCCAGCGGCCCGATCGTGCTGTGCATCCGCGTGCCGACGCCTGGCCCCTATGCCTTGCTGTTCACGCACAATCGCGACGGCAAGAACAAGTTCAACCTGTGGCAGGATGGCGCGGGCTTCCCGACCAACGCCCGGCTCGGCCGGTCGCGTCCGAAACTTGCCATGGCGCGGATCGTCGTGCCGCAGGGGGTGGTATCCACCGAGATTCGGGCGCAATATCTGCGCGGGCTCGGGGGGTTCGGGCCGCTCAAGGACGAATAGACGCCATGCGGATCGTCGACGTCAATGAATTCTACTCGCCGACCGGTGGGGGTGTGCGCACCTATATCGATCGCAAGATGGGCATCATGTCCGATTTGGGACATGAACTGATCGTGCTCGCCCCTGGTCGCGAAAATGCGGTCGAGGAACGCCCCGGCGGCGGCAAGGTCATCTGGATCCAGACAGGTCATTTGCCGCTCGACCAGAATTACGGGCTGTTCTGGGAATCCGCCCCGATCGTGAAGCTGCTCGACCAATTGCAGCCCGATGTCGTCGAAACCTCCTCGCCGTGGCGCTTGCCGTGGGTGATTGGCAAGTGGCAGCCCAAATATGAGGGCGGTGCGGTGAAGAGCTTCTTCATGCACAATGACAATATGGCCGCTTATGCGCTGCGCTGGTTCGAGGGCCTCGCCCCGCAGGAGCGGATCGAGCGCGCTTTCTCCTGGTACAGCCGCTATATGAGCGGCTTCCTCCAGCATTTCGATGCGGTCGTCACCAACGGCCCGGCGCTGGAAAAGCGGCTTAAGGCGCGCGGCGTGCGGATCGACGCGGCGATGCCGCTGGGGATCGAGCGTGGCCATTTCTCGCCCGATCTGCGCGACGATCGCTTGCGTGCCGCGTTGCTCGCGCAATGCGCTTTGCCGCCCAGCGGGCATTTGCTGCTCGGGCTTGGCCGCCATCATCCCGAAAAGCGCTGGCGGCTGGTGATCGACGCGGTCGAGCGCGCCGGTTCGGATTTGCCGGTCGGGCTGATCCTGCTCGGCACCGGGGTCGAAAGCCGCCAGATCGAGGCCCGCATCGCCGGATCCCCGCACATCCGCATGTTCCGCCCGGTCTATGACCGCGAACGCCTCGCCCGCATCGTCGCGAGCTGCGACGCGCTGATCCACGGATCGGAGGCGGAACCGTTCGGCTTGGTCGCGTCCGAGGCGATGGCCGGGGGCCTGCCCCTGATCGTGCCCGACACGGGCGGTTGCGCGGAGGTTGCCGATCGCCATGCCTCCGAATTCTACACCGCGCGCGATGCGCAAAGCGCCGCGGCGGCGATCCACCGGCTGTTCGCACGCGACCAGCGCGTGCTGCGCCGCGCGGTGCTGGTAGCGGCGGGCAAGGTGCGCAGCGACCGCGACCATGCGGTGGAACTGATGGACTATTATCAGGGGTTGGTCGACGCCAAGCGCAACGGAGCGCTGCTCAAGGTCGCCTGACGTACACACGGAAACGCGTACTGTTGATCGGCACCGTCCGATACCCTCGCGCGATCGCCCAGCGTTCGAGCAGGGCGTCGGTGTCGCTGTCGCCCGCTGTCCATGGAGCCTCGCCACCGACCAGCACGGCGGACGGCGGGTTGCGATCAAGGTCGGCGGGGCGATCCGCCGACACAACATGGAAGCGCGGCTCGGTCGCCGGGTCGGCGAGCCGGTGGGTGCGATAATAAAACGGACCGGCCGCAAAACGCGGGTCGGGCAAGCGTCCGGTCGCGCCGAGAAACTGCGGTGACAGCGTCGCCACGCCGCCCCGCACCCCGGCCGTATCGAGCGCGGCGCGGATCGCCCGGCCTTCGCGCAAGGCCACCGGCATCGACGCTCCTTCCAGCGCCTGGACCGCCGCCGCGGTCGTCGGCGCAAGGCCGGCGAAAATCGTCACCACGGTAAAGATCCGCAGCCCCCGCCCCGGCGGTGCCCGGTCCCACACCAACGCCAGCAAGACGAAGAGCGGCGGCAGAACCGGCAGCAGATATTGCCGCCAGGTGGGAAACGGCAGCAGCGCGGCGACCAGACCGGCCAGCACCAGCCACTCGATCACGCCGGGCCGCACCAAGCGGCGGCGCACCATCACCAGCGCCAGCAAGGCCGGGCCGAGCGCGAAAAACTTCAGCGCATCGACCGCCTTGGCGAGATAGGACATCTTCCACGATCCCGGCGTGTAATATTCCGCCGGAGCCAGCGCCGGGAAGCGCAGCGTACCGAACACGAAGGCGGCGGGGGCGATCGCCCAGGTCCAGGCGACAAACGCGACCATTGGCATTGCTCCGGCCAGCACGGCGAGCGGGCGATGCCGCCGATCGACGAGCGTATACACCCCATAAGCCGCCGCAGGCAGCGCGTAGGACACTTTCGCCGCCGCTGCTGCGGCCAGCAACAGCCCGATCAGCACCGCTTGTCCCGTGCTGCCGCGCCCGCGCTGCGTGCGCACGATCGGCACCAGCGCAGCAGCAAGCAAGGCGGCAGGCAAGGCGTCGTTGCGGGCAGTGGCGATGCTGAACAGCAGGATATCGCTCAGCGCGAGCAACCCCGCCGCGATCAGCGCGGCGCGCGCCGAGGCCCCGGCCTCGCGCGCCGCGCGCCAGACGCAGCCGACCAGCACCGCGCCGAGCGTAGCATTGACCAGCCGCAGCGCGGGCCACACCCAGGGCCCCGCCAGCCATGCGACCGGCGCGAACAGGAACGGCTGCAACGGCGTCTGCAGATAGGCAAAATCCCGGAACGGCAGAAAACCATGTGCGGTCAGCACGGCCGCCGCAACATATTGGCTTTCGTCATGATCGACCGAGCGGAGCAGCGCGCAGAGCGCGAAGAATATCAAGATGCCCGCGCCATAACGCCAGGGGAACACCAGCGGATCGGTCCTTCGCTCGTCCATGCCCCGGCCTTAGCCAAGGCAGATCTCACTGTCACGCAGACGCCATATCGATGGCGCAGGAACGCGCGATCAGCTGGAGATGCCCCATGACGCTTCGTATCGACCGCCGCTCTTTCCTGCTCACCGGCTCGTTCGGGCTCGGCGCTTTCGCGGTGCCGGGCTTTGCGCAAAGCCCCTCGGTCGCGAATGCGCGCGGCTTCACCCATTCGGTCGCCAGCGGTGAGCCCGCCGGCGATTCGATGCTGCTATGGACGCGCTACGTCCCCGCCAGCGGCGACACTGCCGAACTGCGCGTCGAACTGTCCGAAACACCAGACTTCGCCAAGGTCGTCGCGGGCGGATCGCAAATCACGGGCGTATGGCGTGATTTCACCGCCAAGATCACCGTCGACGGCCTCGCCCCCGGTCGCACCTATCACTACCGGTTCGTCGCGCCCGACGGCAGCTTTTCGCCCGTCGGCACGACCAAGACCTTGCCCGTCGGCCCGGTCGACCGCTTCCGCACCGCGACCTTTTCCTGCTCGAACATGCCCTATGGCTTCTTCAACGCCTATGCCCATGCGGCGGCGCGCGACGATCTCGACCTGACGATCCATCTCGGCGACTATTTTTACGAATATCGCACCGGCGATTATCCCGCGCTGAAGGATCAGGTCACCGGACGCACCCCGCTTCCCGCGACCGAATTGCTCCACCTCGCCGACTACCGCATCCGCTACGCCAGCTATCGCAGCGACCCAGATCTGATGGCGCTGCACGCCAAATTGCCGATGATCGTGCAGTGGGACGATCACGAATCGGCGAACGATAGCTGGGAAGGCGGGGCCGAGAATCACCAGCCCGACGAAGGCGACTGGAATGCCCGCCGCGCCGCCTCGATCCAGGCCTATCGCGAATGGATGCCGGTGTCCGACGAGCCGTGGAAGGCCTATGAGATCGGCACGCTCGCCACGCTGTTCCGCACCGAGACCCGCCTGCTCGCGCGTACCAAGCAGCCTGACGTCGCGCCGCTGTTCAAGGCGAACGACCCGATCGCCGCGCTGAAAAACTTCCGCGATGGCGCGTGGACGGACCCGGCCGTCACCATGATGGGGTCGCAGCAGGAAAGCTGGCTCGGCCACGCGCTCGCGCAATCGGTCCGCCAGGGCCAGCGCTGGCAAGTGGTCGGCTTCGGCACGATCATGGGCGAAACCGTGATGCCGCAGGATGCGCTCGCCTGGGTGGCACCCGATGCCCCCGCGCGCGCCAAAAACTATTTTCTGGCGGGCGTTGCTGCGGCCAAGCTGGGACTGCCGTTCAATTACGACAATTGGGGCGGCTACCCCGCCGCCCGCGCGCGCTTCCTGAAGGGCGCGCAGGCGCAAGGGGCCAATCTGATCGTGCTGTCGGGCGACAGCCACAACGCCTGGGCCTATGACCTGGCGCAGGACGGCAAGCCTGCCGGGGTCGAATTCGCAGGTCATTCGGTGACGTCCCCGGGCTATGAAGCCGCCAGCAAGACCGACCCCAAGGTGATTGCCGCCACGCTGGTGCGCGCCAATAAGGAGCTGAAATGGTGCGACACCTCGCGCCGTGGCTATATGGCGATGACGCTCACGCCCGACCGCGCGAGCAACGACTGGATCATGGTCGATACCATCAAGGCCCATACTCCCGCCGCCAGCATCGGCCACAGCGCCACGGTCCAGCGCGGTCGCAATATCATGGCATGACGGTTGCCGATGCCCCGCTGGTGCGGCACACCCGTGCGCCACACCAGCGGGGCTTTCGGGAGCGGCGACTTTGCGCGTAACCATCAAGGACGTATCTCGCGTTTCGGGGGTTTCGATCAAAACCGTGTCGCGCGTCCTCAACAAGGAGCGCTATGTCGGCGAGGAAACGCGCGCCAAGGTCGAGGCGGCGGTAGCCGAACTGAACTTCCGCCCGAATGTCGCGGCACGGTCGCTTGCCGGGCGGCGCAGTTTCCAGATCGCGCTGATCTGCGACAATCCCAGCCCTTATTATGTCTACGAAATGCAATCGGGCATCCGGGATCGCTGTGTGGCGGACGGGGTGCGGATGATCGCCCAGCCGTACGATCGCAATTCCACCACCTTGCTCGACGATATCGAGAATCTGGTCGACGCCACGCATGTCGATGGCCTGATTCTGACCCCGCCCGTATCGGACTATCCGCACGTGCTCGACTTGCTCCAACGGCGCGGGGTGCGGTTCGTGCGGGTTTCGCCGGGGAGCGCGCTCGATCTCGCCCCCTCGACCTTCATCGACAACGCTGCCGCCGCCGCGACGATGACCGCGCACCTGCTGTCGCTCGGACACCGGCGGATCGGCTTCATCGCCGGGCATCCGAGCTATGCCACCAGCGGCCAGCGCTTGCAGGGCTATGCGTCTGCGCTCGGGCAGCAGGGCATTGCCTTCGATCCCGTGCTGGTCCGCGAGGGCAGCTATGATTTCGCCTCCGGCGCGGCGGCGGCGGCGGCGCTGCTGTCGCTCGCCGAACCGCCAAGCGCCGTGTTCGCGTCGAGCGACGACATGGCGGCGGGGGCGCTGACGACGGCGCATCGCTATGGCCTGTCCGTACCGGGGCAGCTCTCGATCGCGGGCTTTGACGACACCGCGCTGGCAGGCTTCGTCTGGCCCCCGCTCACCACCATCCGCCAACCGACCCGGCAAATGGCGTATCAGGCAGCGGACCTGCTGCTCGCGCCCGCGCATGCACCGGTCGAACGCCGCGAAGTCGGCTATGAGCTGATCGTGCGCGAATCGACCGGGCCCGCGGCAACACAATAAGCGCGGCATTTCCTCCCTTCCGAGGAGGGGAGGCAGCGCAAAACGATCACCCGATCAACAGTAGCGCCGCCGCCAGCGCCAGGCCGAACGCCACCAAGGTCGCCGCCAAAATCACCAGCAACGGCTTGGGCCCCGCTTCCAACAATTGCGACAAAGGTGAGCGGATCGCGGTCGCCGTCACCGCCGCTGCCAACATTGCCGCCGCAACCCGCTCCGCGCCGGTCGCGACCACCGCCGGGATCACGCCGAATGAATTGATTCCGGCCAGCACGAAGAACCCAATCACAAACCACGGCACGCCCGGCCCCTTGGCGTGTCCCTCGCCGCCGCCACCCCAGCGCGCCAGGCCCATCGCCACCACCGCCAGCACCGGAGCCAGCAAGGCCACGCGCGTCAGCTTGACGATTGCCGCGATCGCCCCGGCTCCGTCCGAATAGGAATAGCCCGCGCCCAACGCCTGTGCGACATCGTGGATCGACGCGCCCAGCAGGAACCCTGCCTTCAGGTCGCTCATGTGGAAGGCATGTGCCACCAGCGGATACAGCATCATCGCCGAGGCACTCATCGCCGAAATGCCGACCAGCACCAGCGTCAGTTGCGCCTGAGTGGTGCGTTTTTCGCCCAGGGTCGTCGCCAGCGCCATCGCCGCCGACGCGCCGCAAATCGCCACCGATCCCCCCGCCAGCAACCCGAAGGCGGTATCGAAGCCGAAGCGCCGCGCCGCAAACACCCCCGCTGCCATCGTCGCCGCGACGATGCCCACGACGCACAGCAAGGCAACCGGCCCCAGCGCGACGATCTGCCCCGCCGTCACCCGCACTCCGACCAGCACGATCCCCCAGCGCAACAGCGAGCGCGAGGCAAAGGCCAGCCCCGGCGTCAGTCGCCCATCGGCGCTGAGGAAATTGAGCGACAGGCCGATCAGCAACGCCATCAGCGTCAGCGGCACGCCATAATGATCAGACAGGAACCCGGCGGCCAGCGTACCCATCAGCACCACCACCAGCCCGGGGGCATAGCCGCGCCAGTCATGCTTGGGCGCGGTCTCGATGGCACCGTACAAATCGCCATACAGGTCGGCAGCCATCGGAAGCGGGCGGGTTTGCCGGGAAATCGCCATCGTCTTTGCCGCCTCTTCCGTCACCCGGGGCTTGTCCCGGGGGCCACCGTGCCGCACACCGCACGGCACCTCTTGCCGCCCGGTCGCGCTTGGGACAAGCCCGGTGCCAGCACCTTTTGGACCTAGCCGAACCCCACCTTCTGTGACAACGCTGTCTCCATAAAGCCGGGAGCGGATCAATGGCACTACGCGGCGGCGCAGCACGCTGGATCATCGTCGCGATGGTGTTCGTCGCGGTGATGCTCAATTATGTCGACCGCCAGATCCTGGCGCTGCTCAAACCCACCCTGGAAGCGCAATTCCGCTGGTCCAACCAGGATTATGCCAATCTCGGCACCGCTTTCCAGGTGGCGACCGCCTTTGCCTTTCTCGGCACCGGCTGGTTTCTCGACCGCGTCGGCCTGCGCCTGGGCTTCGCGCTCGGCGTGCTGGTCTGGAGCCTGGCTGGCATGGCGCATGCCTTTGCCGCGACCGTCCCCGCTTTCTTCGCCGCGCGCATCGTGCTCGGCATCGCCGAATCGGTGGGCACGCCGGCCGCGGTGAAGACCGCAGCGACCTATTTCAACCATAAGGACCGGCAGATCGCCTTGGGCATCGGCAACATCGCACCCAATATCGGCGCGATCGTCACGCCGCTATTCATCCCCGCGCTTGCCGTCGCTTATGGCTGGCAGGCGGCATTCCTGGTCGCGGGCGGGCTTGGTGTCGTATGGGTGGCGATATGGTTCGCGATCCGCATCAAGCCCATCGCGCTCGACGCAGTGGCACCCGCCCCCGTGCCGTGGCTCAGCATCCTGCGCTCACGCGAGACCGCCGCGATCGCCATCGCCAAGGTGCTGTCGGATCAGGTGTGGTTCTTCATGTTGCTGTGGCTGCCCGATCTGTTCCACCGGCTGTTCGACCTGCCACAGGGCACGCTCGGACTGCCGATCGCCTTGGTTTACGGGATGGCGGCGTGCGGCGCGCTGACCGGCGGCTATTTGCCGACACGGCTGATCGCGCACGGGTGGAGCGTCAACCGCGCGCGCAAGCTGACGATGCTCGGCTATGCGCTGCTCGTGCTGCCAGTGATATTCGTCCAGTCGGTCGACAATCCATGGGTCGCGGCGTTGCTCCTCGGCTTGGTGCTGTTCGCGCATCAGGGCTTTTCGACCAACGTGTTCGGCGTAACGACCGACATTACCCCCGCCCGCGCGGTTGGCTCCCGCATCGGCATCGCCGCCTTTTGCGGCAATTTGTGCTCGATCGGGATGATCCAGTTTCAGGTCTATGCGCTGTCGCACGGCTGGGGTTACGCCCCCGCGCTGGCAATCTGCGCGGGGTCGTATCTCGTCGCGCTGCTCGCGATACACCTCCTGATCCCGGTGATCAGGCCGACACCGTGATCCTCTCCGCACGGGGAGGATCAAAGGCTCAGAAATTCACCCGCCCGGTCACGCCGAAGTAGCGATCGGCATCGCGCGGGATCTGGTAGCGATAGGCCTGTCCCGGTCCACCATTGGCGATCGCCGCAGCAAAGCTCTTGTCGAACAGATTGCGCACCTGGAAGGTCAATTTGTAGCGATCGTTCTTGCTGACCAGACCGG
The DNA here is from genome assembly GCF_049897725.1 of Sphingomonas sp. PSPC2-2. Lineage (NCBI taxonomy): Bacteria > Pseudomonadati > Pseudomonadota > Alphaproteobacteria > Sphingomonadales > Sphingomonadaceae > Sphingomonas > Sphingomonas sp. PSPC2-2. The sequence continues at coordinate 233,376 of NZ_JAFCWU010000003.1, read as the reverse complement.
CACCGAGGTTGACCAGGCTGTACGCCCCGATCGTCCCCAACTGCCGCTGCACCGCATCGGCCGCGAACAGCCCGAGCTCGCTGCTCTGATACGATCCCTGCGCCCCCAGCAGCACATCGGCAAAGCCGCCGGTGCGCAGCCGATAATCGACGCTGACATTGCCCTTCCACTTTGGCGCAAAGCCAAGCGGCGTGCCCGCCGGAATCGTCGCCGAACCAGCGGGGGCGTTGAACTTGTCGACATGCGCGTCGGTATAGGCAGCACCGCCGGTGATGCTCAGGTCGCGCACCGGCCGCAGCGTGGCATCGAGTTCCACCCCGCGGGTCGACACGTCGCCGGCATTGGTGAAGCGCGTGACGACCACGCCCGCGACCAGATCCGGATTGTTCGCCTGGAAATTCTTATATTTGGCGTAGAATGCGGCGAGGTTGAGCGTCAGCTTGCCGCCGAGCAGCGTGTTCTTCAGCCCGATCTCATAGGAATCGGAGGTTTCCGGCGCGATCACATTGGTGCCGGTCGCGGTCAGATTGTAGAACACGTTGAACGCCGGGCCCTTATAGCCGCGCGCATAGGTCGCATACGCCGTCGAGCCATGCGAAATATCGTACTGCACGCCTGCCTTGCCCGACAGGTTCTCATTGGTCGCCTTGGCGCGGAACGGCACGCCGTTAGAAGCGCTCACCGCCTGCGACGCGGCTGTCGTCGGCGAAACCCCCAGCGCGACCAGCCGGATATATTCGTTATACACGCCCTGATCGAAATTGGCGTTGATCCCCGGCCCCGCCAGTGTGGTGGCACGCGAATGGAACACGTCGAGCTGGTCGACCGTATAGCGCAAGCCACCGATCACGCGGAACCGCTCGCTGATGTTGAGCGTCCCCTGCCCGAACAGCGCGACGTTCTTGAACACCGAGCCGAAATCGGCGGTGCCGGTCGGAAAGGTCGAGGGGTTGGCGGACGCGCTTGAACACGGCGTCAGCGCGGTCGGCGCGGGCGTCACCGCCGACGTGCAGACCTGATCGTTGCGCGTGAAGATGCGCTCGCTCGCCGCACGCGAATAATATGCGCCCAGCACATAGGTGAGGAACTGGTGCCCCGGCGAGGTCAGCCGGATTTCCTGGCTGAACGTGTCGCCAGTCTGTGGCCCGAAATCGTGAAGCTGGTTGAAGCCGATATAGGCGGCCGGCAGGAAGTCGCCGTCGCGGATCTCGGTATTCTTGTAATTGCGATAGGCGGTGATGGAAGTGACCGTCTGCGTCCCCGCCTGAATATCGGCCTGGAGCGAGAAGCCGTAGCCGGTTTCCTTGGTCCGCGTCGTCAGATTCTGCGCGAGTTCGCGGGTATCGGTGCCACGCGGCGTCGGCAAAGCGGCACTGGAGGCATTGGTGGTGACGGCACCCGTCGCGGTGTTGATCGGCCCGGTTGCGATCACCTCACCGCAGCAATCATCATTGTTGCGGTGATAATCGGCGATGAAGGCGAGCTTCACGTTCGACCCGACATCGGCATCGACCTGCAACCGCCCGCCATAATGTTCGAAGCCGTTGACCAGCTTGCCGGTCGTCACGTTGCGGATATTGCCGTCATAATTGGTGTAGAAGCCGGTCAGCCGCGAGCGCACATTTTGCCCGATCGGCACGTTGATCGCGGCGCGCGCACGATATTCGCTGTCGGTGAAGAACCCCGCCTCGGCATAGCCGCCAAAGCTGGCGGTCGGCTTTTTCGAGATGATGTTGATGACGCCGACGCTCGCATTCTTGCCAAACAGCGTGCCTTGCGGCCCGCGCAGCACTTCGATCTGGTCGACATCGACCAGGTCGCCAAACGCTTCGCCCGCGCGGCTATACACCACGCCATCGACCACCGTCGAAATCGACGGCTCGCCCGCGATCGAGAAGGTCGAGGTGCCGACCCCGCGCAGGAACAGCGACTGGTTGAGCGTCGTGCCCGATTTCAGGAAATTGAGCGACGGCACCAGATATTGCGCGCCCTCCAGGCTGGTCTTGCCCTGCGCGGCGATCGCATCACCCGAGATAACGGTGACCGCGAGGGGCACGTCCTGCAAACGCTCGGAGCGCTTCTGCGCGGTAACGATGATGTCGCCGGGGTCGCCCTCTGCTTGCTGGTTCGCTGACGCAGCCGCGGGCGCAGTCTGTGCGGAACCCGGCGAGGCCGCCACCAGCGCGAGCGCAGCCGCACCCGTCAGGTAAAGTGCTTTCATCCTATCCCTCCTTCGAAATCCCATCTTGGCGATGGGTATTATTCTTTTCGCGGATCGGACATCGCTGTCATACTTGTCCGCCGTAAAGCTCGGCTTGGCGTCAGAACCCCAGTTCGGCCATCTCCACCACGCGATGTTCGCGTGCGCTGATCTCGGCGGCGGTGCCGATCGCGACCGCCATCATGCCATCGCGCGCAGTGACCTCGACCGGCCCCGCCCCGCGCGCCGCAGCGTTGAAGCGCTGATGCTGGTAGAAGGTCGAACCGTGATGGCTCCCCGCGTCCAGCGCGGCCTGGTCGACCTCGATCACGCGCCGCGTCACCTGCTTGGCGTTGCGGAAGCCGACGCGCGGGGAATGCACCAAAGCGCCTTCCGGGATCAGCACGTCGAGCCGGGCTGCGTCCCCCACGGCGGTAATCTCTTCCTGATTCTCCGCGCCATCGGCAAACATCGACAGGTCGAGCAACGCACGCACGCCGTTCGCGAAATCCACAGTCGTATAGCTGTTGTCGATAATGTCGGGCGTCTCGCCGCCATAACGCTCATCGACATGGTTCACGTCCATCGCGCCCGAACAATAGACGCGCACCGCCTCGCTGCCGGTGATCAGCCGCATCAGGTCGAAGAAATGGCAGCATTTCTCGACCATCGTGCCGCCAGTGTTGCGGCTGAAGCGGTTCCAGTCGGCCACCTTGACCAGAAACGGGAAGCGATGCTCGCGGATCGACAGCATCTGCAACCGCCCGATCGCGCCACCTTTGATCTCCTCGATAAAGGCGGCGGCAGGCGGCATGTAGCGATATTCCATCGCCGTCCAGAACACGCGGTCGCTCTGCGCGGCGCGCGCCACCACCCAGCGGCAATCGTCGAGCGTCGTCGCCAGCGGTTTTTCGCACAGGATGTGGAGCCCGGCATCGAACAACGGCTCGAGCACGCGGCGGTGCGTATAATTGGGGCTCGCCACGATCACCGCGTCGCACAGCCCGCTCGCCGCCAGCGCCTCGACCGAGTCGAACACCGCCGCCGCGCCCGCACGATCGCCCAGCGCCGCCGTCGCCCAACCGATCGATTCCGCCACCGGATCGGCAATCGCGGTCACCACCGCCCCCGGCGTAATCGCCAGGTTGGTGATATGCTCGACCCCCATCATGCCGGTGCCGACCAGACCGTAACGCACTTGCTCCATTAAGGTCTTCGCCTCTATATGACAACGATGTCTGAAATCATACTTACACCCGAATTGCGCGCCCTCGGCAAGAGCGGAGTGCAGGTCAGCCCGATCGCCTGGGGCATGTGGCGTTTCGCCAATGCGACGGTAGCGGAAGCGCGCGCACGGATCGAGGCGGCGCTCGCCGCCGGGGTGACGCTGTTCGACACCGCCGACATTTACGGCTTCGATGGTGCCGACGGCTTTGGCGATGCCGAACTGCTGCTGGGGCAAGTGCTTGCCGAAGCCCCCGGCCTCGCCGCGCAGATGGTGCTGGCGACCAAGGGCGGCATCCGCCCGCCATTCCCCTATGACCAAAGCGCCGCGTATCTCGGCCAAGCGCTCGACGCCTCGCTCACCCGGCTCGGGGTCGATCAGGTCGATCTCTACCAGATCCACCGCCCCGACATCCTCGCCCACCCGCAGGAAGTCGCGCGCACCCTCGAGGACATGGTGCGCGCCGGCAAGGTCCGCGCGGTCGGCGTCTCCAACTTCACGCTGGCGCAGACGCGCGCGCTCGAATCCTTCCTGACGATCCCGCTCGCCAGCCTCCAGCCCGAACTGTCGCCGCTCGAACTGGGGCCGATCGAAAACGGCCTGCTCGATCTGGCGATGGAGCGCGATATCGCCGTGCTCGCCTGGTCGCCGCTCGGCGGCGGCCGGATCGGCGCGCCCGAGGATGACCGGTCGAAAGCGGTCGCGGTCGCGCTTGATGTCGCCGCCCAGGAGGCGGGTGTCTCGCGCGCCGCGGCGGCCTATGCCTGGATCATGGCGCACCCCGCGCGCCCGATCCCGATCGTCGGCACGCAGAATCTCGCGCGCATCGCCGAGATCGCCGAGGTCTATAAGGTCCGCTTCACCCGCCAGAGCTGGTATGACGTGCTGGTCGCGTCGCGCGGGGAGCGCCTGCCATGACCGCGCTGCCGCCTTGCGAAATCAGCTGGTTTTCCGCTTTGTGCGATGACGATTACGAGTTTCTCGGCGTCCCCGATGCGCAACTGCAATCGAGCTGGGCGCATTGCCGCGACATCGTGCTGCAGGCGGAGACCGGCGGTTTCGACAATATCCTGCTGCCCTCGGGCTATGCGCTGGGCATCGACACCACCGCCTTTGCCGCCGCGATCGCGCCGATGCTGCGCCGCCTCGCTCTGTTGATGGCGGTCCGCGTCGGCGAAAGCTGGCCACCGCAACTCGCCCGCCAGATCGCGACGATCGACCAGATGCTGTGCGGTCGCCTGCGCGTGAATATCATCTCGTCGGAGATGCCCGGCGAGACGCTCGGCTCCGCGCCGCGCTACGCCCGCACGGTCGAGGCGATGCACATCCTGCGCACATTGCTCAACGGCCAGCCGCTCGACCATGATGGCGAGTTCTGGAAGCTGAAGGTCGATCCGCCGCGCTTGCGTACCGTCTCGGGCAAGGTGCCCTTGCTCTATTTCGGCGGCCTCTCGCCCGATGCGCGCGACGCCGCCGCCAAGGGTGCCGACGTGTTCCTGATGTGGCCCGACCGGCAGGAGGCCGTCGCCGCGATCATCGCCGACATGACCGCGCGCGCCGCCGCTTATGGGCGAACGCTGAAATTCGGCTACCGCGCGCATGTCGTGGTGCGCGAGACCGAAGCCGAAGCGCGCACCGCCGCCGACCGCCTGCTCTCCAAGCTCGACGCAGCCGAAGGTGCCGCGATCCGCGCCAAATCGCTCGATTCGCAGTCGGCTGGCGTCGCCGCGCAAGCCGCCCTGCGCGAAAATGCGGGCGATGACGGCTATGCCGAAGCCAACCTATGGACCGGCATCGGCCGCGCCCGCTCGGGCTGTGGCGCTGCGATCGTCGGCGATCCCGATCAAGTGCTCGCCAAGCTCAACGCTTATCGCGGCATGGGCATCGAAGCGTTCATCCTCTCAGGCTACCCCCACGCCGCCGAAGCCGATCTGTTCGCGCGGCACGTGCTGCCGAAGATCGAGCATGGGCTTTTGATGGGGTGACCCTCAACAGGGCGATCACACTACCGTAACCCGTTCGTTTCGAGCGAAGTCGAGAAACAGCCACATGCGCTGTGCCGGGTTTCTCGACGATGCTCGAAACGAACGGAAGGGGATAGTTCAAAGAAACGCCGTGCGAACCTATCTCGCATGATCCCCCCGCCTCGCCGAGCGACACCGCTCGGCCAGCGCAGGGCAGGTCCATCGGCACCGGGGCAAGTCTTGTTTCTCGGGAAGGGTTTGAGAAGCGGCAGCCGAGCCACCCAACCCTCGCGCGAAATTCCTATGAGGAGGCGTCACCCAAACCCCTGCGTCCGCGCCCAGCTCAAGAACAACTCCGGCCACGCCGCCACCGGCTTGCCCACCGTGCCGCGCAGGCCAAAGCCGTGCCCGCCCTGGGCGAACAGATGCATCTCCACCGGCACGCCCGCGCGCACGCACGCCGCGCGAAACGCCAGCGTGTTCTCCACCTTCACCACCCCATCATCCTCGGCATGGAGCAGGAAGCAGGGCGGCGTGCGTGGCGACACGTTGGCGGCGGTCGAGTGCGCCCGTTCCAGCGCCGCGCTCGGCGATGGCCCCAGCAGCAGCGCGCGGGAGCCAGCATGGGCGAGGTCCGCCGTCATCGCCTGCACGGCGTAGATCGGCGCGGCGAGGCACGGACGCGCGCTCAGGCGGTCGGCGGCATCGACCGGCGCATAGACCGGCGTGTCAAAGCGCGTCGCCAGATCGCCGCAGACATGCCCGCCCGCCGAAAAGCCCATCGCGCCGACGCGCTCGGGCACGATGCCATAGTCCGCCGCCCGCGCGCGGATCAGCCGCAGCGCGCGCTGCGCGTCGGCCAGCGCCACGTCCGGTCCGGCCGCCCAGCCATCCCCCGGCAGCCGATAGAACAGCACGAACACGGTGAAGCCGCGCGCCGCGAGCCAGCGCGCGATCTCATAGCCTTCCTTGTCGATCACCACCAGGCGATAGCCCCCGCCCGGCGTCACCAGTAGCGCCGCGCCATTGGGGGTCGCCGGGCGGAACACGACCAGGCGCGGGCGGCTGATGCCCTGCACCGCACGGTCGTTCAGCGTGCGATCCTTGCTGCGCTCGTCGACGGTCTCCAGCGGGAGTGTTGGCGGCGCGCCCGGCGCGCCCTTGGGCCACAGGTCCAACGTTTCGTCGGGTTCGGGCAGCGCCGTCGCCGGTGCGGCACCGCCAACCCGTGGCGGCGGCGTCTGCGCAAGCCCGCGCGCCGCCCACCCGCTCGCCAGTGTCCCGAGGATGGCGCTGCGACGGTCGATCACGGGCATTCTCTGGAAAAACGAACGGGCGTCGCCATAGCTTTGGCAACGCCCGAACGGGGAGGAAGGGTCTTCCAAGCTTACATCTTCACACGCGCGCCGAACAGAATGGTGCGGCCGAAATGGTTGTTCTCATAATTCCGGTTCGCATCGACATCGGTGTAGCGATAGCGATAAGTGTCGGTCAGGTTGGTGCCCTCGACCGAAACCTCAAGCCATTTGGTCAGGCGATAGCGCACCGAGGCGTCGAAATTGGTGGTCGCGGCATAGCCTTCGAACACGTTGCCGGTGCCGCTATTCTGGTCGACATAGGGCCCGCGATAGCTGATCGAACCGCGCGCACTGAACTTGGCGTCCTCATAATAGAGCGTGCCATTGAACGCTTTCTTCGACAGGCCGAACAGCGTCGAGGTCCGCTGCACCGCAGTCGGCGCAACGAGCTTGCAGGTGAACTGCGTCGCGCAGACCAGGCTGGATGGCCCAACCACGCCGTAGGTCGCGCTGCTGTCGATGAACGTCGCGTTCGCAATGCCGCCGAAATTCTTGAGGAAGCCGGGCAGGAACTTGAACGGTGCCTGCACCGACAGCTCGATGCCCTTCAGCGACGCACCGGTGCCGTTCACCGTCGTGCTGACCGTGTAGAGCTGGTTGGGATCGAAATTGATGTAGGCCGGCGAGCTGGGCGGCAAGACCGATTTCGGCAATCCGGTCGAGGCGAAGGTCTGGGTCAGCGTGTTCGACACCGGGAAGCTGTCGATCGATTTCTTGAACAAGGCGATCGACGCGATCGACTGGGGTGCGAAATACCATTCCAGCGCGATATCATACGCCGTCGCGCGGAACGGATCGAGGAACGGGTTGCCGTTGCTGATCTTGTAGTTGAACCCGTCCACCGTACCGCCCGGCGTAAGGTTGCCCAGCGTCGGCCGCGTCATCACCTTGGCGACCGCGCCGCGCACGATGATCTTGTCGGTCGGATAGAAGGCCACGTTGAGCGCCGGCAGCCAATCGTCGTACGAGCGCTGGACCGTGGCGGCGGTGCCGCTGACAAGACCGGTCGAGCTCTGGTCGGTATGGACATACCGCACCCCGGCATTGAACGCATAGTTCAGCCCGAAGAGCGCGCCCTTGGTATCGAATTCCAGATACCCGCCCGTCACCTTTTCCGAAACGCTGCGGGTATTGCCGGCATCGACGACCAGCGCGCGATTATACAGGTTGGTCAGGGTCGCCGCCGCCGGGATGTTGGCAACGACATATTGCGAGGTCGCGCCGGACGGCTGCCCGGCCGAACCCAGATTGACCAGATCGGTCAGCGCCGCCGTCACCGGGAAACCGTAAACCGCGCCCGACCCGAATTGCGAGGATGGCGAACAGGTCAGCGTGCCGAGCACCAGATCCTTGCCGCCATTGCCGCACACCACGGTATCGCGGGTGAAGCCCACGGTGTCGAAGGTGAACTTGCGGTAGACGCCCCCCGCCTTGATCTGGAAGCCATCGGCCACGTCCCATTCGGTGCGCAATTGCACGGTACGGAATTTGTTGACGGTCTCCGACGGACGATCGCGAATTTCGGAAAGCTGGTAGGCGCTCGGGTCGGTCACGCTGCTGCCATAGCTCAGCCTGGGGTTCGACATGTTGGTATAGTCGTATTTGAAGCCCTGCGCCGCTTTGTTGTCCAGCAGGATGGTCGTCTCGACCGGGATATTCGCATCCGATTTCGACAGCCCGCCCAACAAAGTGAAGCGGAACTTGTCGGTTACGTCCTGATCCCAGGTGCCGCCGATCTGATAGAATTCGGTGCTCGATTTGCGCAGATAATGCTCGTTGCGATTATATGCATCGTTCAGCGTCGCCGAGACGATGTTATTGTTCGCATCGTAGACCGGATTGACGAGGTCGATCGAGCGCTCGTTGCTGCGCGCCAGCACCTCCAGCCATTCCTCCTCGCGGGTTTCCTTGAACTTGGAGTAGAGGCCATCGATCGAGATCTTGGTCTTGTCGGTCGGCGCGAACTGCACGCTGGCAGTGATGCCCAGGCGTTCGCGATCATGCTTGATCACACCGTAGCGCGGAATTCGCGGATGGAAGGCCTGCGCTGCCTTGTCGCACGCCGCGCTTTGCCGATAGACGCCGCCGCTATTGGCCGCAGGCGTGGTAAAGGCCTGCGCCGCTCCCGAACCGGTGGTGTTGTAATAACACGGCGTACCGTCAACCGAGTCGAACTGGGCCTGCGCCCAGCGTGTCGTGTTGTTGCCGAGTTCGAGCGTGTTGACCTTCGAATATGCGGCGGAAACCGACGCGCCGAAGGTGCCCGCCTCGTTCCGCCAGGACAGCAGCCCGGCGACGCGCGGCCCGAGCGTCTTGGCGAGGTCGTTATACGACCCCTGCACCGACAGCGCGCCCGAGAAACCCGCCTTTTTGCCGCCAAGCGGGTTGCCCGTGTTGAGATCGACGACCGCGCCCAACGACCCTTCGTCGAGCGACGCTTCGGCGGTCTTATGGACCACCAGCGAGCTGAACAGTTCGGACGCGAATACGTTGAAGTCGAACGCGCGGTCGCGGTTGGCGCTGGCACCGTCGGTCGAGGTCGCGACGGTTTCCATACCATTCACGCGGACGCGGGTGAATTGCGCGCCAAGCCCACGCACGGTGATCGCACGCCCTTCGCCACCATCGCGCTGGATCGAAATGCCCGGGATGCGCTGCAGCGATTCGGCAAGGTTCTGGTCGGGGAATTTGGCGATGTCCTCGGCGACGATCGAATCGACCGCTGCGACCGAGTTTTTCTTTACGTTGAGCGCCGCCTGGAGCGACTGGCGGAAGCCGGTCACCACGATGTCCTGCCCCGTATCCTCGCTGGCCGGAGGCGCGGACGGCGTCGGCTCGGTCTGCGCCAAGGCAACGCTTGGCAAGAACAGTGCGAGCGCAAGCGCGCCTACCGAGACACCGTGCTGCACCGTCGCTGCCGCAGAAATCTTGCGCATTCTTCATCCCCCCTGGGCGTCGCTGTCCCGCGACGCCGATTGACACCGGTAGCCATGCCGCGCCTGCAAATTGGCGGCGGAATGGCGAGCAGAGGAAGGGAAAGGTGCACTATTGCGGCGCATCGCTCCTCTCCTGCCCGATGGTCGCTCTTCGGCAACTCATCCTGACGCCTAAATGTCGCGTTTGGTAACCGGTGTCAATCGGCTTTTTGGCTTAAGTACCCGGCTGAATATAGGGAATGCGGGCGAACAGTTCGCGCTGCCAGCGGCGGGGATCGTCCTCGCTATGGGGTATTGAATCGAACACCATCGTCGCGCGTCGCGAAAGATCGTAGCGGGCCCATTGCGGAAGCCCGGCATGATTGGGGTCCCCGGCTTGGGCGAAGGCGACGAAGCTGTCCTGCATCGCCCGCGACGCCGCCTGCGCATCCGCCCCCGTCCCGGTTTGCGAGCCCTTCGCGCTGATCGTGCCGAAGACCAGCGGAATGTCGATGGTGTGAAAGGCCCCGCGTCGGGGGTCGAGGCGCGACGTGAAATCGACTTGATAGACAAAGGCCGGAGCCCCGGCGCTTGCGCGTGCCTCGGCCTCGATCACTTGTCCGCGCCAACTCCGCCCAGCGGTGGTCGCGCCGTAAAATACCTCGGTCGGCGACCATGCCGGGAAGTGCGCGCGATACTGTTCGACCACCCATTCGGGCAGAATGTCGATCCGCAATTCCGGTGCGATTCGCGCGGCGACATTATCCCAGTTGAGCCCGCGCACCTTGTCCGAATCGGGTGAGAGAAAGCCACGGGTCTCGTCTCGGACATTGCCCAGGATCAGCGGAATATCGAGGCCTTGCGGGTTGGCATCGGGCCAGAACGGATGCCGCGCGAGCCACTTCATATCGAGCACCGGCCCGAAATAAACGCCGCCGCCAAGGATCGGGTCGGCCGTGTCGAGTGCGGCGACGAAGCGGTCCTGCGGCATCGCCAGCAGCGGCGACAGCTCGCGCGTGTCCACCCCGAGCCGCGCGAGATACGCCCGCGTCCGCGCAGTGGCGTTGAGCGGCCCCGAAGCGGTCACTTGCTGCCCGCTCATCGTGGCGGCGCGGTGGAACAGCCCGCGCGCGGCGGGCATCCCCAGCATGGTCGCGATCTTCGCGCCTCCGCCCGACTGGCCGAACACCATCACCCGCGCCGGATCACCGCCGAACGCCGCGATATTGTCACGCACCCATTTGAGCGCGAGGATCAGGTCGAGCTGCCCGGCATTGCCGCTATCGGGGAAACGCGAGTCGAGCCGCGCGAGATAGAGATAGCCCAGCGCGTTGAGCCGGTGGTTGACCGTCACCACCACGACATCGCCACGCGCCGCCAGTGCCGCGCCATCATTGAGCGGATCGGTTACGCTGCCGCCGGAATAGGCCCCACCGTGAATATAGAGCATCACCGGCAGCTTGGCTGCGCGATCCGGCTGCGCCGTCCAGATGTTGAGGAACAGGCAATCCTCGCTTTGCGGACCATAGGTGGTGCCCGCTTGCGGCGCGACCGGGCCGAACGTGTCGGCCGGATGCGGCGAGGGCCCATAAGCGAAGGGTGTCGGCGCGCGAAAACGCTCGGCGCGCCCGTAGCGGATGCCGCGATAGCTGCGGACGCCGTTCAGCTCCTTTGTGCCAACAAATCGCCCCGCAGCGCACGCAACGTGCGGGGCCCGCGCCGCGCGCAACGGCGTGGCGGCAGCGGCCAGCGCTGCCGCCACGCCGTTGCCGATCAGTGTGCGGCGGGTGAGATCAGCGCCGGACATCCAGCCCGCCCGCGAGATAGGCATCGATATCGGCCTGGCGGAACAGACTCGCATCTCCCGGAAGGGAATGTTTCAGCGCCGCCAGCGCGAGCCCGGTGCGCGCCGCCTCCGCACTGTCGCCACCGCGCCGCAACGCATGCAACACACCCGCGGCAAAGGCATCGCCGCCACCGATCCGGTCGACGATCCCGGCCAGCACGACCTCCTCGGTCTGCGCCGATCCCGAACGGGTATCGATGCGCGCCGACAGCCGGTGGAGATCGACATGTTCGACATGCCGCGCAGTCGAGGCGATCGTCTGGAGTTTGGGGAAGGCAGCAAACGCCGCTTCGACCGCCTCGCGCCGCCGCGACTCGCCTTCGCCGCCAAAATCGCGCCCTAGCAGCAGAGCAATGTCGCGGTGGTTGCCGAACAGCAAATCGGCCTCCGCGACGAGTTGCGTGAGGATGCCGCGCGGATCGCTGTCCCAGCGCTCCCACAATTTGCCGCGCCAATTGCCGTCGAACGACACCGCAATGCCGCGCGCCGCCGCGGCTTGCGCCGCCGCAATCGCGCTCGCGGCGGGCACCGGCCCTAGTGCCGGGGTAATGCCCGACAGATGCAGCCGATCGACGCCATGCAGCAGCGTGTCCCAGTCCCAGGCGTCGCTCGGCGTTTCGGCGAAGGACGACCCGGCGCGATCGTAAATCACCTCGGTCGCGCGCAGCCCTGCCCCCGAGGTCACGAAATACAGCCCCATGCGGTCCCCGCGGAGCTGGATACCGGCGGTCGCGACCCCGGCACCGCGCAAATAGGTCAGCGCCGCCCGCCCCAGATCGTTGTCGGGTACCACGCTGGCAAAGGCGACATCGTGTCCGAGCCGCGCCAGCGCCCCCGCAACATTGGCCTCGGCCCCGGCAACCCACACGTCGAGCTTGGGCGTCTGCAACAGCAACTCGCGCCCCGGCGGCGAGAGGCGCAGCATGATTTCCCCGAAAGCCAGAAACGTACTCATGCAAATCCCCTCAACGTCACCCTCACCCTTCCGGCGCTTCGCGCCTCCCTCCCTCTCCCACCGGGAGAGGGAAGGGGCCCGCCCGGCACCGCCGGGTGGGAAGGGTGAGGGCCCGTTCTTCCCTTATCGCGCCAGCCAACCGCCATCGACCGCCAGAATATGCCCTTGCACATAATCCGCCGCGCGGCTGCACAGGAACACCGCCGCCCCGCCCAGATCCTCCGGATCGCCCCATTTGCCCGCCGGTATCCGCTCCAGGATCGCGCGGTTGCGGGTCTCATCGGCCTGCAAGGCGGCGGTATTGTTGGTCGCGATATAACCCGGCGCAATCGCGTTGACGTTGATGCCCTTGCCCGCCCATTCATTGGCAAGCAGCTTGGTCAGCCCGCCAATGCCGCTCTTCGACGCGGTATAGCTCGGCACGCGAATGCCGCCCTGAAAGGTCAGCATCGACGCGATGTTGACGATCTTGCCAGCCCCTTGCGCGATCATGTGCCGCCCGGCCGCCTGGCACAGGAAGAACACCGATTTGAGATTGGTGTCGATCACCGCATCCCAATCCTCCTCGCTGAAATCGACCGCGTCGGCGCGGCGGATGATCCCGGCATTGTTGATGAGGATGTCGAGCCCGCCAAGCTTATCCACAGCCTCATCCACAACCCTTTGCACAGGCTCGATCGTGGAAAGATCGGCCGAGATGATCTCGGCGCGACGACCCAGCGCGCGGATCTGTTGCACGGTGTCGTCCGCCGGGGTTCGGCCGACGCAGGCGATGTCCGCCCCCGCCGCAGCAAGCGCCAGCGCGATCGCCTGACCGATGCCGGTATTGGCCCCGGTGACGACGGCGACCTTGCCGGAGAGATCGAAGGGATTGTTCATATCTCGGTCCTTCTCCGCTCCCGCTTGCGGGAGGGGTTAGGGGGGAATGGAGAGGACCTGCGCGCTGCCCTCCCCCAGCCCCTCCCGCGCGCGGGAGGGGAGCTTCACGCCAGCTGGCAAATATCCAGCACGCTCATATCGGTATAATCCTGATTCTCGCCCGCCATCGCCCAGATGAAAGCATAGGCCTTGGTGCCCGACCCCATATGCACCGACCAGGGCGGCGAGATCACCGCTTCTTCATTGGCCATCACGATGTGCCGCAGCGCTTCGCCTTCGCCCATATAATGGAACACGCGGTCGTTCGGCCCGTCGAGTTCGAAGTAGAAATAGATTTCGCTGCGGCGTTCATGAATGTGCGGCGGCATCGTGTTCCACACCGAGCCCGGCTTCAGCACCGTCAGCCCCATCACCAATTGCGCGCTGTCGCAAATGCCGGGGATGACCATCTGGTAGATCGTCCGCTCGTTCGATTCCTCGAGGCTGCCGCGCTCCAGCTTGGTTGCGTCGGCAACCGAAATCACGCGCGTCGCGAACGCCTTGTGCGCCGGGCACGAGGCCAGATAGAAACGCGCGCCTTCGCCGGAAAACACCACGTCCTTCGCGCCCATCGTCACGTACAGGCAATCCTTATTGCCGAGCGTGAACACCTCGCCATCGACCGTGACCGTGCCCTGCGCGCTACCCACATTGACCACTGCCAACTCGCGCCGCTCCAGGAACGGGTGTCCGGCAGCCGAAGCCGGCTCGGTCTGGTCGGGCAGTTTCACCGCCGCATCCGCAATGGCCACGCCGCCGATCACGAACCGATCGGCATGGGTATAGTTGAGCACGCATTCGCCCGCACGGAACAGGTCCTGGATCAGATAGCGATCGCGCAATTCCTCATTGGAAACGCATTCCATCATGTCGGGATGCGTGGCGTAATAGGTGCGGTCGAACATGGGGCTCTCCGGGGTCAGGCCGCTTTGGCGGCGATTTCTGGGGAATCGATACGATAAGCGCGGCGGACGAGGCCGCTGGTCAGTTCCTGCGCCAGTTCGGCGGCTTCCCAATCCTCAAGGCGATGCTCGGCCACCAGGCGCGCGAGGAATCCGCAATCGACGCGCCGGGCGACATCGTGCCGCGCCGGGATCGACAGGAAGGCGCGGGTATCATCGTTAAAACCAACCGTGTTGTAGAAACCCGCCGTCTCGGTGGTCATCTCGCGGAAGCGGCGCATCCCCTCGGGGCTGTCATGGAACCACCAGGATGGCCCCAATTTCAGGCACGGATAATGCCCGGCCAGCGGTGCGAGTTCGCGCGCGTACACGCTCTCGTCGAGCGTGAAGAGAATGATCGACAGCTCGGTCGAGGTGCCGAAACGATCGAGCAGCGGCTTCAACGCATGGACATAATCGGTGCGCATGGGGATGTCGGCCCCCTTGTCGCGTCCGTGGCTCGCGAACAGTCCGGCATTGTGGTTGCGGAACGAGCCGGGGTGGATTTGCATCACCATGCCATCGTCGACCGACATTGCCGCCATTTCGGTCAGCATCTGCGCGCGGAACAGCTCGGCATCGGCAGCGGTCCAGCTCCCACCGACGATCTTGCCGAACAAGGCTTCGGCTTCGACAGGCGACAGATTGGCGGTTGCGGCGGTCGGGTGGCCATGATCGGTCGCGGTCGCCCCGGCCGCACGGAAATCCGCCCGCCGCTTGCGGTGCGCGGCGAGATAGCCTTTCCAGCTATGGACGTCCTCGCCGGTCAGTTGGGCAAACCGCGCCATTGCGCCTGCGAATTGCTCATGCTCGACATCGATGACGCCATCCGGGCGATAGGTCGTCACCACACGCCCACCCCAGCCCGAGGCGCGAATGCGGTGATGCGCGCCCAGATCGTCCTGCGGCCCCTCGGTCGTCGCCAGAAAGTCGATCTTGAAGCGATCGAACAGCGCGCGCGGGCGGAAAGCCGGACTGGCCAGCTTCTCGGCGATGGTATCGAAATACAGGTCGGCCGTACCTGCCTCGAGCGCCACCTCGAACCCGAACACCTCGGCAAAGACATGGTCGAGCCACATCCGCGAGGGCGTGCCACGAAACAGATGCAGGCTCTGCGCGAACAACCGCCATGCGGCGCGCGGATCGGTCGCGGGCGCGCCACTGCGGCGCGGAATGGCGAGCGCGTCGAGGTCGACGCCCTGGCTGTACAGCATCCGGAAAATGTAATGGTCGGGCGCGAGCAGCAACGCGGTCGCGTCGGTCCAGGCGGTGTCGTCGGCAAACCACCCGGCATCGGTGTGGCCATGCGGGCTGACGATCGGCAAGTCCGCGATTTCCGCGTAAAGCGTGCGCGCAATGGCCCGCGTCGTTGGATCGCTGGGAAACAGGCGATCGGGGTTCAGGTCGAGCGGCCGTGCCATTGTCATTCTCCCTCCCCGCACTGTTTTATGCGGGCTCTGGTAACCGGTGTCAGGTTGGGTCGCAACCCCGTTAGTGGATGATCTATATGCTCGGTGCCGCCACCGAGCCACGCCGAATCAAGGTCGACAGGAACAGCGAGGGTTCCTCGACAATCTGTTCCCCATCCAACCCCGCCGTGAGCTTCAGCGCCGCCGAGCGCGCCATCGATGCAATCGGCCATCGCACCGTGGTCAGCGGCGGCCAGACGTGTGCAGCAACGGGCGTATCGTCAAAGCCGACGATCGACAAATCCTTGGGGATGTCGAGACCGCGCTGTCGTGCCGCATGCATCACGCCCGCTGCCATTTCATCGTTGCTGGCGAAGATCGCGGTTGGACGCGGCATCAGATCGAGCAGGCGCTCTGCCGCGGTCAGCCCGGATTCGAAGGTGTAATTGCCGTCGGCGATCATGCTCCGCGGGAGCGCGATGCCCGCTTTGCTCAGCGCTTCTTCGAAGCCCAGACGTCGCTCGCGCGCCGAGCGGAAACCATGCGGCCCAGCGATCAGGCCAATCCGGCGATGCCCCTGCTCGATCAGATATTCGGTCGCGGCTCGCACCGCCTCGCAATCGTTGGAGGCAACCATATGATCGTTATCGTCCAGCGGGGCCGACCCCATGCGGACATAGCGACACCCGATTTCGGCACACAATTTGGCAATCGTGTCATTCTCGCTGATCGGCGGGAGCAGGACGAGCCCGAACAGGCGCTGACGTTCGAGGAAATGCCGCAGATCGACCAGCATCGTCGCCGATCCGCGATCGACCGGGCGCACCACCAGTTCGAATTCGGTGCCGTGCAGCGCCTCCAAAATCCCCTGCTGCACATTCATCACCATTTGCGCATTGGGGTTGTCGTGGACGAGCCCGATCAGGAAATTGCGGCGCAGCGCGAGCGCGCGCGCCTGCGGATTGGGAATATAGCCCAGTTCACCGATCACATCCTCGACGCGCCGCCGCGTATCGTCGTTGAGCAAGGGCGAGCGGTTTATAACGCGGCTGACGGTCTTTTTGGAAACGCCCGCGATCCGCGCAACATCGTTGATCGTCGGTTGTCCGGTGCTTTTCATGCCATCGGCTTAAACCCAGGATGACCGGCTTGGCTAGTCCGACGGCGCGCTACGGCGAGCATGGGTGCCCTTGCCAAGCGATACGCGCCTGAGGCAGAGGCTGATACCGGTTACCCAAAATAAGCGAGCGAGACGTGGCAAAAGCCCTTCTGGTGCATCCCGACGACAGCGTCGCGACCTTGGTCGAACCTGCGTCGGAGGGCGATGCCGTCACTTACGACGGTCACGAGGTCATCGCGCTTGTCGCCATACCGAGCGGACACAAGGTGGCGATCGCGCCGATCGCCGCGGGCGCGCCCGTGCTGAAATTCGGTTTTCCGATCGGCACGGCCACCGTCGCCATCGCGCCCGGCATGCACGTCCATTCGCACAATCTGGCGACCGCGCTCGACGGGACGCTCGACTATCACTTCACCCCCAAGCCCCCCGCACCGACGAGCGACGCGCAAGAAGCGGCGACCTTCCAAGGCTATGTCCGCGCCGACGGGCGCGTGGCCACGCGCAATGAAATCTGGATACTCCCGACCGTCGGCTGCGTCGCGCGCACCGCGACCCGTATCGCCGCGCAGGCCGATGCCGCATTGGTGAACGAGAGCGCCGACGGTGCCGTCGACGGAGTCCACGCCTTCACCCATCCCTTTGGCTGTTCGCAGCTTGGCGACGACCTTGACGGTACGCGCAGCATCCTGGCTGCGCTCGCGTGCCACCCCAATGCCGGCGGCGTGCTGATCGTCGGGCTGGGGTGCGAATCGAACCAGATCGACGCCTTGCTGCGCGAAATCCCGGAGGGACGGCGTTCCGCCATCCGCACGCTCGTCACGCAATTGGCCGGGGACGAGATTGACGAGGGCGTGGCCAAGGTCGCCGAACTGGTCGCGCTCGCACGCAGCAAACGCAGCACCGTCGCGCTCGACCGGCTGGTGCTTGGGGTGAAATGTGGCGGGTCCGATGGCTTGTCGGGGCTCACCGCCAACCCGCTCGTCGGCCGCATCAGCGAGCGCGTGGTCGCGGCAGGCGGAAGCGTGTTGCTAACCGAAATCCCGGAAATGTTCGGCGCGGAACGCCTGCTCATGGACCGCGCGGTCGACGAAAGCGTGTTCGACGGCATCGTCACGATGGTCAATGCTTTCAAACGCTATTTCCTCGACCATGGCGAGCCGGTGTCGGAGAATCCCTCGCCCGGCAATGTCGCGGGCGGCATCACCACACTGGAGGAAAAATCGCTGGGGGCCGTGCAGAAAGCCGGACGCGCACCGGTATCCCACGTCATCCCCTATGGCGCGCGCGTCGGCGGAGCCGGGCTGACTTTGCTCGAGGCACCGGGCAACGATGCCGTGTCCTGCACCGCGCTGGCCGCAGCGGGGGCGACCGCCATTCTGTTCACCACTGGGCGCGGAACGCCGCTCGGCTTCCCGGTGCCGACGATCAAGATCGCCTCGAACAGCGCACTCGCCACGCGCAAACCAGGCTGGATCGACTTCGACGCAGGCGAAGTTCTCGGTCACGGCTTCGACACGGTGGCGCAGGCGCTGGCCACGCAAGTCTGCGCGATTGCGTCTGGCGCGGCGACCGCCGCCGAGCGTAATGGCGAACGCGAAATCGCAATCTGGAAGCGGGGCGTAACCTTATGACGCGTTTGGGATATGGCACGCTCGATACTGTGCCAGCACAGGTGGCCCGCCCCAACCGCACCGCACCGCCGACCACCGGGATCGTCCATTTCGGCCCCGGAGCCTTCCACCGCGCGCACCAGGCGGCCTATATCGATACGCTGCTCGACGGCGAGCCGGGTTGGGGCATTGCTGCGGTGTCGCTGCGCAGCGCGGGAACGGTGGCGGCGCTGACCGAGCAGCAGGGGCTGTACACGCTCGCCATCCGCGACATCGCGCCCGCCTATCGCATCATCGGTGCTCACAGCCGCTTTCTGGCCCCCGACGACGCAGAACAGACGCTTGCCCTGCTCGCCGACCCTGCAGTGCGGCTGGTGACGACGACGGTGACCGAGAAGGGCTATTGCCTCACGGCGGACGGCACGCTCGACCTCTCGCATCCCGACATCGTCCATGATCTGGCCGCGCCTGCTGTACCGCGCAGCGTCATCGGCTGGATCATTGCGGGGCTCGCCGCGCGCCAAACCGCCGGGATTGCGCCCTTCGTGGTGATGCCGTGCGACAACCTCGCCAATAACGGGGCCAAGGTGCGTGCAGCGCTGATCGGTTTTGCCCAGGCGCATGCGCCCGACCTGGCGACGTGGATTGCCACGCATGTCCGCGTGCCCGGCACGATGGTCGATTCGATCACCCCCGCCGCCGACGAAGCGCTCTATGCCGATGTCGCGGAGGTGCTCGGCGTCGAAGACCGCGCCGCCGTGCAGCGGGAGGCATTCGCGCAATGGGTGATCGAGGATCTCGACGATCCGGTCTGCGCCGCGTTGGGCCGCGCCGGAGCGACGTTGACCGACAATGTTGCGGGCTATGAACAGGCCAAGCTGCGCATCCTCAACGGGTCGCATTCGACGCTGGCCTATGCCGGTTTGCTGCGCGGCCATACCAGCGTCGCCGACGCGATGGGCGATGCCACGCTGGCCGGATTCATCGATGCGATGATCCGCGACGACATCATCCCGACGTTGCGGCCCGTCGCCGGGTTCGATCTCGATGGCTATCGTTCGGCGGTGCTGGCCCGCTTCCGCAACCCCGCGATCGTCCATCGGCTGGAGCAGATCGCCGCCGATGGCAGCCAGAAGATCCCCTATCGACTCGGCGACACGCTGGCGGCGCACCGCGCGCAGGGCCGGTTGCCGCGCCATGTGCTCGCCGCGCTCGGCTGCTGGATCGCCTTTCTGATGCAGCGCGCGCGCGCGGGGGTTCCGATCCTGGACCCGGCGGGCTCCGTCCTCGCCGATCTTGCGGCAACGGGCGACGCTCGCGCGGTGTTGGCCCGGCTGATCGCGGCGAGACTGGGCTTTTCGGGGGCATTGGCCGAAGATTCGGAGGCTGCGCAGTCGATCGCGCTCGCCGCGCAGGCTGCGTTCGACGGCGATTGGGCGACTGCGCTTTCCGGCTGATCGCGCCGATCCGCGATCCCTCTTGTCAATGACACCGGTTTCCCATACCCAGTCGTCGAGATCGTCCTAGCGATCCATGAGGGGATGAAGCCACGTGCAGGCCAAGAAACGTCAAGACAATATCGCGCGAGTCGCAACCGAATTTGTCAGCGCCCGGCGCAGCGCGTCCGCACTGGTCGATTACCCCGGCACCATGCCCGCTGCGCTCGCCGAAGCCTATGCGATGCAGGATGCCGCCATTGCGCTTGCCGACCGCGTGATCGCCGGCTGGAAGGTCGGGCGGATCAACCCGCCCCTGGAGGGGGCAGACCGCCTCGCCGGGCCGATCTTCGCCGACCAGACCTTCGACGCTGGAGAAACCCCACGCGCGATGACCGTCTATGCTGGCGGATTCGCGGCGGCAGAGGCGGAATTTCTGCTGCGGATCGGCACGGCACCCGACCCTGCCAAGATCGATTATACGCTGGCCGAAGCGACCGCGCTGATCGACCGGGTGTGTGTCGGCATCGAAATCGCCAGTTCGCCCTTTGGCGGCATCAACGACCATGGCCCCGGTGTCACCATTTCCGATTTCGGCAACAATAACGGGCTGGTGATCGGCCCCGATATTGCCGACTGGCGCGACCTCGACCTCAATCAATGGCCGGTCGAGTTGACCATCGACGGCGCATCGACCGGGGTCGCCACCGCCGCCGCCATGCTTGATGGCCCCTTCGGAGCCGCGCGCTTCCTGTTCGAACTGATGGCGCAGCGTGGCATCGCGCTCAGCGCAGGGCAGTGGATTTCGTCCGGAGCGGTCAGCGGCGTCCACCAAGTTCACATCGGCGCGCAAATTTCGGCCATCTTCGACAACCGACTGACGGTGGCGTGTAGCATCGCCGCCCAATAACCGCGATTATGATCCGGCAAAGGTTCGAAACAGGGCCGCCGACAGGAGAGAGATGATGGCGACGGCCGAACTTCCGATCGAAACGGGTGCAAGCGGGACGATAGCGGCCGACGCAAGCACGGTCGGACGCTATCGCTGGGTGATTTGCGGCCTGCTCTTTGCCGCCACCGCGATCAATTATGTCGATCGACAGATGATCGGGCTGCTCAAGCCCAACATCTCGGGCGAATTCGGCTGGGACGAGAATGCCTATGCCGACATCGTCTTCTGGTTCCAGGCGGCCTATGCGATTGGCTATATCAGCTTCGGCTCGATCGTTGACCGGGTCGGGGCGCGTGTCGGCTATTCGATCGCCTTCATCATCTGGACGCTTGGCCATACCTTGTGCGGCTTTGCCGGATCGACCTTGCAGTTTGCGGCTGCCCGCGCGGTCCTGGGCCTTGGCGAATCGGGCAATTTCCCGGCGGGCATCAAGGCCGTCTCCGAATGGTTTCCGGCACGCGAGCGGGCACTGGCGACGGGCGTGTTCAACGCCGGTGCCAATATCGGCGCGGTGGTGACCCCACTGATCGTACCCGCGATCACGCTCGCCTTCGGGTGGCGGATGGCGTTCATCGTCACCGGGGTCGCGAGCCTGGTGTGGCTGGTCGCCTGGATCGCCATCTACCGCCGGCCACGCGAACAGCCGCGCCTCAGCGCCGCCGAACTCGCCCATATCGAAAGCGACCCCGCCGACCCCGCGCAGAAGATCGCGTGGACGCGGCTGCTCGGCTATCGCGAGACCTGGGCCTATGCGCTCGGCAAGTTCCTGATCGACCCGATCTGGTGGCTGTTCCTGTTCTGGACGCCCGATTTCCTGTCCAAAGCCTATCATCTCGATTTGAAGAGCTTCGGCCCGCCCTTGGTGGTGATCTATCTGATCTCGGACTTTGGCAGCATCGCCGGCGGCTGGTCCTCCTCGCGGCTGATGAAGCGCGGCTGGTCGGCCAATGCCGCGCGCAAAACGACGATGCTGGTCTGCGCCTTCCTCGTAATGCCGATCTTCTTTGCGCAATATATCGCCAATCTGTGGGCGGCGGTGGCGATCGTCGGGCTGGCGACGGCGGCGCATCAGGCGTTTTCGGCCAATCTCTACACCATCCCGTCGGATATGTTCCCGCGCAAGGCGGTGGGATCGGTGGTCGGCATTGGCGGCATGGTCGGCGCGATCGGCGGCATGGGGATGGCCAAATTCACCGGCTACATCCTGCAAACGACGGGCAGCTACACGCTGATCTTCGCGGTCGCGGGCAGCGTGTATCTCATCGCGGTCGGTGTCATCCATCTGCTCTCGCCGCGACTGGCGCGCGTCGATGCGCTGTAAGGCCGGCTTGGCGAGCCTGCTGGCCATCGCTGTCGCCACCCCGGCGGCGGCGCAGGATGCGAGCGGCCTGCTGTTCCGCGTTTCCGCCGACACGAGCCTGACGGCGGACACCGCAATGGGTGACCCGGTACCCAATTTCCGCAGCGGCGTCAGCGTGGTGCCCGATGGCGCGATCGGCGGCGCGGCGCGCTGGGCCGATGACGGCTATGTCGCGTGGAAGGCACCCGGTAACATGCGCGCGCAGCGCGGCACGCTCAGCTTCTTCTGGCGGCCGCGCGAGCCGCTGGGCGTCGCGCCCTTCGTGATCTTCCGCGCGGGCTTTGCCGATCACAGCAGTTGGGACATGGCGTTCCTGCGGATCGACTGGAACGGCCACGGCTTCGATGCCTTCGTCACCGACGCGAACCTGTCGCGCATCCGCGTCTCCTGGACGATCCCGCAGACACCCGCAGCCGATGCGTGGAAGCACATCGCCTTCGCCTGGGACGAGACCAAGGGCGTCCGGCTGTTTGTCGATGGCCGCGAAGTCGCGTGCAAGGATCAGGTCGCCGATCTCGATTCGGGGCTGGACCAGTTCGGCCTCGCCGGGCGCGTGCTCTCCCCCCACCAAGTGCAGAGCCGCTACCATTTCATGCGCGGCAGCGATCTCGACGAGATTCGCGTGTACGACCGGATGCTGGCCGCCGCCGACATTGCCGCGCTCGCCGACAAGCGCGATCCGGCCCCGGCCCCACTAGCGGACACCGCCGCCCGCCGCACCGCCTGGCTGCACCGTTATGGCTGGGATGCAGGCGCGCCGCCCGTGCTCGATGCCCCCGTCACCACGGTGCGCAAGGTCGAGTTCGCCGACGCCAAGGATTTGAAGGAGTGGATGTGGAAGGGCGTCGACGGCATATCCGAGACGACCTGGCCCGGCGTCTATAACCGCTCCAGACTGCCCGGCCGCGACGATTATTTCGAGCTGCCGGACTGGAACGTCTATGTCGAAGGCGGCAAGCGCTATGACCTGACCGTACCACCCGGCGAACGCTTCAACCGCGTCGAGATTCGCGGCGCGGCTTATGGCTCCTTGCTATGGTCGGACGGCGGCAAAACCACCACGCTCGCCACCCGCGCGCACGGCACCGTCCGCAGCGTCAGCGCGGTGCCCGAGCGGCAGGGCGGCACGCTCAGCTTCGTCAACACGATGAAGGAGCAGCCGATCCAGGAACTATGGGCCTATGACGTAAAGGCCGGCGCGGAACCGGCGGGATCGTTCAAACTCTCCTACACCGTGGACGCCACCGCCTCGACCAGGATCGCCGCGCTCGCCAGCCTCGAATCCTTCATCACCGGCCGTTATGCGCCCGACGAGCGCAGCATGGTCGTCGCCTTGCCCAGTTCCGGCATCAAGGCCGCTGTCGGAGCCGCTGCCGCGGGGGCTGGCGCACCAGCGCAAGCCCGCACGCCCGGCCTACCGATCGTCCATATCCTGATCCCGGCCAGCCTTGGCGATGCCTATCCCGACAAGCCGCTGGCGCGCGCGTTCGATTATGGCTGGCAGAACCTGCATGACGGGCTCGACGGCATCGCGATCGATCTGCCCGCGCTCGCCGGCACCGGGCCGGTCCCGCTCAATATCCGCGTGAAGGACCCGATCTGGCCTGGCCGCGACATGGTCGACCTGTCGGTCAGCGTCCCCGCTGGCACGCCGCGCACACTGTGGCTCGATCTGCGCGACCGCGTGCTCTCGAATGACAGCCTCTATCTCAGCATCGCCTCGGCGCTGCCCGGCTTCGATGCCGCTGCGCTCAACGGTGCGAAGATCCGATTAGTGTTCAAGGATCGCGCCGCCGCTTTGCCCGAACACATCGCCGACCGGCTCAATCAGGTGAAGGACAATTGGGGCTTTCTGGTCGAGGAACATACCGCCTCCAAGCGCGCCGCGCTGTACGCGCGCCTGTTCGGCGACATCACCGACCTGTTGCGCGTCGACCCCGACAATGTGACCGCGCGCCAATATTGGGCCGACATCAATTACCGCCCCGAAAACCTGCCCGCCGTCCCCCAGCCAACCGCCCCCCCGGGCGTGCCGCTCTGGGCGTTTCGGCAGCTTGAGGATCTGAAACTGGTGCGCCAGTTCGTCAATTGGTGGATCGACCATCGCCAGGTGCCGTATGGCGATTTCGGCGGCGGCATTTCCGACGATACCGATTTGACGCAGCAATGGCCCGGCCTCGCGCTGATGGGGGTCGAGCCCGACAAGATCAACGCTTCGCTGCGCGCCCTCGCCGATGCCGCGTACAAGAACGGGATGCGCGTGAACGGCCTCGGCTACATCGCCACCGACGAGCTTCACGCTTATGAGGAAGGGCTCAACTCGGATGCCGAGCGGCTCTATCTCAACTGGGGCGAGCCACGCTCGATCGAGCGGCTGATGGCAACGACCAAGGCGTTGCAAGGCGTGATCCTGAAGAACCCGGCGGGTCACCTGCATTTCGCCAGCAACTGGTATGGCGGGCGTATGATGTACCGCGAGGGGGCGTGGGAATGGCAGAAGCCCTATAGCTTCACCGTGCTGCACGCGCCGATCCTGCTCGGCCTGTATAATGGCAGCACGCCCGCGCGCGCGCTGGTGACCGGCGTGATCGACGGCTGGATGGCGCATGGCAAACAGGCGGCCGATGGCGCGTGGTCCTACCCCAATGAAATCAACTGGCGCAGCGATGCCGAGCGTGTCGGCGATGGCGGCGGGGTGAGCACGCCGCTGCAGGCAAGCTGGGCGGCGTGGCGCTTTACCGGCGATGCCAAATATCTGCGCCCGATCGAGGCGCGGGTCGCCAAGAGTCCGGCGGGGCTGGCCGAATTCAACGAAAACGCCTTCACCGCCTTGCCCGATGGCACCGCGTTGCGCGCGCGGGCGGCCAAAAGCGAGGAGCCGTTCGGCCGTTATGCCGCTTGGTCGGCAACGGGCGATCTAGACGTGCTCGCCACGCTGCACGGCGAGGCGATCGCCGATAAGATGCAGCATATGGCGATGTACACCGACGGCCATTGGTGGAGCGACCGCGTCGAACAGCCAAGCGACATCCTGCAGCGCGAACGGCTCGGCGGGATCGCGCTGAAGCGCAACCAGACCTGGCCGGGCAATACGGTGAGCTGGCGCTTCGCCACGCCGGACGCGGCGGAGCAGGTCGCGATTCTGCTGCCCGGCGCGACGCGCGACCGCTTCAAGGTGATCGCCTATAACACCAGCAACCGCCCGCAAGCCGCGACGATGACGGCGTGGAACGTCACCGCCGGACGCTGGTCGATCGCAACCGAGCGCGGCGCGGCACCTGAGCGCACGACGGTCGCGCTGGAGCGCAGCGCCGCGATCCCGCTCACCTTCGCGCCGGGCGAGACCGTGCTCGACTTTGCGCTGGTGACACCCACCACGCCGGTCGAAACCCGCCCCGATCTAGGCATTGGCCGCGACGATGTGCGCGTTGCGGGCCAGCGCGTCACGGTCACCGTCCACAGCCTAGGCGCAGTGCCAACCACGGCGGGCCGCGTGTCGCTGTGGCAGCAGGATCGCAGGATCGCCAGCGCCGCCGTGCCGCCGCTCGCCGCGCCGGGCGATCTCATCCCCAAAACCGCGCAGGTGACGCTGACGGTGCCCACGGGCATCGACCCGCAACAGCTCTTGGTTCGTGTCGAACAGGCTGATGGCGGTGCCGAAGTCACCCAGCAGAACAACACCGTCGCCATCGCCGATCGCACGCCATGACGACGCGGCGCGCGCTGCTCGCCGGTGGCGCGGCGCTGGCGCTGGCCGGGCGCGTGCGAGCCACGCCGCCTGCGCCCTTACGCGCGGCGCTCGATGCGGCGGCGGCCTTGCCGCACGATCCGGGAGCAGCGCTGTCGCTGCTGGCAGGATATGACCGGAACGGCCTTGGCCCGTCTGCGCAGCTCGACCTCGATACCGCCCGCGCCGGGCTGGCAATCGACCTCGAGATCGTGCGCCGCTTCGCAGTCGATCCCCGCGCCAAGGGGCCGCCGCGCACCCCGGCGCACGCCACGCTCTTGCTCCGCCGCAAGCTCGGCAATGACGTCGATCCGCGCGCGGCGGCGACCCGGCTGGAGGCCGAACGCCGCTGCTGCGCCGCCCGCGCCGATGCCCTGTTCGCGCGGCTGGGGATAGCGGGGGCCACTACCGGCGCGCGCTTCTCCGCTTTGTGGCGCGACCCGCGTCAGGCTTATGCCAGCCCCGACGCCGCTTTGGCCGATATGAACCGGTGGCTGGTGGAGCTACGCGCGCGTGTCCCGGCCGTGGTCGGCGCGGTGCCGCGCTGGTGCCTGAACGTCGCCGCGAATCCCCCAACCGCCGCCGACCGCGCAGCCGCCCATTTCGGCTATCGCACGCTGCCCACGCCCACCCAGCCGGGCGGCTACGTCCCAGACCTTCAGCGCCTCGCCGATCGCCCGGCGTTCACCCTGCCGAGCGTCGTCGCGCACGAATTGCTCCCCGGCCATATGGTGCAGATGCCGCTGGAAGCCGCTGCCGATCCGCACCCGCTCCGGCTCGATTATGCGCCGGGCTTTGCCGAGGGATGGGCGATCTATATCGAACGCCGTGTTGCCGATGCGGGCGTCTACGCCGCCGATCCGCTGGCCGAACTCGGTTATCTCCACTGGCGACTGTTCCGCATTGGCCGGGCGTTGGTCGATCTCGCCATCCATCTCCACGGCCTTTCGCTCGCCGAAGCGCGCGCGCGCATCGTCGCGTGGCAGGGCGAACCCGCCTATTTCGCCCCGTTCGACGCCGATCTCGCGCGGGTCGCGCAGGAACCGATGACGCGCGCCACCGAAATGCTGTTCGCGCTCGCCATCGAAGACGGCGCACGCGGTCGATCGGGCATAGCGCTGGCGCGCTATCACCATGTGCTGCTCGATCACGGCCGGATGCGCAGCGACGAACTGGCGCGCCGCGCCCGGAGGGTTTGATGCGCCTCACGCGCCGGGACGCGCTCGCCGCAGCTGGCGGCAGCGCTGCGCTGCTGCTGCCCACCGCCTCCGCCGCCACGCCCGACACCCCCGCCGATTACAGGCGCGGGCTGGATCAGCAACGCATCGCCGATCTCGGCGACGGGCGCTTCCTCAATCCCGTGCTGTCGGGCGATCGCCCAGACCCCGCGATCCTGAAAGACGGGCAGGACTATTACCTGACCTTCTCCAGCTTCGATTCCTATCCCGGCCTGATCCTGTGGCATTCGCGCGATCTGGTGAACTGGCGGCCGATCGGCCCCGCGCTCCACCGCACTATCGGCTCGGTCTGGGCGGTGAGCCTCGCGAAGCATGACGGGCGCTATTTCCTCTATATCCCGACCAAGGCCTCGCCCAATTCGATCTGGGTGATCCATGCCGATCGCATCGAAGGGCCGTGGAGCGAGCCCGTCGATCTCGGCCTGCACGCCCATATCGATCCGTGCCATGTCGTCGGCGAGGACGGCTCGCGCTGGCTGTTCCTGTCGGGCGGCGACCGCGTGCGCCTGTCCGCCGATGGCCTGTCGACGGTCGGCACACCCGAGCATGTCTATGATCCGTGGCACTATCCGAGCGATTGGGTGGTCGAGGGCTTCTCGCCCGAAGGCCCCAAGATCGTCCGGCACGGCGGCTATTTCTACCTCATCACCGCAGTCGGCGGCACCGCCGGGCCGCCGACCGGGCATATGGTGATCGCCGCCCGCGCACGCTCGATCCACGGGCCGTGGGAGGACTGCCCCGCCAACCCGCTGGTGCGCACGCGCGACCGATTCGAGCGCTGGTGGTCGCGCGGCCACGCCTCGCTGGTCGAAGGGCCAGCGGGCGACTGGTGGGCGCTCTATCACGGCTATGAGAAGGACTATTGGACGCTCGGGCGGCAAACGCTGCTCGATCCCGTCGCCTGGACCGCCGATGGCTGGTTCAAAATGATGGGCGGCGATCTGTCGCGCCCGCTCGCCAAGCCCAAGGGCGGCAGCGCGATGCCGCACGGCATGGCCCTGTCCGATGATTTCCGGGCCCCAGCGCTCGGCACGCGCTGGAGCTTCTTCCGCCCGCGGCCCAACGAGGCCGATCGCCTGTCGGTCGCCAATGGCACACTGACGCTCACCGCCAGCGGCACCGCGCCGGTCGATTCGGCGCCCCTGCTGCTAATCGCGGGCGACACCGCCTATCGCTTCGACTGCGATATCGAGATCGATCCCGGCACCACCGCCGGGCTGCTGCTCTTCTATGACGACACACTCTATTGCGGCCTCGGCTTCGATCAGCAGCGCTTCGTCACGCACCAATATGGCCAGGAGCGCGGCCGCCCGCACAATCCGCATGGGCACCGGATGCGGCTGCGCGTCACCAATGATCGCCACATCGTCACCTTCGACACCAGCGGCGATGGCGGACGCACCTGGGCACGCTTCGATCGCGGCATGGAAGTGTCAGGCTATCACCACAATGTGCGCGGCGGTTTCCTGATGCTGCGCCCGGGGCTTTATGCGGCAGGCACAGGCAGCGCGCGCTTTCGCGATTTCCGTTTCACGGCTTTGTAGAATGCGCCGCCGCCACTCTCAGGAATCGATCCAGCGCCATCACCCGCTCGGCGATATCGGCACGGTACGGCGCACCCGGCGGTGTTGCCGCAAGCGCAGAGTGCCAGGCCGGCTGCGCCGCCGCCAGATCCCCGACATCGACATAAGCGAGGCCCTGGAAGAATAACGGTCCAGGTGTCTCGGGTGCGAGCAGCACCGCACGGCGAAACGCGAACTTCGCCGCAGGGGACACCGCCCGGTCATGCAGCGCGAAGGCATAGCCAAGCCCGGTCCACAGCGCCGCATCGCGCGGACGCAAGGCAATGTCGCCGCGCAGCCCATCGATGGCGGCGCGCGCGTCGCCATCGCGCAACCGCGCATCGGCGCTGGCCAATGCCAGGCCGTCGGCAGGGGACAGCGCGAATATCGCGTCGCGAAACGCGACCATGCCGGGGTCGATCGCGATCGGTGTAACATCGGCGGCAACCGGCTTGCCCGGGACATGGCGTGGCCCCTGCGCGGCAAAACCCGCCGCCCCCAGCATCAGCGCCGCGCCCGCGATCGTCCACAAGGATCGCGACACGCCCAGCGCCGACAACAGGGCCGCCGTCGCAATCCCGACGACCAGCAGGATTCCCCAGTTCATGCCCGCCGCCGCTTCTTGAAGCTCGCCCGCGCGAGCCACGCGCCAAGCGCCAGCAGCACCAGCGGGGTGATCCACAAAGGCGCGGTCAGCGCGCTGAGCGGCGGATCGTAACTGACATAGTCGCCATAGCGCGAGACCAGCCAGGCGCGGATCGTTTCCGGGCTTTCCCCCGCCGCGATGCGCGTACGCACCAGGGAACGCATGTCCCCCGCCATCTCGGCATTGCTGTCGGCGATCGACTGGCCCTGGCACACCACGCAGCGCAGCGTGACCATGAGCGCCTGCGCCTGCCGCTCCTGCGCCGGATCCTTCAGCTGAACGTTGGCGAGCGGCGCGGGCGGTTGTTTGCTGTCGGCAAAAACCGGGCTGGACGCGATCAGCAAAAGGAGGGCCAGCCGCCTCACCGCGCATTCCTTACGGCCGCGATCAGGCTCGGCACATCCTCCTCGCGAATGTCGCCGACATGCTGCAGCACGATCCGCCCGTCACCGCCGATCACGAAGGTCTCGGGCACGCCCGAAGAACCCAGCGCGAGCTGCACCGCACTGACCTTGTCATCGCCGATCGCGGCATAAGGGTCGCCATTGCGGGCCAGGAAATCGGCGATGGCAGCGGGCGTGTCCCGGACTGCCACCGCATCGATCTCGACCCCGGCCTGTTTGAGCGCGAGCAATTGCGGGGCCTCGGCGATGCACGGGATGCACCAACTGGCAAAGACGTTGAGCAGCCGCGGCTTACCCTTGGCGAACGCGGTCGCCGCCAGCCCCGGCTTGCCGGGCACGATCGGCGGCAGGTCGAATTTGGGCAAAGGCTGCCCGACCAGCGCCGAATGAATGGTGCGGTCGGCGGGCTTGTACAGGCCCCAGCCGATCACTGCGAGCAACGCGACCGCCGCCGCGAACGGCACCCAGATCAGCAGCCGCTTCATGCATATGCCTCGCGCAAAGCCGCGCGTCGCCCACGCGCCAACCGCCCGAGCAACGACAGCGCCCCCCCGATCGCGATCAGCGCACCGCCCAGCCAAATCAGCGTCACGAACGGCTTCCACCACAGCCGCAATTGCCAGCGCCCGGTGCCGTCGGGCTCGCCCAGCACGGTGTAGAGCTGCCCGTCCCAGCGCGTCGCGATCGCGGATTCGCTCGTCACCGTCACCGGATTGGCAAAAAAGCGCGATTGCGGCCGCAGATAGAAGGTCGCGCCGTCATCGCCCCGCCGCACGCTGAGCCGCGCCTCCAGCGCCGACCAGTTGGGCCCAATCACCGGCTTGATCCCATCAAGCGTCACGGTGAACGGCCCGACATGCTGCGGCTCCCCCACGCGCGCCGCAACCAGCGTCGCCTGCGTGAACGCCGTATCGCAGGCCATCCCGGCCAGGCTCACCGCGATGCCGAGATGCGAAACCACCATGCCATAGGTGAACAGCGGCGTGCGGCGCAGGTTGCGCTTCCACAAAGGTGCCAAGCTCGCCGCCGCCAGCCCGACCGCCAACGCCAGCCCGAGCATCGGCAGCAAGGCCACGCCCCCGATCGTCGCCAGCAGGATCAACACCACGCCCGTCGCCGCGACCGGCACCGTCATTCGCGCGAGCACCGCCGCCAGCGTATCGCGCCGCCAGCGCAACAGCGGGCCCGCCGCCATCACCGCCACCAGCACCAAAGCGACCGGCCCGGCGGCCTTGTCGAAAAAGGGCGGGCCGACCGACAATTGTGTGCCGAATGCCGCCGCCACGATCGGGTAGAGCGTGCCGATCAGCACAATGCCCAGGATCACCGTCAGCAGCAGATTGTTGGCGATCAGCGCGCCTTCACGGCTGACGAAATCGAAGCTGTTGCCTTGCTTGACCGTGCCGACGCGCAGCGCAAACAGCAGCATCGCACCACCGATATACAGCGCGAGCAAGGCGAGGATGAAGCTGCCGCGCGTCGGATCGACCGCAAAGGCATGCACGCTGGTAAGGATGCCCGATCGCACGAGGAAGGTGCCGATCATCGACATCGAGAAGGCGACCACCGCCAGCATCAGCGTCCACGCACGCAAGCCGTCGCGCGTCGCCAGCACCGTCACCGAATGCAGCAAAGCCGTCGCCGCCAGCCACGGCATCAACGAGGCGTTCTCGACCGGGTCCCAGAACCACCAGCCGCCCCAGCCCAGCTCATAATAAGCCCAGTAGGAACCTGCGGTGATCCCCAGCGTCAGGAAGATCCACGCCCCCAGCACCCAGGGCCGCATCGCGCGGGCAAAAGCCGGACCGACATCGCGCGTGATCATCGCGCCGACCGCGAAGGAGAAAGCGATCGAGATGCCGACATAGCCAATGTAGAGCGTTGGCGGATGGAACGCCAAGCCGGGGTCCTGCAGCAGCGGGTTGAGGCCATTGCCATCGGCTGGTGCCGGATCGAGCCGCGCAAACGGATTGGAGGAGAATAGCAGGAAGGCGTAAAACCCTAGCGCAATCGCGGCTTGCGCGCCGAGCGTTGCGATCAGCGTCGGCTTGGCGAGCGTGCGTTCGAGCACCGCCACCGCCGCCCCGGCTATGCCGAGGATCGTCACCCACAGCAGCATCGAGCCTTCGTGATTGCCCCATGCGCCGGCGATCTTGTACAGCATCGGCTTGTCCGAATGGCTGTTCTCGGCGACCAGCAGCACCGACATGTCGCTGCGCGCGAACACGGTGATCAGCAGCAGCATCGCCAGCAAAGCGAGCAACCCCTGCACCACCGCGACCGGGCGCACCGCCGCCATGATCTCATCGGTCAGCAGGCGTTTCGCGGCGTCGCCCTCTTGTCCCGTTCGGGCTGAGCCTGTCGAAGCCCCCTGCGCAACGGACAGGCGACTGGTCCGCCACACCCCAAGCGCCGCCAGCACCAATTGCAGCAACGCGAGCGCTGCGGCGAACCACAAAGCGGCAAGGCCAGCTTCGGCGATCATTGCTCTGGCAATCCACAAAATACGCCCCGCGCGTCACCCCGGGCTTGTCCCGGGGCCCAACCAACCGCACGGACACGGTACGCGGCGCGGTGGCCCCCGGGACAAGCCCGGGTTGACGGAGCGAAATAGGCGCGCGGTGCCAGGCCGATCATTGTTTCAGCGTCTTTGTCTCGTGCATCTTGCCCGCAATCTCCGGCGGCATGTATTTCTCATCATGCTTGGCCAGCAAATTGGTCGCGGTGAAGCTGCCATCGGGGTTGAACGATCCTTCCGCCACCACGCCCGATTTCTCGCGGAACAGGTCGGGGGCGATGCCCTTGAAGGCCACCGGCACGGTGGCGACGCCGTCGGTAACGACGAAACGCATCGACACGCCGTCGGGAAGACGCTGGATCGAATGATCCGCGACCATCCCGCCGAGCCGCACCGCGCGGCCGAGCGGAAGCCCGTCCTTCTTCACATCGCCCGGCGCATAGAAGAAGGCCGCCTGGTCCTTCAGCGCGGACAGCGCCAGCACGCTCGCCCCGCCGACCGCCGCGACCGCGAGCAACACCAGCGTCAGGCGTTGATGCTTGGCCTTCATCGTTTCTCGCTCCGGCGCATCGCCACGAAGCTCCACGCCGCCAGCCCGACCGAGACGACCCCGGTCAGCGCATAAGCGGCCATCACGAACGGCCAGGGGTTCATACGGCCACATCCACGACATGCGCCATGCGCCGCATCCGCGCCTCGGCCTTGGTCCGCGCGAGAATGGTACGCATCCGCATCAGCACGATCGCGGCGAAGAAGCAGGTGAAGCCGCTGAGCGTGAACCATAAGGGCCACAGGATCGTCGCATCGATCTTGGAGGAAGTGAGACCGATGCTTTGCCCCTGGTGCAGCGTGTTCCACCACACCACCGAATAGCGGATGATCGGCAACAACACCGATCCGGCAATGCCATAAATCGCCGGAATACGTCCGTCGCCGCCGCGATCGTCATCGGCGCGGGTCAGCGCCATGAACCCCAGATAGACGAAGAACAGCAGCAACATCGAGGTCAGCCGCCCGTCCCATTGCCACCACGTGCCCCAGGTGGGTCGCCCCCAGATCGATCCCGTCGCGAGGCACAAAGCCGCGAACGCCGCACCGGGCAGCGCGATCGCGCGCGCCGCGATCATCGCCAGCGGATGC
This sequence comes from Sphingomonas sp. PSPC2-2, assembly GCF_049897725.1. Classification (NCBI taxonomy): domain Bacteria; kingdom Pseudomonadati; phylum Pseudomonadota; class Alphaproteobacteria; order Sphingomonadales; family Sphingomonadaceae; genus Sphingomonas; species Sphingomonas sp. PSPC2-2. The sequence continues at coordinate 199,932 of NZ_JAFCWU010000003.1, read as the reverse complement.
CGCCATACCAGAAAGGTCAGCGACGACACCGCGATCCCGCTCCACCCGGCCATGCCGAGCCACGCCGTCGGCACGTGAATGTAGAGGATCCGCACCGTCTCGCCCTGCAGATAATCGGGCGGGGTCCGCGCCAGCCCGCCCCACACGCCGTAAGCGATCAACAGCACGCCCGCCCAGAACAGCGGCGGCGTCAACGGACGCGCCAGTTTCAGGAAACGCGCCGGATTGGCGAAGGTGTGAAGGCTTGCCACGCATCACCGATACGCAAGATCGATCGGCGAATCTACAGGGCGTTTCGTCGCAGCCCCCGCGACTTATTCGGCGGCGCGCAACGCCTGTTCGTCATAATTGACGTCCTCCGGCAGCGCCCACAGCAAGTCGGGTTTGGTCAGCACCCGGCCATCCCAGGCGCGCACCTCGATCGGCGCGATCGGGCGCATGTCGCGCTTGTCGACCAGCACCGGGCTGGCGCGAAAGCCCGTTTCCCAGCGCTCGCCCCACTGCCGCAACGCCAGCATCGTCGGCAGCAACGCCGTGCCCTTCTCGGTCAGTTCATATTGAATCTTGCGCCGGTCCTCGGGCATCGCCGTGCGGGTCAAGATGCCATGATCGACCAATCGCCCCAGCCGGTTGGCGAGAATGTTGCGCGCGATGCCAAGTTCGGACTGGAACTGCTCGAAATGGTGCAAGCCGTTAAACGCAGCACGCAGGATCATGAAGCTCCAGCGTTCCCCCATCGCCTCCAGCGCCGCGGGCAGGCTGCACTTTACCAGTTCCCGCAAGGGTTCGCGCAGTTTTTCGTCCATAATCGTCAACCTTATCCCATCTTGACCCGTCATGGGACTGAAATATACGTTTCTACTTGCAACTCGCATGTGCAGCATTTAGGTGGCCCTTAGCAACTGATTTATGAGGACCGTCGCCATGATTCGTACGCTCGCCGCCGCTGCCGTTCTGGCCTCGGCCACTTTGCTCGCGCCGATGGCCGCCCATGCCGCCGACGACAATGCGTATTACGCCGCCACCCCGGTCGCCGCCCCCACCAAGACCGTGCTCATCACCAGCGGAACGCTGTGGAAGTGGAACAACACTGCCTTCACCGCCGCCAAGGGTCCGCAGCGCGACGTCATCGTGTGTGAAATGGTGGCCCAGCGCGCTGGCAAACTTTCGGCCTTCACCGCAGCAGGTCAGGCGTTCGACGCCGATGCGCTCGCCAAGTGCAACGCCCGCGTCAAATAAGCATCCTCCCCGAGAGGTGCATTGCCCCTTCCGCGCCCGCGCGGGAGGGGTTTTTTTGGCCTTCGGGCTAAACATGTTGCAAAGCAACAGGCTCAGACGCCATCTTGGGGCTAGATGCTACGCCAATATGAACTCGTCGATCGGGTCCTCGATTACGATCCCACTGCCAATGAGGCGCTGCTGAACCGCGCCTATGTGTTCTCAATGCAGGCACATGGCAGCCAGAAACGCGCCAATGGCGACCCCTATTTCAGCCACCCGATCGAGGTGGCCGGCATCCTGACCGATCTGCACCTCGACGACGAAACGATTGCGACCGCGATCCTGCACGACACGATCGAGGATACCGTCGCCACGCCCGAGGAGATTACACGGCTGTTCGGCCCCTCGGTCGCGCGGCTGGTCGACGGCGTAACCAAACTGTCCAAGATCGAGGCGCAGACCGAAAACGAACGCGCCGCCGAAAATCTGCGCAAATTCCTGCTGGCGATGTCCGACGACATTCGCGTGTTGCTGGTCAAGCTCGCCGACCGGCTGCACAACATGCGTACGCTGCATTTCATCAAGAATCCCGACAAGCGCAAACGCATCGCGCGCGAGACGATGGACATCTACGCCCCGCTCGCCGAGCGGATCGGCATGTACGAGTTCATGAAGGAGATGCAGACGCTCGCCTTCGCGCAGCTCGAACCCGAAGCCTATGAATCGATCACCAAGCGTCTTGCCCAGTTGAAGGAAGGCGGCGGCGACCGCATCGCCAAGATCGGGTCGGGGCTGAAACTGCTCCTGTCGCGCGCCGGGATCGAGGCCGAAATTTCGGGTCGCGAAAAGCATCCCTATTCGATCTGGAAGAAGATGGCCGAGCGCCATATCAGCTTCGAACAATTGAGCGACATCATGGCGTTCCGCGCGATCGTGCCGACCGAGGAGGCGTGTTACGCGGCGCTGGGCGTCATCCATCGCCGCTGGCCGATGGTGCCGGGGCGCTTCAAGGATTATATCTCGACCCCCAAGCGCAACGGCTATCGCTCCCTCCACACCAGCGTTATCCACGCCGACAATACCCGCGTCGAAATCCAGATCCGCACACACGACATGCATGAAGAGGCGGAGCTCGGCCTCGCCGCGCATTGGGCGTACAAGCAGGACCCGATGAACGGGCGCGTGCGCCCCGACACGCAAGTGAGCTGGATCCGCGATCTGGTCGAAATCCTCGACAATGCCGAAAGCCCCGAGGAACTGCTCGAACATACCAAGATGGCGATGTACCAGGATCGCATCTTCGCCTTCACCCCCAAGGGCGAGCTGCACCAATTGCCCAAGGGCGCATCGCCGATCGACTTCGCTTATGCCGTCCATACCGATTTGGGCGACCAGGCGGTCGGGGCCAAGATCAACGGCCGCGTCGTGCCGCTGCGCACGACGATCGAAAATGGCGACCAGGTGCAGATTCTGCGTTCCAAGGCGCAGGAGCCGCAGGCCAATTGGCTGAACTTCGCCATCACGGGCAAGGCACGCGCCGCGATCCGGCGGCATTTGCGCCACAAGGAACGCGTCGAAACGCAGGCGCTCGGCCGCAAGATGTATGACGAGCTCGTCTCGCGCCTGCCTGCCCCGCTCGCCGGCAATGCGCAGGCGATGGCCATGCAGCGGCTGAAGGTCGCGGACGAAGCCGCCTTGCTCGAGGCGATCGCGCGCCGTCGTTTGCCCGATGCGGCGGTAATGGAAGCGCTGATGCCGGGCTCGGCCGGTGCCGACGCGTTGCGCGACTTGCCGCCGCAATCGAGCGCGATCTCGATTCGCGGGCTGACCGCCGGGGTCGCCTTCGATCTCGCCGAATGCTGCCATCCCGTACCCGGCGACCGCATCGTCGGCTTGCGCCGTCCCGATGCGGGGATCGAGGTGCACACGATCGATTGCCCGATCCTCGCCGCCGCCGACGACGCCGATTGGGTCGATCTGTCGTGGGGTGACAAGACCGAAGGCGCGACTGGCCGCATCTCGGTGGAGGTCAAGAACGAACCTGGCGCACTCGGCACGATCGCGACGATCATCGGCGCGCAAAAGGCCAATATCGTCAATTTGCGGCTCGACAATCGCGACACCGGCTTCCACACCAATACGATCGATGTCGAAGTGCACGACGTCCACCATCTGATGCGCGTGATCGGTGCGCTGCGCGCGGCGGACGCGGTCAACAGCGTCATCCGCGTCTGATCTCGCCCCGGCGCACAACTTCCCCATGACGGCACCGCGACGACACGCTATTCAGCAGGCATGTCGCGTCCCACATCCCCCGCTTTGTCCGTTGTCATCCCCTGTTATAACGAAGCGGCATGCCTCGCCGTGCTGCATGCGCGCGTAACCGCCGCCGCGCGCGCCGCTGTGGGCAACGATTACGAAATCCTGCTGATCAACGATGGCTCGCGCGACGATAGCTGGGGCGAGATGCAGCGCCTCGCCGCCGACGACCCGCGCCTGGTGATCGTCAACCTGTCGCGCAACCACGGACACCAGCTCGCGCTCACCGCCGGGCTCGATCTGTGTTCGGGCGCGCAGATCCTGATTATCGATGCCGATCTGCAGGACCCGCCCGAATTGCTGACCGACATGCGTGCCGCGATGGCCGCGCAGGGGGCCGATGTCGTTTATGCGGTGCGCCGCAAACGCGAGGGCGAGACGCTGTTCAAGAAAGCCACCGCCGCCGCTTTCTACCGCTTGCTCGACCGCGTCACCGACACCGCCATCCCGCTCGACACCGGCGATTTCCGCTTGATGAGCAGGCGGGCGCTCGACGCCTTCCTGTCGATGCCCGAACAGGCCCGCTTCATTCGCGGCATGGTCGCCTGGGTCGGCTTCAAGCAGATCCCCTTCCCTTATGACCGCGCCGAGCGCCATGCGGGGGAAACCAATTATCCACTCGGCAAGATGATCCGCCTCGCGCTCGACGCGGTCACCGGCTTTTCGACCGCGCCGTTGCGCTTCGCCAGCCATTTGGGCCTGGCGCTGACGGCGGCATCGTTGCTGCTGTTCCTCTATATCGCGGTCGGCTTTTTCAGCGGCAGCGCGGTCGCGGGTTGGACCTCGACGATGCTCGTCGTCGTACTGCTCGGCGCGTTCCAGATGTTCGTGCTGGGCATGATCGGCGAATATCTCGGGCGGCTGTATGTCGAATCGAAGCGCCGCCCGCTCTATCTGGTTGCCGATGTGGTGGGGCCGATCCAGGGGCGAGCGACGCTCGGCTATCGCGCCGAAGCCCAGCCCCAGCCCGTTCGCCCGGAGCTTGTCGAAGGGCAGCGCTCACCGCAGGAACCAGACCTTGCGGAAAGCAGTGCTTCGACAGGCTCGGCACGAACGGAGGGGTGACCCCCCTTATTTCACCGAAGCGAGCGTCACGATCGACACGCCCGGCGACAGCGGTACACGGCCGACCAGGTGACGCTCCAGCCGGAAAACCGCCTCGAACAGCGCGTTCACCGGCCCGGGCGGCGGCGAATCGTCGCTATCGTCCTTGCCGCGAATCCGCCCCGCCACGCGCGACGCCACCGCCAGCGGGAACAGCAGCGAGTTGAACCAGCGCAGGCCATTATGCTTCAGCCCCGCCTTGCCGATCGCCGCGCCCAGCGTCGCCTTGGAATAGCGGCGGTGATGGTGGTTGACGACATCGTGCGCGCTCCACATCCATTGGTGCGCGGGCACCGCGATCAAAATCTTGCCGCCGGGCTTCAGGCATTCCCCCATCGCCTTCAACGCCGCGACATCGTCTTCGATATGCTCGACCACATCGAGCACCGCGATCAGATCATAGGCACCGCGCTCGACCCCGGTCAGCTCGGGCAAGGGGGCAGCACCAACCGGCTTGCCCAGCCGCTCACTGGCAATCGCACGCGCGGCGGGATCAATCTCGATCGCCTCGACCGTGCCGAAAGCGCCAAGCATCGGCAGATTGTGGCCTGTGCCGCAGCCAATCTCCAGGATACGCGCATCGGCCGGCAAATGCCCTTCGCGCGCCAGATAGTCGGCCAGGATGTCGCGCCGCGCGCGATACCACCAATGCGTCGAATCATGCGCCGCCATGCGGTCGTAAACGATTCTATCCAAGGTCGACGCATCCCATCTTATTTGAACACCAGATAGCGGTTGAGCACGAAGGTCATCCCCGTTGCCAGCACGATCGCGGGCAGCAGCGGCACCCAGCCGGGATAGCCGAGCTTGGCGGTGCCGATCCAGGTGATCAGCGCGTTCAGCGCCATCCCCGATGCTTGCACCAGCACGAACTGCACTTGCTGCGCCGCCCCCCGCGCGCCCGTGCCATGCCCTTTGAAGCTCCAGCGGCTGTGCAGGAAAAACCCCGCCGTCACCGCGACCGCAAACGCGAACGGCACGGCATAGACCGCATGCTGCCGCTCGAACACATACAGCGTCAGCGGCAGGTACACCGCCGAATAGAGCACCGTCGACAGTCCGCCGGCGATGCCGAACCGCACCATTTGGCCGAACAGCGGGTTCGACCGCCAGCGATCGACGTGTTGGAGGAGTGTCGTCACGTTTGCTTGCCCTTTACGCGTGCCGCAGTAGAGCGCGATCTCGGTCTAGGAAAGCGGTTTGGATGAAGCTTGGTTCGTTGACGCGCATGGTGGATCGGGATTGGATCCGTCTGAGCCTGATCGCCTGGCTGTGTATCGCGGTCTATTTCCTCCACGATCGCTGGGTCGGCATCCATTATCTGCAGCTGGGCGACACCGACGACAATATGCGGCTGATGCAGGTGCGCGCCTGGTTGGGCGGGCAGGGCTGGTACGATCTGCGTCAATATCGGCTGAACCCGCCCGGCGGCTATGACATTCACTGGAGCCGGATCGTCGATTTGCCGATCGCCGGGCTGATCCTGCTGCTGCGTCCGTTCGTCGGCGCGCGCGAAGCCGAGATGCTCGCTTGCGGCATTGCCCCGCTGCTGCCGCTGAGCATCGCCATCCTTGGCCTGGGGGCCACGGTCCGGCGCCTGATCAGCCCCTATGCCTGGCCGCTCGCAATCGCCTTGCTGCTCTGCTGTTCGGCGACGCTCTTGATGTACATGCCCGAACGCATCGATCATCACGGCTGGCAGCTCGCCATGCTCAGCCTGACGGTGGCGGGCCTGTCCGATCCAAAGGGGATACGCGGCGGTGCGATCGTCGGCTTGGCGAGCGCGGTGTCGCTCGCGATCGGGCTGGAGATGCTGCCTTATGCCGCCATCGCTGGTGCGATCCTCGCGCTGCGCTGGATCTGGGATCGCGCCGAAGCCCAGCGCTTGTCGATCTATGCGCTGTGCCTGGGGGCCGGGAGCGGAATCGGCTATGCGCTGTTCGCCTCTTACGGCAACGCCGCGCTGCGCTGCGACGCGCTGACGCCAGTATGGCTGAGCGTGATGGTGATGGCGGGCGCTTTGCTGTTCGCACTGGCCTGGTCCAATCCCGCCAATCGCTGGGTGCGCCTCGCGCTTGCCATCGCGGCGGGCGCGGTGATCGTGATCGGCTTCGCTTTGGTCTTTCCGCAATGCCTCGGCCGCCCCGAACAGGCCTCGCCCGAATTGCAGAAGAACTGGCTCAACATGATCCGCGAGGCGCGGCCAATCTATGTCCACCCGTTCCGCGTTGCGTTCCCGGTCGCGATCATGCCGGTGGTCGGCGTGATCGGCGCGATCATCGCGACGTGGCGCGCGCGCGGCACCGCGCTGGGTGCGGCGTGGGCGACGGTCTTGCTGTTCGTCACCGGGGCCGCCTTGCTGCTGCTGTGGCAAGCGCGCGCAGGGCCGGCCGCGCAGATGCTGTCGGTGCCCGGCGCAGTGGCACTGGCGTGGCTGCTGATCCCCTATCTGCAAGCCCAGCGCTCGCCGCTGGTGCGCGTGCTCGGGACGGTTGCCGTGATCCTGCTGGTCGGCTCCGGGCTGTTTGCCGGGCTCGCTTTCCGCTTCCTGCCGATCGACCGGCCAACCAAGCGCGTCCAGATCATCGATCGCGCGAGCGGTTCGTGCCCGACGATGACGGCGCTGAGCCCGCTCAACCGTTATCCGGCGCAGACGATCTTCAGCTTCGTCGATCTGGGGCCGCGCATCATCACCATCACGCATCATAATGCGGTGGCGGGGCCGTATCACCGCAATGGCGATGCGATCCTGGACGTGCAGCACGCCTTTTCCGGCACGCCGGAGAATTTCCGCGCGATCGCCAAGCGCCACGGTGCGACGATGTTGCTGATTTGCCCGAACATGGCCGAATCGACGATTTACCGCGTGCGCGCGCCCGGCGGCTTTTACGACCAGCTCGCCCACCGCAAGACCTTCGATTGGCTCGAGCCGCTGCCGTTGCCTGCCAAATCGCCGCTGCGGCTGTGGCGGATCAAGCCAGACTGATCTTGATCCCGTCGATCACGAACTGCACGGCGAGGGCCGCCAGCAGCACGCCGAGCAGCCGCGTGATCACCGCTTCGATCTTGGCCCCCAGCACGCGCATGATCGGCCCCGCAGCAAGCAGGGAAACCAGCGTCAGCAGCAGGATCGTCGCCAGCGCACCGAGCACGACAAGCGAGCGCTCGATCCCCTCATTGCGGCCCATCAGCAGCATGACCGAGGCGATCGACCCCGGCCCTGCGATCATCGGCATCGCCATCGGGAAGATCGAGACGTCTTCATGCGGCTCGGCGGCGACCTTGGCGGCGCGGTCCTCGCGGCGTTCGGTGCGCTTTTCGAACACCATTTCCAGCGCGATCAGGAACAGCATGATCCCGCCCGCGATGCGAAAGCTCGCCAGGCTGATCCCCAGCCCATGCAGCAAGGCTTCGCCGAACAACGCGAACACCAGCAAAATGCCCGCCGCGACCAGCACCGCGCGCAGCGCCATCGCCCGCGCATGCACCGGCGTCGCCCCCGCCGTCAGCCCGGCATAGATCGGCGCGCAACCGGGCGGATCGATCACCACGAAAAAGGTGATGAGCGAGGAGATGTAGAGTTCGATCATTTGGGCGCAGCAATCTTGTCGTCGAGAGCGTCAACCATCGCGCGGCCATCCCAATAGCTCGCCATGAATCTCCGATCGCCGTTGGAGCGCACCACCCACAGCCAGGTAACAGTATCGTCTCTTGATCCACCCATAGCTGATTTTATGCCGGGCTTCGGTGGACCGGCAATGGTCATAACGCCAGCCACCACTCTTACGCTCCCCTTGTTACCGCAGTAAGCACTTACGATCTTCGCTTCCCCGGGATGCTGCCGCCCGACCTTCAAATCATCCCCACCATCGACGATCCACTTCCAGCCGCCATCCGGTTGGCGCTGCCACACGGTGGAGAAATAGCCGACCGACCCGTCGGGCCGCTTCCACCCGCCGGTGTTGACCGCGAGTGACCCATCGCACGACACATAACTCGCGGTCGGCCACCACTCGATCGCCTTGGCCGGGTCGGTGCGGTCCTTCAGCCACACTTGCGCATTGACCGGCTGCGGCACGAACATCGTCGCATCGCTCGCCGCCCATTTACGGAACGCGGTCCATTGCCCGAGCGTCTGCGCATCGGCGGCAAAGGCGCGTTCGGCGTCGAGGGCGGACCCAAGCTCCGTTCGCCCTGAGCCTGTCGAAGGGCTCCTCTCCGCGCGCGCGGCGGCAGGGGCTTCGACAGGCTCAGCCCGAACGGATGTTGGGGAAGCGGTCGCCGCCAGCAGCAAGGCTGCGATCACAACTCCCCCTCGCCGACCACGCCTTCGCGCCGCTCGGCCGAGAGCAATGCGTTGCGCAGCAGGCAGGCGATCGTCATCGGGCCGACCCCGCCCGGCACCGGCGTCACCGCGCCCGCCACGCTCATCGCGCCCGCGAAATCGACATCGCCGACGAGCCCGGCCTCGGTGCGGTTGATGCCGACATCGATCACCGTCGCGCCGGGTTTCAGCCATTCGCCCTTGATCATTTCGGGCCGCCCGACCGCCGCCACGACGATGTCGGCGCGCTTGACCACGCTCGACAGATCGCGCGTGCGCGAATGCGCGACCGTGACGGTGCAGCTTTCCGCGATCAGCAATTGCGCCATCGGCTTGCCGACGATGTTCGAGCGCCCGATCACCACCGCATCGAGCCCGGCGAGATCGCCCAGCACATCCTTCAGCAGCATCACGCAGCCAAAGGGCGTGCACGGCACGAACCCCGGCAGCCCCGTCGCCAGCCGCCCGGCATTGACCGGGTGGAAGCCGTCGACATCCTTGTCGGGGTCGATCCGGGTGAGCACGGTGCGCTCGTCAATATGCCCCGGCAGCGGCAATTGCACGAGGATGCCGTCGATCGCGGGATCGGCGTTGAGCGCATCGACCAGATCGAGCAGCGCGTCCTGCGGCACATCCGCAGGCAGGCGATGCTCGACGCTGACCATCCCGGCCTCACGCGTCGCCTTGCCCTTATTGCGGACGTAAACCGCCGAGGCCGGATCTTCCCCGACCAGCACCACCGCCAGCCCCGGCGCGCGCCCGGCCTGGCCCACGAACGCCGCGACCCGCGTGGCAATGCGCGCGCGCAAGCCCGCCGCAAAGGCTTTTCCATCAATCAACGCGGCGGTCATGCCAGGAACTTTCGGTTTGGAACGGGCAGTTTAGAGCGGGGCTCCGAGGAGCAGATGCGCATCGAGGTTGACCAGCACGATGCTGATCAGCCGCAGGATCAGCAGCACGGCGAACGGCGCCAGATCGAGCGCCCCGAAATCGGGCAGCACGCGGCGCAGCGGACGGTACAGCGGGTCGGTCCCGCGATTGAGCCCGGTATAAATCGCCCGAATGAACTCGTTATAGGTGTTGATCACATTGAACGACACCAGCAGCGACAGGATGACCTGCACCAGCACGATCAGCGTCACCGCGTCGATCAGGACCTGCAAGAGTTGGATGATCGTATGCAAAAAGCGTCTCCGACGTTGGTGGGCCTATTCTAGCGCGATCGCGCCGATGCGACCACCCCTGGCGACGAACGGTGCTTAGCGCCGCACCAGCGTGCCCGCCCCGCGCCGGGTGAAGATTTCCAGCAGCATCGCATGCGGCACGCGCCCGTCGAGAATGACGGCGGCGTCCACCCCGCCCTCGACCGCATGGACGCAGGTTTCGAGCTTGGGGATCATGCCCCCCTTGATCGTGCCATCGGCGCGGAGTGCCGCGACGCCCGCGGGGTCGAGATCGGTCACCAGTTCGCCATTCTTGTCGAGCACGCCCACCACATCGGTCAGCATGAACAGGCGTTCCGCGCCCAGCGCTGCCGCGATCGCGCCCGCCATCGTATCGGCGTTGATGTTATAGGTGTGCCCGTCGGCCCCGATCGCGATCGGCGCAACCACCGGGATGATCCCGGCCTGCGACAGCGTATCGATGATGCGCCGGTCAACCCCGACCGGCTCGCCGACAAAGCCCAGATCGACATGGCGTTCGATCCCCTGCAAGGTGTCGGGCGTATCGCGTCCGACCTTGGCAGCGGTGACGAAGCCCGCATCCTTGCCCGAAATGCCGACCGCGCGCCCGCCCGCCTGGCCGATCCAGCCGACGATTTCCTTGTTGATCGATCCTGCCAGCACCATTTCGGCAATGTGCGCGGTCTCGGCATCGGTCACGCGCAAGCCATCGACGAAGCGCGATTCAACCCCCAGCCGCTTGAGCATCGCGCCGATCTGCGGGCCACCGCCATGCACCACCACCGGGTTGATGCCGACCGCCTTCATCAGCACCACGTCCTCGGCGAAATCGCGCGCGAGTTCGGGGTCGCCCATCGCATGGCCGCCATATTTCACGACAAAGGTCTTGCCGGCGTAACGCTGCATATACGGCAGCGCCTCGACCAGCGTCTCGGCCTTGGCGAGCAATTCGGGGGCGGGGGAATGATCGGTCATGGCGGGAACCTTCTGCTCCCCTCCCGCTCGCGGGAGGGGTTGGGGGAGGGCCTGTCGGGCAGTCGCGGCGCTCCATGCCCTCCCGACGCCAGCCGCGCAACAGCGCGCATGGCGCAGGACACGAATCTCAGCGGTCGAGCCGCTTCCCCAAGGCGACGAAGCCGGTGATCAGGAACGGCACCAGCACGATCGACAGCACCACTTTGGTCAGCATCTGGCCCGCCATTAGTTCGACGATCGGGCGTTCGCCATAAAAAGAGATCGAGATGAACAGCACGGTGTCGACGATCTGGCTGACGACGCTCGCCACCATCCCGCGGAACCACACCAGCCGCCCGCGCCCCTCTTGTCCCTTCAACTTGTCGAAGATGAAGACGTTGAGCGTCTGCGATGTGCCATAGGAGATGAATCCCGCAACCATCATCCGCAGCCCCTGTCCGACGACAATCGGAAAGGCGGCGACGGCGGGCGGGTACATGCCCGAATCATTGGGCAGCGCCAGCACCAGCTGAATCAGCAGCGCCGACACGATCAGCGGCACGAACCCGAAGCGCACCAGCGCGGTCGCGGTCTTTTGCCCGTGCAATTCGGCCACCGCGCTCGACAGCACGACCAGGATCAGGAAGCCGAAGATCCCCGCCTCGACCGCAAGCGGCCCCAGCGCGACCTGTTTGACGCCGAGCACGCCCGCCATGCAGACCATGCCGCCGTACAGGATCGAGAAAACGAAAAGCGAGCGCGGAATGCCGCCAACCGCGGTGGGAGCAGGGGTGTTCATCGCAGCGACGCTAGCCGGTTTCGCCGCCAGGTCAAAGCACGCGACGCGAGCCGAGCCACCGCAAACCCCTATCGCTCACGAAACCCACGTGTATGGTGGGCCGCCGTGCGCGCCGATTGCGGCGGCCTGGGCGTTACTGCGGGGGACATGTGGGTACTTTTCCGGTCGGCATCATAGGCATCCTCGTCATCCTGGGACTCGCCTTCCTGCTGTCGAACAACAAGCGCGCGATCCGGCTGCGCGTCGTCGGGGCGGCGTTCGCGCTGCAAGTGACGATCGCGTTCATCGTGCTGCGCAGCGACGTCGGCCGCCACGTGATTGAGGGCATGTCGCGCGGCGTCTGGGCGCTGCTCGGCTATGCCAAGGCGGGCACGATGACGATTTTCGGCGGCCTTGCCAGCGACCCCACCTTCGGCAGCGCGTTCGTCTTTTCGGCGCTGCCGGTGATCATCTTCTTCGCGGCCTTGGTCTCGATCCTCTATCACCTCGGCATCATGCAGTTCGTCATCCGCTGGGTCGGCGGTGCGATCGAGACGGTGATCGGCGTGTCCAAGGTCGAGGCGCTGTGCGCCGCCGCCAACATCTTCGTCGGCCAGAGCGAATCGCCGCTGGTGATCCGCCCCTATCTCGCCAGCCTCACCCCGCCGCAATTGTTCGCGGTGATGACGGTCGGCATGTCGGGCGTGGCCGGCACGATCCTGCTCGCTTACGCGACCTTCCTCGGCCAGGGGGCGCTGCCTTATCTGCTCGCCGCATCGTTCATGTCGGCACCGGGCGGGCTGTTGATGGCCAAGATCATCATGCCCGATGTCTCGCTGACCCCCGTCGGCGAATTGCCATTGGGGGACGATCCCGAAGAAGCCGTGCTCCACGTCGCCGAACAGGCGCTGGAGGAAGAACGCGCCGCCAACCTCATCATGGCGGCGGCCAACGGCGCGCAGACCGGCGTGCGCATCGCGGTCGCGGTCGGCGCGATGGTGCTGGCGTTTGTCGGCCTGGTCGCGCTGGCCAACGGGATGCTCGGCGGCATTGGCGGCTGGTTCGGCTATCCCGACCTCAGCTTCCAGGGCATTCTGGGCTATGTCTTCGCGCCAGTGATGTACCTGCTCGACATCCCGTGGAACGAAGCCCGCATTGCCGGGCAATTGTTCGGGCAGAAGATCGTGCTCAACGAATTCGTCGCCTTTATCGATCTCGGCAAGATGAAGGATCTGTCGCCGCACACCACCGCCGTGGTGACCTTTGCCTTGTGCGGCTTCGCCAATTTCTCGTCGATCGCGATCCAGATGGCCTCGACCGGCAGCCTTGCCCCCAACCAGCGCCCGATGATCGCCAAGCTCGGCCTGCGCGCGCTGGCGGCGGGGAGTCTGGCGAATTTGATGTCGGCGGCATTGGCGGGGTTGCTGCTGGGGTAGCGCGAGTCTTTTTCTCACGCGAAGGCGCGAAGCAGCGACGAAGAGATAAGAATTGGTTCGCGCAGAGGCGCGGAGGACGCGGAGAACGCGCGCCCGGCGTCAATCGGGAGACCGAATACGGAGCGAATTTGGACGCACAGGAGGCTGCTTCACTCCCCCCTTCTCTGCGTCCTCCGCGCCTCTGCGCGAACAAACCTTCTTCTCTTCGCGCCTTCGCGTGAAAAGGATACGCGCAGCGCTCAGCGCCGCAGCATCGCCTTTTTCAGCTTGGCGTGCGCCGAGGCCTTGATCTGGCACACCCGTGCCGCGCCAACGCCGATCACCTGGCCGATCTCCTCCAGGTTCATTTCCTCGACATAATAGAGCTGCACCACCAGCATTTCGCGCTCGGGCAAACTGGCGATCGCGGCGATCAGCGTGTCGCGCTCCTCGCCCTCGGATAGCTGTGCGAAGGCGTCGGGTTCGTCGCTGGCGAACCACGGCCCCTCGTCCGAATAGACATCCTCGATCGGCTCGAAGCGCACCGGCTGCGCATTGGCATAGTCCAGCCGCAGCTTGTCCGGCGTCACCCCCAGCCGGGCGGCGACCTGCGCTTCCTCGGGCGCGTGGCCGAGTTCGGTGGTCATTGCAGCGACCGTCTCGGCATAAAGACGTTTGCGCTGCATCGCGCCGCGCGTGATCGTGGCACTGCGGCGCAGCGCGTCGATCATCGATCCGCGCACGCGCGTGACCAGATATTGCTCGAAGGTGACTTGCCCGCGCTCCTCGAAAGCGCTGGCCGCTTCCACCAAGGCGACAAGCCCGATCTGCACCAGATCCTCGACTTCGATCGCGGACGACATGCTGCCATGCACGTGCCACGCGATCCGCCGCACCAATGGCAAGTGCTTCTTCGCCAGCAGCGACAGGTCAGGCGCGCCGGACCGGCGATAGACCAGCGGCATCGCCTCGGTGAAGGTCGCGAAATCGGGCTGCGCGGTCATGCGGGCAGAGCTCCAGGGGCACCGATTACGGCGACGACTTCGACCGATTTGTCCTCGGGGACTTCGAAGAAGCTCATCACCGGAATGTCGGGCAGACAGGTTTTGACGAGTTTGCGGATCGCCACGCGGATTGCGGGCTGGACGACGAGCGCGAACGGCTTGGCCTCATCGACAAAGGGTTGCGCGGCGCGTTGCAGCGCGTCGACGATGCGGCGGCCGAGATCGGGCTCGATCGTGTGGCGGCGCGACGGATCGCTGCGCATTGCCTGGCCGAGCAGGCCTTCCAGCCCGCCCTCCAGCGTCATCACGCGCAGCGGCTCGCGTACGCCGCACAGTTTGCCGATGATCAAGCCGCCGAGAGCAGGGCGGATCGCCTCGATGATCTCGTCGGCGTCGAGCGTCTTCTGCGCGGCGACCGCGATCGCGGCGGCGATGCGGCGGAATTCCTTGAGCGGGATATTCTCGGCCAGCAGCCCGCGCAGCACTTGCGTCAGCGTGGTCAGCGGCAGCGGGTTGGGCGACAGCGACGCAACGAGGTTGGCGGCGCGCTCCTTGAGGCCGTCGAGCAGCGCCTGCACTTCATCGGGGCCGAGCAGTTCGGCGGCATGCACGCCCAATTGATGGTTGAGATGCGTCGCCATGACGGTGCCGGGATCGACCACGAGATAGCCCGCACCCGTTGCCGCATCGGCATCGCCCGGCGCGATCCACACCGCATCTAGCCCGAAGGTCGGGTCCTTGGCGCGCTTGCCCATCAGGCCGCCAACCGCCTGCCCGGTATCGAGCGCCAGCATTTCCTCGGGCGAAACGCTGTCCTCGCCAACGACCACGCCGCCGACGATGATGCGATAGGCGTAGGGCGACAGATTGATGTCGTCGCGCACCCGCACCTGCGGGATGACGAAGCCCATTTCCTTGGACAGCTGCCGCCGCACCCCGGTGATCCGCCCCATCAGCGGCGCACCGCGGCGCTCGTCGACCAGCGGCACCAGGCCATAACCGATGTCGAGATTCACCTGCATCGTGTCGGCGACTTCGTCCCAGCCGATCTTGGAATGGTCGACTGGCTCTGCAGGCACGGTTTCCACAGGGGCCGGGCGGTTGGCGGCCTGGCGCATCTTCCAGGCGGCAAAGCCAGCCAGCGCGGCGGCGGGCAGGATAACGAGGTGCGGCATCCCCGGCATCATCCCCAGCAAGGCGAGGATGATCGCAACCGGCGTCCACGTCCGCGCCGATCCGAACTGGCTGCCGATCTGGCCCGCCAGATCCATGCTCGAGGTAACGCGCGTCACGATCGCCGCCGCCGCGATCGACAGCATCAGCGACGGGATCTGCGCGACCAGCGCGTCGCCGATCGCCAGCAGCACATAATTATGCGCCGCCGCCGAGATCGTCATGCCGTGGCTGACTGGCCCCAGGATCAGGCCGCCGATGATGTTGGCGGCCAGGATCAGCAGGCCCGCAACCGCGTCGCCCTTCACGAATTTGGACGAACCGTCCATCGAGCCGTAGAAATCGGCCTCGGTCGCCACTTCGACGCGGCGCACTTTGGCTTCTTCCGGGGTGATCAGGCCGGCGTTGAGATCAGCGTCGATCGCCATCTGCTTGCCGGGCAAGGCGTCGAGCGTGAAGCGTGCCGAAACTTCGGACACGCGCCCCGCGCCCTTGGTCACCACGATCATGTTGATGATCACCAGGATCGCAAAGACGAACAGGCCGACGACATAATCGCCGCCGATCAGGAAGGTGCCGAACGCTTCGATCACATGGCCCGCAGCACTTTCGCCTTCATGCCCATGCACCAGCACGACGCGCGTCGAGGCGACGTTGAGGCTGAGGCGGAACAGCGTCGCGAACAACAACACCGTCGGGAAGGCCGAGAAATCGAGCGGTTTCTGCGCGTTGAGCGACACCATCAGCACCGCAAGGCTGATCGTGATGTTCATGATGAAGAAAACGTCGAGCAGCGCCGACGGGATCGGCACCACCATCAGCACGACCAGCAGCAGGATCGCCACCGGCAAAGCAGCGGAACGCAGCAGCGGCAACACGCCGCCGGATTTCAGGCCACCCGACTTCAACGCAATCGCCACCGCTTACGCTCCCATCTGCGCGAGCATCATGTAGGCCAGCCGGGCATTGGCAGGCGTCGGACGCAGCAAACTGGCGCTTTCGACGCGCGCGCCATTGCCGCCGGCCGCACCGCTTAGCCGGTCGAGCGTCGACTGCGCCCACACGGCCGCATCGGCGGTCGAGCTTTCGTCATTGCCGGGAATGACATCCGCCCCCCAGCTCCCGAGCCGCGTCGCCGCGAGTCCTGACACCGCCGCAACCGGCGCGCTGGCCCCGGCGGCACTCTGGTCGAGCTTGGCCGAGAAGCGGCTGTAAATGTCGGCAAGCGAGCGTGGCTCGCCATTCGCGGCAAAGAAGACGCTGCGATTGGCATGGGCGGCGGCGGGGAACATCGACGCGCCGCTTTTATCGGGGGAGGTCTGCAAAGCGGTCAGGAACGAGCGTGCGCCGCCAAGGCCCAGGAAGTGGGCCATATAAAGATCGGTGCCGGTCGCCGTCCGCCCGGTCGCGCTTTCCAGCGCATTCTTGTTATCGCTGGCATGTTCGGCCGCCATCATCGACGCCGTGGCGGGATCGTTGCGCAGCGCCAGGATCGCGCGGCGCGTCGCGGGATCGGCAACCGTCGCGCGGCCGGTCGACGTGACGCTGATCGCATCGGCCGCCCAGCCAAGCCCATGTTCGGCCCCGTGCGCCTTGACCACGCGCAGCCAGCTTTGGTCGACGAATTGATACAGGCCGGTCGCGCTCGACGTCCCCGCTTTGGCATCGGCGCGCAGGCCGCTTTCCAGCTTCGCCTGGCCCAGCAGATAGTTGAAATCGATCCCGGTCCGCTGGCTGGCATTGGCGATCGCCGTACGAATCGCCCCGCCGCCGAGGCTTTTCACCTCGCTGGCGGCACCGTTCAAAAGGGAGAGTGGATTGAAAGGCATCGGTCCCCGGCTGCGTCCTGGCTATTCGAGCGAATAGTCAGACGAACACCAGCAAGAGCCGTGCCAGTTATCCTTAATTAGACGTAAGCCACGCTCGGGTCAGGCGTAAGCCGCAATCCCCATGCCCGGGCGATACACCGTCCCCGGGGCGGAGCCGACCGCCACACCGGCAGACCCGGTCAAGGTTTGCAGGCGGCGGCGAACATTTGCCGCCATCAGGTTGACATAGATGCGGCAGGTCTCGTTCAGGCGATGCGCCTCATCGGCAAGCGCGCGCAATTCCGGGCTGGCGGGTCCAGTGCCGAACGCCGCAATCGCTTCGATCGCGCCGAGCTTTTCCTGAGTTGCCGCCTCAAGCGCGAGCACGTCATTGGTCTTGAGCGCCGCAATCTCCGCATGGAGCGATTCGATGACGCGGATCAGCGCATCCCGCCGCGAGGAACCGGGAGAGGTCATTTCTTCGGGCTCCAATAGAGTTTCAGGGCGAGCATCCGATCGGCAATGGTTTCGGGAAAGAGCGGATAGCTGCCGTCGCGCACGGCCTGGCGCACCTGTTCGACCCGCTTGCTTTCGACCGGGGCCTGCTTTCCAAAGTCAAAAGCGAGCGCCGACAGTTCCAATTGCTTGGCCGCCGCCTCGCTCGGCTGCGCTGCCGCTTTTGCGGTTTGCGCAGATGCTGCCACCGGCACGACCAGACGGTCTTGGGTCGTGACAGCCTTTGCTCCGATCGGTTCCACCATTGCCTGCACCTTTGCGGTTTCCGCTGACATGATGGAAGAACGACCGATCGCGACGGACCTTAAGAAATTATTCTATCCATCGGCAGATACGGTGCCGACTCATTCGGTCCAACCGGGCAGTGTAGCGCGGCCATTGGCGATCGCGACCGCCTGGATCGGCGCGCGCGCGCTGTCGATCTTGACCAGAAAGCGCCCTCCGGCGACCGCATCGCCCGCTGCAATCCCTTCCCGGGTGATCGAAAAGCCCGGCGATCCGGCGCTGATCGTCACCGGGTCGCCGCGCTTGATAACATAGACCGGCCGCAGCGGGGTCGCTTCCGATGGCGTGATGACCAGCGGAGCCGCTCCCTTGGGCACCACGGCCGGGGTGCGGATCGGCACGAACAACCGCCATTGCGGCCCAGTGCACGTGACCACCACCGCGTCATGCGTCTCCGACCGCCACGCCATCGAAACCATCGGGCAGGCCGCCAGCTTCAGGCGGCTGTCGACCGGGGTCCGCGCGCCCCCTTCCTCGCCGATCGCCTTGCCGGCAAAGGCGGCAACCGCGCGGTCGAGCGTGGCGGTATCCTGAAAGGCTGGTGCCGCAGCCGCCGGGCTGACCACGGCGATCAACACCAAGGGGAGATGACGCAACATCGCATTATCCTCTGCAAAAGCGGCAAAGCGCGGTTGCCGGGCGGCACATCATTGCCGCCCTCCCGCATAGCCGGTGGAAACGGTCACGCTGCGCTGGCCC
Organism: Sphingomonas sp. PSPC2-2; assembly: GCF_049897725.1. Lineage (NCBI taxonomy): Bacteria > Pseudomonadati > Pseudomonadota > Alphaproteobacteria > Sphingomonadales > Sphingomonadaceae > Sphingomonas > Sphingomonas sp. PSPC2-2. The sequence goes on along the minus strand of NZ_JAFCWU010000003.1, from coordinate 181,148 downwards.
GGGCGGGCGGCAGCGACGATGGTGATACGGTTAGCCGGAACCGCGTGCGCCAACAGCAGCGCGCTTGCCACCGCCCGCGCGCGGTCAGCGGCCAGCACGGCACCGCTGCCAGTGACCGGGTCAACATCGGCAGGCGAGCCATCGACCGCCCCGGCAACGCGCAACAGCACCCGGCGGTCGCGGGTCGCTTCGCGGGCCCAGCCGATCAACGCGTCAGGGGCCGTCGGCAGCACTGCCGAGCCCGGCGCAAAACCACGTATCGCCCCCGCCGACACCGCCATCGGCTCGGGCGTCGGGACGGACGACGGAGCAACCGCATCCCGCACGCCAAAGCCAGCGCGCAGCCCGCGCGCGAGCGCTGCACGGTCCAGCTGCTGGCTTGCCTGCAACAATACGAAAAATCCGACCAGCAGCAGCGCGAGATCGGCGAGTGTCATCAACCAGATCGGTCGTGAGGGCGTGAGGTCGGGAAGATCATCGTCAAGGGCGGGCGACATCATGCCACCTCCGCCATCACCGCGCGCGGGGCCTCGCGGGCTGCGAGCGCAATTAACGGGGCGTCGAGCCGCAAACGCTCCACCGCCTCATCCCGCGCGTGGCGGCGCAAGCGTGCCGCAATCGGCGCAAAGACCAGATTGGCCAGCAGCGCGCCATAGAGCGTGGCGAGCAAAGCGACCGCCATCGCCGCCCCGATCGCACTGGGATCCCGCATTTTAACGAACATGCCGACCAAGCCGATGAGCGTGCCGATCATGCCCATCGCAGGGGCGGTATCGGCCGCCCCGGCCCACAGCTCGGCTGCCGCCACGGCCCGTTCGCTCCGCGCGCGGCGGCGCTGGCGGAGCATATCCGCCACGTCGTCCGGTGCGCCGCCATCGACGATCAGCGCGACCGCGGCGGCGACATCGGTATCGGCGATGACCGAACGATCGAGCGCCATGACGCCGTGGCGGCGAGCGATCCGGCCAAAGGCGACAATCTGGTCGAGCAGCCCGTCCGCAACAAAATGCCGCCGCCCCAAGGTCCGCATGGCCGCAACGCCATTCGCCAGATCGCGCGCGGGGGTACGCAGGATCATCGCGGCAAGCGTGCCGCCGCCTACGATCGCGAAGGCGATGGGATCAAGGAACGGGGCGAGCAAGGCTATCATCCGCCTCGACACTGCAAGGCGCGGGCCAGATTGCCCCGGATTGACGACACGCCGAGCGATGCGAACCATCCACGCCGTCTTCGCCCGCACCGGAGGCAAAACCGGCAACCGCGTTGCCGCCGGGCGGCAAGCCCTTGCCGGTCACGCGTACCGCAGGCCCTTTTCTGCCGCTCCAGCCCATTTGGCACGGCCTTTGCTGATACCCCGTTGCGCAATCCGGCGCAGGAGACGGGCGATGCCCAACGAAGGCCTTTTCGGAGTTCATGGTGCCGCACTCGAAGTGCGCTCGCAGCGCATGGGTGTGCTCGCCTCGAACATCGCGAACGCCTCCACGCCGGGCTTCAAAGCGCAGGACGTGGATTTCCACACCGCGCTTGCGGCTGTGGAAAATGCGACGAACACGGGTGGCGACGTCAGCATCAAGGGCGCGCTGCAATATCGCGTGCCGTCGCAGCCGTCGCTTGATGGCAACACCGTCGAACTGTCGACCGAACAGACCGCCTTTGCCGAAAACGCCGTCGCCTATCAGACGACATTGTCCTTCCTCAACGGGCGCATCGGGCAAATCACCCGCGCGTTGAAAGGCGAATAAGCATGGCCGATCAGCCGCTCACCATTTTCCAGGTCGCCGGGCGCGCCATGTCGGCGCAGCTCGTGCGGATGAACACGACCGCGTCGAACCTCGCCAATGCCGGGTCCGTCGCGACCAGTGCCGACACCGCCTATCGCACGATCAAGCCGGTGTTCCGCACCCAGTTCGACAAGGCGACCGGGCTCGCCACCGTCAATGTCGAAAGCATCGTCCAGGCCGGCGAAACCCCAAACAAGCGCTACGATCCGTCGCATCCGCTCGCCGACAAAGACGGCAATGTGTGGGAATCGGCGGTCGATGAAACGCGCGAGCTGGTCGACATGATGGAGACCGCGCGCAGCTACCAAAACAATGTCGAGGTCATGCAGACCGCGAAATCGCTGATCCTCGATACCCTCAAGATGGGACGGTAAACCATGGCTTCGACCTTCGATTCCACGCTGAGCAGCCTCGGCATAAATTCCACCACTGCCAACACGACGAGTTCGGCAGTGGCCAAGAGCTCGCAGTCGCTTGGCACATCGGACTTCCTCAAGCTGATGACCGCGCAGCTGCAGAATCAGGACCCCTTCGCGCCGGTCGATAACAATCAGATGGTCGCCCAGCTCGCGCAGATCACCAGCACGTCGGGCATCAGCGACATCAACACCACGCTGAAGGCCATTCAGGACAAGCTCGGCTCGACCTCGGCCAGCGACGCACTGTCCTATGTCGGGAAGACCGTGCTGACCGAAGGATCAACCGCTTATGGCCGCACCTCGGGCGGCCTGGCCGGCGCGGCGGAGCTCGATGCCGACGCGACCAATGTGACCGTCTCGATCCGGGATGCCAATGGCCAGACGCTCAAGACGCTGTCGCTCGGCGCGCAAAAGGCCGGCACCGTGTCCTATGACTGGGATGGCAAGACCGAGAGCGGTGCCGACGCCGGCACCGGCCCGTTCACCGTTTCGGTCGCCGCTGCCGCGAACGGCACCAGCGTTACCAGTCGCAACCTCGTCTGGGCCCCCGTCGCGGCGGTCTCAATGCCCAGCTCAGGCACCCCTGTCCTCACCGTGCCCGGCGTCGGGCAAGTCCCCATCACCGCCGTCCGCCAGGTCGGCTGATCCCCTCACCCCCATCGTCCAAGGAGCACCGCAATGTCTTTCTACACCTCGCTCAGCGGCCTGCAGGCGGCCCAGACCGAACTCTCGGCCGTTTCGCACAACCTCGCCAACGTTTCGACCAACGGCTTCAAGAAGAGCCGCACCGATTTCGCCGACGTGATCGCATCGAGCATCTCGACGGATCCGACCAAGATCGTCGGATCGGGCGTGGTGGTGAAGGCCAACAAGCAGCAGTTCACCGAAGGCAACCTCAAGACCACGGGTGCCGCACTCGATCTCACCGTCGCCGGCGACGGCTTCTTCGCGGTGAAGACCAGCGGCCTCAACACCAGCACCGCTTATACCCGCAACGGTGCCTTCCAGATCGATCCGACCACGCACAACATCGTCGACGCGCAAGGGTCAACGCTGCTCGGCTATCCCGTCGATGCCAAGGGTAACGTGACGGCGAGTGGTGCCGATGGCCTGGTGCCGATCAACCTGCCGCAAACGAGCGGAACCCCGGCACCGACCGGCAATGTCGCGCTGAAGGTCAACCTCTACGCGGCCGCCTCGGTCCCGACGACCACCTTCGATCCGGCCAACGCGTCCAGCTACAACAGTTCGACGACGTCGACGATCTATGACTCGTCGGGCAAAGCGAGCACGTTGACCAATTACTATGTCCACACCGGCACCGACGCGTGGACCGTCCACAGCTTTGTCGGCGACAAGGAACTCAGTGTTGGCGGCTCGACGACCGGCACCCCGGTCACCTTCGACGCAAGCGGCAAGATCACCGCGCCGACCACGCCGGTGTCCTATGATGCTTTCACGCCGACCACGGGCGGCGTTTCGCAAACGCTGAAGTTCGATCTCTCCGGATCGACCCAGAATTCCACCGCTTTCTCGGTCAATGCGCGCAGCTCCGACGGTTCGTCGGTCGGCGATCTGTCCGGCGTTACCGTCAATTCCGAGGGCATGGTCACCGCGACCTATTCCAATGGCGATACCACCGCGCTCGGCAAGGTTGCGCTCGCCAACTTCTCCAACCCCGCCGGCCTGCGCCAGGATGGCGACAGCTATTGGTCGGCCAGCGGTGTGTCCGGCCAGGCGTCGCTTGGCTCGGCGAAGGAAAACGGGTTCGGCTCGCTGCTCTCGGGCACGCTCGAAGGGTCGAACGTCGATATCACCGAGGAACTGGTCGCCCTGATCGCGGCGCAGCGCAATTTCCAGGCGAACTCCAAGGCGCTCGATACCAGCAACCAGATCACGCAGACGATCGTCAACCTGCGCGCCTGACAGGAGCCTAATCGGAGCATAGCATGGACAAGCTGGTCTATACGGCGGCCTCGGGCCTCAAGGCGCATCTCGCGTCGCAGGCGGCGATCGCCAACAATATGGCGAACGCGTCCACGACCGGCTTTCGCGCCGATCGCGTCGTGTTCGACCGGCTGTCGCTGCAAGGCTCCGATTTCGACACCCGCACCCCGGCCTCGGCCGAAGTGGTCGACGCCGATCGCAAGCCCGGCGCGATCCAGCAGACCGGGCGGTCGCTCGACATTGCGATCACCGGCGAAAGCTGGCTCGCGGTGCAAGCGACCGACGGGAGCGAAGCCTATACCCGCCGCGGCGATTTGCAGGTCGCGCCTTCGGGCGTGCTGCAGACCGGCGACGGGTTCCCGGTGATCGGGTCGGGGGGCCCGATCACCGTCCCGCCCGCGCAGAGCATTTCGATCTCCGAGGACGGCAAGCTGTCGATCGTCCCGCTGGGCGGCGACGCCCGCAACCCGCAAGTGATCGACACGCTGAAGCTCGCCAGCCCGAAGGGGTCGGAGACGGTGAAGGGCACCGACAATTTGCTGCACGTCAAGGGTGGCGGCGTGCTGCCGAGCGACCTTGACGCCAAGCTCGAGACCGGTGCGCTCGAGGGGTCCAACGTCAACATGACGCAAGCGCTGGTCGATATGATCGAGAATCAGCGCAGCTACGAAGTCCAGGCCAATTTGATGAAATCGGCCAAGGACATGGATGAAAGCGCCGCATCTGTGATGCGGCTGCCGTCTTGAAGGGAATAGACCATGGGTAGTGCAGCCATGCAAATCGCGCGGACTGGGATCGATGCCCAGGACATGCGCATGCGCGTCATCTCGAACAACCTCGCGAACGTCAACACGACCGCGTACAAGAAGGATCGCGCGGCGTTCGAGACGCTGGCGTACCAGACCGTTACCGCGCCGGGCGCACCGAGCACCGCCGAATCCAAATATGCCACCGGCCTGAACCTCGGCACCGGCGTGCGGGTGCAGGGAACCGCGCGGATCGACACGCAAGGGTCGTTTCAGCAGACCAATGGCAGCCTCGATCTCGCGCTCGACGGCGACGGCTATTTCCAGGTGCAGATGCCCGGCGGCACGCTCGGCTACACCCGCGCCGGCAATTTCTCGCGTTCGCCCGAAGGCCTGCTCGTCACCAGCGAGGGCTATCAAGTGCAGCCCGGCATCACCATCCCCGAAAATGCCAGCGGCATCACCATCGGCACCGATGGCACCGTCTCGGCGATCGTGTCGGGGCAGACCGGCTCGACCCAGCTCGGCCAGATCCAGGTGGCCAGCTTCCCCAATGCGGGGGGGCTGCTCAACAAGGGCGACAATTACCTGGTCGAAACCTCGGCCAGTGGTGCCGCCAATCTCGGCGTGGCCGGGCAGGATGGGCGCGGCAACATCCGCCAGGGGCAGCTCGAAGGCTCCAACGTCAACGTCGTGGAGGAGCTGGTCGACATGATCGAGACGCAGCGCGCCTATGAGGTCAATTCAAAAATGATCTCGGCCACCGACGAAATGCTCAAATATGTTAACCAAAATATCTGATGGTTAATCCGATGAAACCATCCGCCCTCCGAATCGGCCTGATCGTCGCCGCCCTGCTGGCCCCCAGCGCCGCCAACGCGAATCTGTTCGGCAAGAAGAAGCCGCCGGTCGATTTCTCGGCGGCCTTCCCGCCGCCGCCGCCCGCCGCCCCACCGGCCGCGACCGGGTCGATCTTCCAGGTCTCGCAAGGCTATGCCGCATTGTACGAAGGCACGCGCGCCCGCCGCGTCGGCGATCCGCTGACGATCGTGCTGGTCGAGCGCACCGCCGCCTCCAAATCGGCGAGTTCCAAACTCGATTCGAGCGGCGGCCTCGGCATCACGCCGCCGACCACCGGTGCCCTGTCGCTGTTCAAGGGCACCGACGCGAGCGCAAGCGGCACGCGCAGCTTCACCGGCCAGGGCGCGACCGACCAGTCGAACACGCTGTCGGGCGAAGTCAGCGTCACCGTCAGCCAGGTTTTCCCCAACGGCACGATGCTGGTCCAGGGCCAAAAGCGCGTCACGCTCAATCGCGGCGATGAATTCGTGCAGATCAAGGGCCTGATCCGCGTCGCCGACATCGACGCCGACAACCGCGTTTTGTCCACGCGCGTGGCCGATGCGCAGATCGCCTATACCGGCAAGGGCGATGTCGCACGTGCCAGCCGCCAGGGCTGGCTCAGCCGGTTCTTCTCCGTCGTTAGCCCCTTCTGAGGATTGCCCGGATGCGTCGCTTCCTGATCGCCTTGCTCGTCGCGCTGACCGTGGCGACGCCCGCTTATGCCGACCGGATCAAGGATCTCGGCGGCTTCCAGGGCATCCGGTCGAACCAGCTGACGGGTTATGGCATCGTCGTGGGGCTGCCCGGCACGGGCGACGACAATCTCGAATATACCATCCAGTCGATGAAGGCGGTCGCCTCGCGCTTCGGCCTGCAACTCCCCTCGAACGTCAACCCCGGCCTGAAGAACGCCGCCGTAGTGCTGATCACCGCCGATTTGCCCCCCTTCGCCAAGCCGGGCCAGAAGCTCGACATCACCGTCGCCTCGATGGGCAAGGCCAAGTCGCTGCGCGGCGGCGCTCTGATCCTGACGCCGCTGCTCGGTGCCGATGGCCAGATCTATGCGATGGCGCAGGGCAACCTGGCGGTCGGCGGCCTGGGCGCTGAGGGCAAGGACGGATCGCAAATCGTCGTCAACATCCCCTCGGCCGGCCGCATTCCCGAAGGCGCGACGGTCGAGCGTACAGTGCAGACGGGGTTCGAAACCACGCCGGTGCTGACCTACAACCTCACCCGCGCCGATTTCACCACCGCGCAGAATGTCGCCGCCGCGATCAATTCGCGGTTAGGGGCGGGCAGCGCGCAAGCGGTCGATGCTGTGTCGGTATCGGTACGCGCGCCGATCGGTGGCGATGTGCGGGCGACGCTGATGAGCGAGATCGAAAATCTCGACGTTGTCTCGGCTGAACCCTCGGCCAAGGTGATCGTCAATGCGCGCACCGGCACGGTTGTGATCAACTCCACCGTGCGCGTCGGCAGCGCCGCCGTCACCCATGGCAAGCTGACCGTCCGCATCGACGAAACCGAAAAGGCGAGCCAGCCCGCCCCGTTCAGCCAGGGCCAGACCACCAAGGAACAGAAGTCCGCAGTTGCGGTCGATGAGGAAAAGCACCCGATGTTCCTGATCGAGCCCGGCCCCAAGCTCTCCGACGTGGTCAAGGCGGTCAATGCGATCGGGGCGTCGCCCGCCGATCTGGTCGCGATCCTGGAAGCGTTGAAGGAAGCCGGTGCGCTCAAGGCGGAGCTGATCATCTTGTGAGCGAGATTCCTGCCATCACGCCGGTCGCGGCACCCGCCATTTCGGCTGGCGTCGGAGTCGACACCAGCCGCCTGCAAAGCCGCGCCAATCTGGAAGCCGCAGGCAAGAAGTTCGAAGCCGTCTTCACCAACATGATGGTAAAGGCGATGCATTCGACGCATCTCGCCGAGGACACGCTGTTCGGATCGAAGGGCATGGACACCTTCAAGGACATGCAAAGCACGCAACTCGCGCAGAGCATGGCCGAGCATGCGCCGCTCGGCATCGGCAAGGCGATGACCGATTTCCTCGCGAAATCGCAAAAGGGATTGCAGGCCGATCCCCCGGGTGATCAGCCGTGAGTGATCTGCTCGGCATCGGTGCGAGTGGCGTGCGCGCGTATCAGACCGCGCTGACCACCGTCTCCGAGAACATCTCCAACGCGAGTACGCCCGGCTATGCCAAGCGCACGACCGATTTGCGCGAGATCGCCCCGGCCAACAGCCTGACCGCCAACAATGCGACGACCACCGGGCAGGGCGTTTCGGTCGCCGGGGTCACGCGCGCGGCGGATTCGCTGCGCGCGGCCGATGTGCGCAATGCAAGCGCGGACCTCGCGCGGAGCGAAACCGGCATTGCCTGGCTCGACCGGATCGAAACCGCGCTCACCGGCAACCAATTGGGCGACCGCCTGACCGGGTTCTTCAATGCCGCCAAGGCCGTCGCCGCCGACCCGACCTCGACCACACCGCGCAGCGCGCTGCTCGAACAGGCCAGCTCGGTCGCCAACAGCTTCACCGCAACCGGCAAGGCGCTCAACAATCTCGATGCCGATGTGGATGCCACGGCCGACAATGCCGTTGCCACGCTCAACACGCTGGGCGCGTCGCTCGCCAAGGTGAATGAGGGGCTCGGCCGCGTCACGCCGGGGTCGAACGGTGCCGCCCAATTGGCCGATCAGCGCGATGCCATCCTGGATCAGATCAGCGCCATCTCCGATATCACGGTGACAACCGATTCGGTCGGGCGCGCAACGGTCAAACTCGGCAATGCCGGTGGGCCGACCTTCGTCGAAGCCAATCAGGCCGCCAACGTCACGTTCGCGCGCGGCACCGATGGCACGGTGTCCTTTGCGCTCCATACGCAGCAAGCGGTTTCGACCGTCACGCCCAATGGCGGCGCGCTCGCCGGTGTCATCGATGGCGCGGCCCGCATCGCGGACGCGCGCACCAAGCTCAACACCATCGCCACCGCCTTTACCGATGGCGTCAACGCCGTGCAGGCGCAGGGCAACGACCTCGACGGCAAAAGCGGGGCTGCGTTGTTCTCGGTCGGCACCACGCCGACCGACATTTCGCTGTCGCTGACCGATCCGCGCGGTGTCGCCGCCGCTGGGGCGGGTAAGGGCGTGCGCGATAACAGCAATCTCGCCAATCTCGATACGCTGCGCACGAGCGGCGCGTTCGAAGCCAACACGACCGCGTTGATTTCCAGCAACGCATCGACGCTGGCCAATCGCAAGCAAGTCGCCGATGCGCAAAGTGCCATTCGCGACAATGCGGTCGCCGCGCGCGATGCCGTGTCGGGTGTCAATCTCGACAGCGAAGCAGTCGACCTGCTGCGCTTTCAGCAGGCCTATCAAGCATCGAGCCGGGTGATCCAGGTCGCGCGCGACACGCTGCAGTCGATTCTCGATATCCACTAGAGGCCGCCATGCAAATCGGGACCAGCCAATTCTACGCCACCGGCGCATCGCAGCTCGGCAAGCTGTCGGCGCAGGCGGACACGCTCAACACCCAGATCGCGACGGGCAAGAAGATCACCGCGCCCTCGCAGGACGTGGTCGCCTATAATCGCCTCAGCGCGATCAAACAGGCCAATGCCGACAACACCGCTTATGCCAGCAATATCAGCCTCGCAAAATCGTTGCTGCAGCAATCCGACACGACGCTCACCGCCGTCACCTCGCAGCTCCAGCGTGCCGCCGAACTGACCACCCAGGCCGCCAACGGCACGCTGAACGACGCCAATCGCAAGGCGATCGCGACCGAGCTGCAAAGCATCCGCGACGATCTGGTGAACTTGGCGGGAACGACCGATGCGCGCGGCCAGCCGCTGTTCGCGGCGGCGACGGGCAAGGGCGCGGTCACGCAGGCCGCCGACGGGACCGTCACGTTCGACGGAACCGGTGAAGTCCCCGCGATTCCCGTTGGCGACGGCACCGACGTCCGCGCGACCGACAGCGCGCAGCGCGTGTTTGGCGGGATCTCCGACGGCAAGGGCGGCACCACCGATATTTTCGCGGTGTTGTCGACCTACATTTCGGCGCTCAACGCCGGTGGCACGGCAACCGCCACTGCCGCATCGGGCACCGCCGCCACCGCGATCCAGTCGGCGCTCAACCAGGTATCGGACGTGCAGGGTTCGGTCGGTGCGCGCGCCGCCCGCCTCGATATCGTCTCGTCCCAGGCGACCGACGCCGCGGGCGCGCGCGAAGTGGACCGCACCGCGCTTGAGGATACCGATATTTCCACAGCGATCGTCGATCTGCAAAAGACGATGACGATCCTGCAGGCAACGCAGGCGAGCTTCACCAAGCTCGGCCAGCTTTCTCTGTTCGACTATCTGAAATGACCGCGCGCACAGCGCGCCCGAACAAAAATACCCTGCGTGGTTAACCGATTGGCGACGTATCCGCGCTAACCCTCAGAAATACCGCACGCCTTCTGTAGGGCGGGCCAAAAAGGGGCACCCCGCGACTCATGTTTCCCGTCATCGGCCTTGTCGTCCTTCTCGTGATGATCTTCGGCGGCTTCGCGATCACCGGCGGGGCGCTCGGCCCGGTGATGGAAGCGATTCCCCACGAAATGCTGATCATTGGCGGTGCTGCGGTCGGCGCGCTGATCATCGGCAATTCGATGAAGGAGCTGAAGGCGCTGGGCGGCGGCCTGATGAAGGTGTTCAAGGGCCCAAAATATAAGAAGCAGGATTATCTCGACGTCATCTTCCTGGTGTCGAAGCTGATGAAGATGCTGCGTACCGAAGGGCCGATCGCACTCGAACCGCATGTCGAGGATCCGCAATCCTCCGCCGTCTTCGCCGAATATCCGCGCCTGCTCGCCGACCACACGCTGGTCAACCTGATCGCCGACACATTGCGGCTGGTGGTGGTGTCGTCGGGCACGCTCGACGTCCATGCGGTCGAGGACGTGATGGACAATATGATCAAGACGCATCACCACGAAGTCGAAGGCCCGCAAGGGACCATCGCGACGCTGGCGGATGCGCTGCCCGCACTCGGCATCGTCGCGGCGGTGCTCGGCGTGGTCAAGACGATGGGCTCGATCGACAAGCCGCCCGCGATCCTGGGCGCGATGATCGGGTCGGCGCTGGTCGGCACCTTCATGGGCGTGCTGCTGGCGTACGGCATCGTCGCCCCGCTCGCCAACCGGCTGAAGCAGGTCATCGAGGCCGACGCCGCGATCTATCACGTCGTCAAGCAGATCATCATCGCCTCGCTCCACGGCCACCCGCAGCCGCTCGTCATCGAAGCCGCCCGCTCGGGCATCGCGCACTCGAACCAACCCGGCTTCGCCGAGGTGTTCGACGGTCTGCGGGGGCGGTAAGCGTGGTCTGGTCCACGCCTTCGCGTGAAAATTCTTTGGCCGGTGTCCGCTAATGGCCACCGCGCGCGCGCCGCACGGCACCAACCTGCCGCCCAAGATCATCTACAAGAAGGTCTATATCGAAGGGCATGGCGGCCATCACGGCGGCGCGTGGAAGGTCGCTTATGCCGATTTCGTCACCGCGATGATGGCGTTCTTCCTGCTGATGTGGCTGCTGGGTGCAACCAACGAAAAGCAGCGCAAGGCGCTCGCCGACTATTTCTCGCCCACTCTGGTGCAACTGAAGGAAAACAGCGCGGGCTCGATGGGCCTGTTCGGCGGATCTTCGATCACCGACCAGGACAATTACCAGCATAAGGCATCGCAGACCGGCACGCGCTCGATGACGGTGCCGGCCGACGCCGTCGGCGGCGCACAGGTCGGCACCGGGCAAAAGGGCACGCTCAAGGATCGCGCAGCGCTATCCGCCGAGGATCGCAAGAATTTCGAGACGATGAAGCGCCAGATGGCGCGCGCAATGGCGGCAACGCCCAATCTCGCCAAGCTGTCCAACCATGTCCGCTTCGTCCAGACGCGCGACGGCTTGCGGATCGATCTGCTCGACGATGCCGACTATTCGATGTTCGACCTGGGCACGACCCAGCTTGAACCGCGCGCCTCGGCGCTGATCGGCCTTGTCGCCCAAACGATCAAGGACACCGAGAACCCGATCATGATCCGCGGCCATACCGACAGCCTGGGCTATGGCGACCCGCTGGCGATGAACAACTGGATGCTGTCGAGCGCGCGCGCCGAGGCAACGCGGCGTCGGCTGGCCGCAGGCGGCATTGGCGAAACGCGCTTCAATCGCATCGAAGGCGTCGCCGACCGCGAACCGATCATCAAGGGCAACCCCACCGATCCGCGCAATCGCCGAGTCGCGATTACCTTGCTGTACCGCGCGACCAGCTTCGGTCAGTGACCGTCGGACCAAACCCGATCCAGAATCTCGTCAAATGGGGCGTGCAGGCCGCGCTCGGCGTGTTTCTTCTCTATGGGTTGACCGCGCTGCCCGATTTCGACGGCCGCTGGGGCGTTTCGCTCGCCAGTATCGTGGTGGCCTTGGGCTGGATCGCCCTGGCAGGATTCGGCTTTCGCCTGTTGCGCGATCCGCCCGCGCCGCTGCCGGTCGCGGCATTGGCGACCGTCCTGATCGTGGTGCGCGTCGCTTTCGCGCTGTTCGCGGTGGGGCGAACCTCGACGGGCGACCCCAATAGCTACCTCAATTTGGCCAAGGGTCTGCTTGCGGGCCAGGGCCTGGTCATCCACGAGCCATATTTCGGCAGTGCCTGGCGCGCGCTGTTCCCGCCACTCTATCCGCTCCTTCTGGCGGGCTGGGGCGCGCTTGCCGGATTTACCACGCCGTCGGTGCTGGCGCTCGGAACACTGATCGATGGCACTGCGGCGTGGTTGATCGTCTTATTGGGCCGCCGCCTCGGCCGCGCAGTCGCGGGACGACGCGCAGCGTGGCTTTATCTGATGTGGCCGTCCGTGCTGTTTTCGGCACCGCTCGCACAAAAGGAGGGGCTGTGCGGGCTGCTGATCCTGGCGCTGGCACTGGCCTGGATCGACCGTCGACCCGGCTGGCGCGGCGCGCTCGCGCTGGGGCTGCCGGCCGGGCTGCTCGCTTTGACCCAGCCGGGCGAAGCCCCGCTCGCCGCGCTGTTCGGCTTGGTGCTGGTGCGCCGGAGCGGGCTGTGGCCCATGCTCGCGGCGGGGCTGCGCGGCGCGCTCGTTGCCGGGGCGGTGCTGCTGCCGTGGTGGGTTCGCAACTGGATCGTCTTCCATGCCTTCGTACCGCTGACCACCGCCAGCGGTGCCAGCCTGTGGATCGGCAACAACCCCGACGCCACCGGCAATTGGGAGCCCCCGCCCGCCACTCTCAAAGGCATCCCCGAGCTCGCTTATGGCAAACGGATCGGTGCCATCGCGCTCGGCTGGATCGAAGCGCATCCGGCTGCCTTTCTCCGGCTGACCGTGACCAAGTTGCTGCGGGCCTGCGGTATTGCCGAATTTGGTATCAATCGCCTCCTCGCAATGGGGCCGCCCTTTCCGCGCGTGCTCGCGGCGGCGCTATGGCCGCTGGCGCAGGGAGCGCATCTGGCGATGCTCGCCATCGCCGCGCTTCGGCTGGCGCGCATTCCCTTCACGCTAGTTCTGCTGATCGCGGCGTGCGGGTTGCAATGCGTGCTGTTTGGCGTTTGGTTCGAATTCGGCGAACGCCACCGCGACTTCGCCACGCCCTTCCTGCTGCTGGCCTTGTGTTGCTCGTTCGCCGCCAGAACGGTTGAGAAGCTGGACGTGAAGCCCTAGCTTAAGCGCGTGAGCAACGCCGTCACCGCCCGTATCGCCGATGGCGTCTGCGCTATCCCGGCGGAGGCATGGGATGCCTGCGCCGGCCGCGACAATCCGTTTGTCAGCCATGCCTTCCTGTCGATCCTCGAACGCTCGGGCAGCGCCCGGGCGCGCACCGGCTGGCAACCCATTCCGATCCTCGTCGACGGGGCCGATGGCCAACCCGCCGCGATCGCGCCAGCTTATGCCAAGAGCCACAGCCAGGGCGAGTATGTGTTCGACCATGCCTGGGCCGACGCATGGGAGCGGGCGGGTGGCAGCTATTACCCCAAGCTGCAGGTCGCGGTGCCCTTCACCCCAGCGCCGGGACCGCGGCTGTTGCTGCGCGATCCTGCACAAGCCCCTGCGCTCATCGCGGCGATCGAGGCGGTGACCGACCAGCATGGCCTTTCCTCCGCGCATGCGACCTTCGTCTGTCCCGATCAACTCCCCGCCTTTGAGGCGGCAGGCTGGCTGATCCGCGAAGGCACGCAATTCCACTGGCAGAATCAGGGCTACGGTGCCTTCGACGATTTCCTGGGCGAGCTCGCCAGCCGCAAGCGCAAGGCGATCCGCAAGGAACGCAGCGGTGCGATCGAAGGGCTGACGATCCGCCACGTGTCCGGCAGCGACATCACCGAAGCCGATTGGGACGCCTTTTGGGTGTTCTATCAGGACACGGGCGCGCGCAAATGGGGCCAGCCTTATCTGACGCGCCAATTCTTCTCGCTACTCGGCGAGGCCATGCCCGACCAGGTCCTGCTGATCTTCGCCGAACGCGACGGGCGACCGATTGCGGGCGCGCTCAACCTGATCGGCACCGACACGCTGTACGGCCGCTATTGGGGCTGTACCGAGGAAGTGCCCTTCCTCCATTTCGAGCTGTGCTATTATCAAGCGATCGACGCCGCCATCGCGCGCGGGCTGAAAACGGTCGAGGCGGGGGCGCAAGGCGAACACAAGCTCGCGCGCGGCTATGTGCCCGTGCCAACATGGTCAGCGCATTATATTCCCGACTTGGGCTTCCGCCGCGCCATCGCCGATTTTCTGGTCCGCGAGCGCGAGTCGGTCGAATCCGACCAGGAATTCCTCGGCGCGATGACGCCGTTCAAGCGCGGTTAGAACGGCGTCGGCACCGGGCGGATGCGCGGGCGCAGCGCTTCGTCGCTGATCTTGATGCCCGGCGCACCGTGGTCGACGCGGTAGAGCACGCTCGTCCCGTCGCGCCAGATCGGCACCAGCCCGGCATTGAACTTGGGATCATAAGCGGGCGGGCGGATCAGCCAGACATAGTCGAAGGCATTGCGCGGGAAGCGCGCCATCGCACGGCTGATCGGCCGCCACCATTCGCGCGGGCATTGCACGCTGGTCACGATCTGCGAGGGGTCGTGCGAGAAGCGCCCGGCCGGCAGATAGCGCGTCGTCAGCAATTGCGCGCCCGCCATCGACCATTGGTCGTTGGTATAGGCCATCTTCCGTTCAAGCGCGATCGCCGACAGATGTTCGAGCCGAGTCATCGTCCACGGGCTGCCGCACTCGGTGCCGATGAAGGTGACCAACCGGGCGCCGACCGGCAGATGATCGAGCGCCTTCAATTCGCGATCATAATCATCGGCGAATATCCAGAAGCTGACCGTTCCCGCCGCGATCCGCACCAGGAAAAACGCCAGCCCCGCCGCCGCCAGCGTCGCACTGCCGCGAATCGACAAGCCCTTTTTGGGGCGCACTGCGATGATCGCAATGCCGAGCATGAACGGGGCAAGCCGCATGTCGGCATAAGCCGAGCCGAACACGATGCGCGGCAACACGATGAACACCACCAGCAGGAACAGCGCGGACAGCCCAAGATTGCGCGAATATTCGACATTAGGATCGCGAAAGCCGCGGAACAGAATCAAATACAGCACCGCGATCGACGCGATATCGAACGCCATCCAGCGATCGCGCAGCGCCATCGTCAGCCAGCCGATTTTGGCGCGCCAGTTGAACCAGTCGCCCGTCTCCCCGCCGACATGCTCGCCGCTGCGCCACACCACCATCAGGATGATCGGCAACGCAAGCGGGATGCAGCCGAGCCCGGCGCGAACCCACGCCTTGATCCAGCTCATCGGCCCGCGATCGGTGCGCGCATCATGCTGGCGGACCATCTCCGCCGAACAGGCGAGCACGCCGAGCACGCCCCAGCCAAAGGTGTGGCACACCCAGATCAGGCACGACAGCGGCACAAAGATCGCCGCGCGCAACCGGAAATGCCCGGTCCGCGCCAGCCGCAACCACAAGGCAAAGGCGTTGAGCGCCAGCGCCATCGACAGCGCAAAGTTCACGAAGCCGAACTGGAAAGCGTAACTATAAGCAAGCGGCAGCGCGAACAGCGCGGTCGGCGGAATGCGCCCGTGCACTTCCCGCGCGATCCACAGGAAGCCAGTGACGGTCAGCGCCGGGATCGTCATGATGATCAGCTTGACCGCCAGTTCCAGCCCGAACAGCTTGGCCAGCGGGATGATCAGAATGTCGATCCCGAGATTGCCGATCAACTGCCAGTTGAAATTATACCAGTCGGACAGCCACGGATACGCATCGCGCGACAATTGCACGCGGTAGCGGCCCATATGTCCCGGCAAATCGACCAAGGGCGGGATTTCCGGACGCAATAACGGGATGATCGCCACCAGCGCCATCAGCGCGACGAACGTGCGTGTCTGCCACCAGTGCAGCTTTTCGAGATCCCCCTGCATTTGCGGCTCTTACCGCGCAGGTTGCTTCGGAAACAAGCCGCCTTGAACGCGATACAGAAACAGCGCCCGCTCGCGCGTGGGGATGCGCCGCAGCCAAGGCGGCGGCGCTCCCCGTTTCAGCGCCTCCGCCAGCGTTCCCGCCGCTGCCCCGCCGAAATCGTCGGCGCGCAGCGCGACATAGCGCAATTGCCATGTTTTCGCGACGGTTACGCCCTGATCGGGCTGCCCGAGGAAGAAGCGATAGACCGCCAGATTCCCGACATTGTTCCGATGATAGGGCGCGCCCACCACCTGCAATCGCGTCGCGCCGATGGCATAGGCCCCGAGATCGAGCGGAGCCAGCAACCGCCCGGGCGGCAGTGCGGCAAGGTCGAGAAGCCCCTTTTCGCCGGAGGCCGCTGCCGCATCGGCGGCACGTGCGCCGGGTTGCGCCGTGCTCGCCCGTGCGGCCACGGCTTGCGCGGCCATCGGATACAGCATCCCGGCCGAGGCAAGCCAGGCCCCCGCCAAGGACAGCGAACCGCGCGCGCGCGCCGCCGCAATGACCGCCGCCAGCGCGGGGGCCGCCAAAATTGCCCCGGCATAGGCCCCGCGCAATTGCAAGCACGTTACCAGCAAGGCCGCGACCTGCACCAACAGCATACTGGCCCAGCGCGGATCGCGCGTGACCGACACCCGCCAAGCGCTCGCTGCCACGCCCGCCACCATCACCCCGGCATAACCAATGGCGATCGGCAACGGTGTCGCAAACAGCGGCTGTGCCTCGCCCACCTTGGCCAGCCACAAGCGAGCCAGCATCGGATCCACCATGCCATAAGGCGACAAGCATTGCGGCGCGACCAGCACCATGCCGACGCCGACAACGATGACGATGATCGACCCCAATATGGCTCGGGTCGCGGGGCGCGCGATGTCGCGGGCCGCCAGTGCCATGCCCATCGGCGCAAAGGCCGCGATCACGGCGGCGCGCCAAGTGACCATCGTGAAGCCATCGCACCCGGGATAGCCCCAGGAGGAGGTCCGGAAAACGATCGACGCCGCCAGCAACCCGGCACCAAGGCCGATCCCGAAGCCCATCATCCGGTCGTCGCTCCCGGCGCTTGCCCGCAACCATCCGATGGTCATAGCGACGCCCGCCGCCGCGATCAGCGGCGCGGTTTCCAGCCCGATCACCACGCTGGCAGCAGCAGCGAGGCCGGCGACCAGCCCCGGCTCCATCGCCGGACGCGCGACCAGCGCGCGCACGACGATCAGCAGCAAAAACACCTGAAGGCCGTGATGGTCGACTCGTCCGGGCACGAAGATCGTCGTGGCAGGAAAGGCGACCGCCGCGACAACGGCGGCAGTCCGCGCGATCGCCTGACCGCCCAGCACGCGCGCGATCCGCGTCGTCAGGCAAAGCGCGCCTGCGAACAGCAAGGTCGGCCATGCGATCACCGCGACAAGCTCAGCCCAGTGGCGCCCGACGACCGGGGTCAGCGACACGATGAACGTCGCGGGGAGGAGGTCGGGAAGGCGCGACCAGTGCATTTCCAGCCCCGCCCCCCAACCCAGACGGTGTTGCGCGAGATCGGCAAAGCCCTGACCCGCAATCCAGTCGCGAATCTGCTGGAGGCGCATCATGTCGTCGGTATCGGTCAGTTGCAGCGCGGACAGCGCTGCCCAGTCGCGCCACGCCCAGCCCGCGCACAACATCGTAGCGAGCGCGAACGCACACAGCGCATCGCCCAACCGCGTCCGACGAAATTCGACCAAGTCCATGCCCGCGCTTTAGACGCAGGCCGTTAAAACAGCGTGTAGACCCGTGTTAGCGGTCGCGCCGTCCGAGCAACCGCAACCGCAACGCATTGAGCTTGATGAAGCCCGCCGCATCGCGCTGGTCATACGCGCCCTGATCGTCCTCGAAGGTGACGACCTTCTCGGAATAGAGCGAGAAGGGCGATTTGCGCCCCGTCACGATCACCGAGCCCTTGTAGAGTTTCAGCCGCACGGTGCCCGCGACCTTCTCCTGGCTATGGTCGATCGCCGCCTGCAGCATCTCGCGCTCGGGGCTGAACCACAATCCATTATAGAGCAGTTCCGCATAACGCGGCATCAGCTCGTCCTTCAAATGCGCGGCACCCCGGTCGAGCGTGATCTGCTCGATCCCGCGATGCGCCAGATGATAGATCGTGCCGCCCGGCGTTTCATACATGCCGCGCGACTTCATGCCGACGAAGCGATTCTCGACCAGATCGAGCCGCCCGATGCCGTGGCGACGGCCCATTTCGTTGAGCGTTTCGAGCAAGGTCGCCGGCGACATGCCCACGCCATTGACCGCGACGCCATCGCCACGCTCGAAATCGATCGTGATCGTCTCGGGCGCGTCGGGCGCGTCCTCGGGGTTCACCGTGCGCGAATAGACGTAATCGGGGACTTCATCCCACGGATCCTCAAGCACTTTGCCCTCGGACGAGGTGTGCAGCATGTTGGCGTCGGTCGAGAACGGGGCCTCGCCGCGCTTGTCCTTGCTTACCGCAATCTGATGCTGCTCGGCGAACTCGATCAGCTTGGTGCGGCTGGTCAGATCCCATTCGCGCCACGGCGCGATCACCTTGATGTCCGGTGCCAGCGCATAATAACCAAGCTCGAAGCGGACCTGGTCATTGCCCTTGCCGGTCGCGCCGTGGCTGACCGCATCGGCATTCACCATCCGCGCGATCTCGATCTGGCGCTTGGCGATCAGCGGCCGCGCGATCGAGGTGCCGAGCAGGTATAGCCCCTCATACAGCGCATTGGCGCGCATCATCGGGAAGACGTAATCCTTGACGAACTCTTCGCGCAGATCGTCGATGAAGATATGCTCGGGCTTGACCCCGGCCAGCTCGGCCTTCTTGCGCGCGGGCTCCAGCTCCTCGCCCTGGCCGAGATCGGCGGTGAAGGTGACGACCTCGCATTGGTAGGTCTGCTGCAGCCATTTGAGGATGACGCTGGTGTCGAGGCCGCCCGAATAGGCGAGGACGACGCGGTTGATCTTATCGGTCACGGGCAGGATCCTTCGTAGTCGCGTGCCCCCTATGCGAGGCGGCGCGGCCGTGCAACCGGGTTACCGCCGCAAACGCCGCTCGCCCTCGATCATATAATCACGCGTGATCGGCAAGACGTGGCGATTCTTGGCGAACTGCACCTGGTAATTGACCAGCCCGCCAAAGTGAAACGCAGCCCCTGCGCCGGCGAGGTAGAATTGCCACATGCGGAAAAAGCGCTCGTCATAGAGCGCCACGATCTGCGCGCGCGCCGCAACCGTACGATCGTACCAATCATCGAGCGTATAGGCATAATGCAGCCGGAGCACCTCGACATCGGTGACCATGAAGCGCAGGCTTTCATTGGCGGAAACGATCTCCGACAGGGCGGGGTTGTAGCCGCCGGGGAAAATGTACTGCGTCGTCCATTTGTCGGTCACGCCCGGGCCACCCGCGCGCCCGATCGTGTGGAGCAGCATCACGCCGTCCTCGGTCAGCAAGTCGCGACACTGGCGGAAGAAGGTCTTGTAATGTGCGGGGCCGACATGTTCGAACATGCCGACCGACACGATCCGGTCGAATTTGCCCTGCACATGGCGATAATCGATCAGTTCGAACGTGACCATGTCCGACACGCCTGCGGCCGCCGCGCGCTCCCGCGCGACTTTCAACTGCTCTTCGGACAGCGTCACCCCCAGCACCCGGGCACCGGTCATCTGGTGCAGGTACAGCGCCATCCCGCCCCAGCCGCAGCCGATGTCGAGCACGGTCATGCCGGGCTTCAGCGCCAGCTTGGCGGCGATATGCGCCTTCTTGTCGTCCTGCGCCTGCTCCAGGCTGTTGGACGGGTCGGTGAAATAGGCGCAGCTATATTGGCGGTCGGCGTCGAGGAAGAGATCGTACAGGCGGCCCGACAGATCATAATGGTGCGCAACGTTGCGCTTGGACCGGCGCGCCATGTTGATTCGACCGATGCGATGCGTCACGGCCTGGATCGCACGGCGCATCGGCGAAGGGGCAAGTCCGTTCTGTCCGGCCTCCCACGGATCGTTCATCGTCAGCAGCCGGACGAGATCGCGCACATCGCCCTGCTCGACCACCAGTCGCCCGTTCATATACGCCTCGCCCGCACCAAGCCCCGGATCGCGCACGATCGCAGCGGCAGCCCCGGCATCGGTGAAGCGGATCGCCACGTCGGGGAAACCGGGTTCGGGCGTCCCGAAGTTCAAGGTCTTGCCGTCGGCGTGGTGGACGGTGAGCGTGCCGCGCTGAACGCGCTTGGCGAGAAACAAATCAATCAGTGCCATGCACAGGCCACTAACGCGTTAAATGCCTGCATACCAATCGTAATCGACACGATCTTCCCAATATCCGCCTTTTCCGAGCCCGATCCCGGCGAGCGAGGCGACCGCGTCGATCCGCATCACATATTTGGCGTGCTTATATCCAAGCTGCCGTTCAACCCGCAGCCGGATCGGCGCACCGTGCGCCACGCTCAGCATCCGGTCGTTCATCGCCCACGCCAGAATCGTCTGGGGATGGAAAGCGTCGATCAGGTCGAGCGATTCGTAATAGGCTTGGCCCGAATAGAGATCGGCGCAGGTAAACACGACATAGCGTGCGGCCCTGCGAATATCCGCCGCATTCAGGATCGTGCCCAGCATCGGCCCGTGCCATTTGCCGATCGCGCTCCATCCCTCGACACAATCGTGCCGCGTGATCTGCGTGCGCGCCGGCATCGCCATCAACGCCTGGTGCGAAATGGAAAGCGGGCGGTTGACAAGCCCGCCGACTTCCAGCCGCCAATGCGCGAAATTCTCCGCGACCATCGCGTTATATCTGTCGGTATTGGGGTTGTTGGTGCCGTTGACACGGAAGATTGGCGACATCTGGTCGGGCCGATATTCTTTCGCCAGGCTGTTGCGATCGGTCAGCGCGCGCGCGAGGCCGTAATTCATCTTTTCGCCGGAGAACAGGATCTTGCGAAGCGACGGCGTGTTCGCGACCTGGTCGCACCCGCTGAGCAGCGCACCCGCGCCCAAGGCTCCGGTGGTGAGCAGCGCGCGCCGCGTGATGATCGCGCTCATGCCGCTTCCTCCGCATCTTGGTCGGCGGGAATCGTCCACCAGCCCGTCACCATCGATTTCACCTCGGGCCACGCCCCGGCGAGGATCACCAGCACCAGATGGACAATGATAAACAAAACCAGTCCGCTCGCCGCGATGAAATGCACCGAACGCGCCGAAGCCCGGCCGCCGAGCACATCCAGCATCCACGGCCACGCCGCGACCATGGTCGGCGACAATACCAGCCCCGACAGGATCATCATCGGGATCAGGCCGAAAATCACCAACACATAAGACAGCTTCTGGAAAATATTGAATGCGCCGGGATTTTTGGGATCGTGGAAACGGAAGGCGAGATGTTCCTTCAGATCGAACCATAAATGCGCCGGAGCGAGCTCTTTCAGCCGAATCCGCAAGTCCTTCTGAAAATGCCGGTTGACCAGGCTCGATACCATGAACGCCAGCAAACCGAACGCCAGCACCAACGCGAACAGCAAATGCCAGCGCCGCGCGATTGCCAGATTGTACCCGGCCGGGATCGTGAGAAACGATGGCGCATGGGGCGGGTTGAACCACGCATGATCCGGATTCGCGCCATATTGCCCCCAGTAAAGATGCGGATGCGCGTTGAGGATCGTCAGCCCGCTGCCGATCATGATGAAGATCGTCACCACGTTGAGCCAATGCCACAGGCGCGTCACCAGCCGGTGGCGATACAGCACCGTGGCGGCTGCCGGAGGACTATCGGAGGTCGGCGGGCTTGTGTCGGTCATACAGAACCCTATTCGAGCCAAGGGGCGGCGTGGTTACAGCTACGCCAAATCGGTCGCGCACGATATTCGAATTTCGAACGGAAGGCCTGCTTCAAGATGACAGAGCACCATTTCTACGAACCACGCAACGGCCACAGGACCGTCCCCGGCCTGGCCCACGATCCCCTGAACGCGATCGTGGCACCCCGGCCGATCGGCTGGATCAGCACGCTCAGCGCCGAGGGCGTGCGCAACCTGGCACCATATAGCTTCTTCAGCCTGTACAATTACCGCCCGCCCATCATCGGCTTCACCTCCACCGGCTGGAAGGACAGCGTCGCCAACGTCACCGCCACGGGCGAGTTCGTATGGAACCTCGCCACGCGCGATCTTGCAGAGGCGATGAATGCGAGCGCGGCGACGGTCGCGGCGGATATAGATGAATTCGACCTCGCCGGTCTGGCGATCGCACCCTCCCGCATCGTCGCGCCGCCACGGGTCGCGGCAAGCCCCGCCGCGTTCGAATGCCGTCATACCCAGACGCTGCGGCTGGCATCGGCAGATGGCACGACCCTCGACACCTGGCTGGTGCTGGGCGAGGTCGTCGGCATCCACATCGCGCCGCATCTGATCGCGGACGGTGCCTATCGCACCGCCGCCGCGCACCCGATCCTGCGGGGAGGCGGGGCAGCCGACTATTTCGAGATAGGCGAGGCCGCGCGCTTCGCGATGCGGCGGCCGGACTAGCCGCCCTTACCGTGTCGGCACCGGCTCCGCGCCGGTATAATCGTAAAAGCCGCGCTTGGTCTTGCGGCCGAACCAGCCCGCCTCGACATATTTCACCAGCAGCGGGGCCGGGCGGAATTTAGGGTCGCCCGTCCCTTCGAACAGCACGCGGGTGATTTCCAGGCACGTGTCGAGCCCGATAAAGTCGGCAAGCGTCAGCGGCCCCATCGGGTGGTTGAGCCCGAGCTGGCACGCCAGATCGATGTCGCGGATCGTCGCCACGCCCTCGCCCAGCGCGAAGCAGGCTTCGTTGAGCATCGGCATTAGGATGCGGTTTACGATGAAGCCCGGCGCATCATTGGCGTGGACGATCGCCTTGCCGAGCTTCTGCCCAAACGCCTCGACCGCCTGCACCGTCGCGTCCGAGGTGGCGAGGCCGCGGATCAGCTCGATCAAGCCCATCACCGGCACGGGGTTGAAGAAATGCACGCCGACGAAACGGCCCGCATCGGGGGCGGCCTGCGCCAGCCGCGTGATCGGGATCGAGGAAGTGTTGGACGCGAGGATCGCGGTGTCGGACAGCACCTTGCCGACCTCCGCGAAGATCGCGCGCTTGATTTCCTCGCGCTCGGTCGCCGCTTCGATGACGAGGAAGGCCGGGCCCATCTCGGCGACGCTCGCCACCGGTTCGATCAGCGCGAGGGCTGCATCGCGGGCTTGCGGCGTGATCTTTTCCTTGGTCACCAGCCGGTCGAGCGCCTTGGCGATGCCCGCTTTGCCCGCTGCAGCGCGTTCCAGCGACACGTCGCTGAGCAGCACATGAAACCCCGCTTGCGCCGAAACCTGCGCGATGCCCGCGCCCATCTGGCCCGCGCCGATTACGCCTACCGTCTGCATGCCGCTCTCCAATCCTCTCTGCTCCTTGCATCCCCCTTTTTGATTTGTCATCCTCCGACGCACAAACATTCTCGTGATGCATCCCCCAACACCCCCGCCACGGCTTCTGGACCTTGTTGCCTTGGGGCAAAGTAATTAAGCTGGGGATTGACGGCGCGGGGGCAGAACATGAAATCACGAACAAGGTTTAACTGTTACCGAATTTTGATTGCGGCATGTTCCATAGACATCGTGTCTTTTGCGGCTCCCTGCGCAGCACAGGTAAATATTGGGGTACCAGCCACGCCCGTTGCTCCGGAAAACAAGCCACTTCCCGTCGAGCAATTTATCGACGCCATTTTGCCGGCCAAGACGGAGTTGCTGCTTCAAACAACGACTTCGTTAAACTCTTCCACCTTGGCAGTCGGTCAGAAAGTGACGCTAAAAATCTCCTACGACGTCAATCTCGACGGAGCAGTTGCTATACCACGCGGAACACCGGCCTTTGCCCGTGTCACCGCTGTCAGCGGCAAAGGCATGTTCGGCAAGGCTGGGCTCATCAAGCTAGATATGGTTTCTCTCGACCTGAACGGACACAGCTACGCTATCTCGGGGCATCTCGAACAAAATGGTGCGACCAACTTGAAGAGGATGAGCACCGCAGTCGCAGTGGCCGGACCTCTGGGCGGAATGCTGACCAGCGGCAGCGACGCATTGCTCGACACGGATCGTACGATCATTGGCTTCACCGAGGAGGCCATTCCGGTTCGGGTAGCACACAAGCCCCCTGAAGTTGACCAGACACCCGAATTGTTCCGCGTCGACTCGTCAGATCTTACCCGCAAGAACTAGAGGTTTGGTGCCTGCCACTATCACGGTGCGTGCCGCGCGGGCTGCGCCTCCGCCAGGATCACCGCGAACAGCCCGTCCGGATCGGTCCACTCCGCAACCGGCGTCCATCCGCCCGCCCGCAGCAGGATGCGGGCATCGCGCGGGCCGTATTTGTGGCTGTTCTCGGTGTGGATCGTCTCGCCCGCCGCCATGTCGAACGGACGCCGCTCGATCGTGAAGGCGACGTCGCGGATCGCTTCCAGATGCATCTCGATCCGCGCGCGATCGTCGTTCCAGATCGCGCGGTGGCGAAAAGCGTCGAGCGGGATCGTCCCATCCAGTTCGCGGTTGATGCGTTCGAGCAAATTGAGGTTGAACGCCGCCGTCACGCCCTGCGCATCGTCATAGGCCGCCTCCAGCACGGCCGCATCCTTGATCCGGTCCATCCCGATCACCAGCATCGCGCCCTCGCCCAGCGACGCCTTCATCGCGCGCAGCAAATCGACACTGGAATGCGGGATCATGTTGCCGATGGTGGAGCCCGGGAAGAAGCCGAGCTTGGGCGTCTCCGTAACTTGTGCGGGCAGCGCGATCGGATGGAGGAAGTCGGCTTCCACCGGCAACACCGGCAAGCCGGGAAAGGCGGAGGCGAGCCCGGCCGAGGATTCGCGCAGGAAATCGCCTGAAATATCGATCGGCACATAAGCGGACGGCTCGACCGCACGCAGCAGGATCGGCGTTTTGGTCGAGGAACCCGATCCGAACTCGACGACAGCGCGCCCAGCGCCCGCGATCCGCGCAACCTCGGCGCAGCAGGCCCGCAGAATCGCGGTTTCGGTGCGCGTCGGATAATATTCGGGCAGATCGGTGATCGCTTCGAACAATTCCGATCCGCGCCGGTCATAGAACCAGCGCGCCGGAATCGCGCGCGGGCGGCTGGCAAAGCCGCGCAGCACGTCGTGGCGAAACGCCGGATCGGCGAGCGTGACCTGGCCATCCTCGATTTCGGGCTTCAACATCTCAAAGATCCTTCGCCAGCCGAACGCCGGTGAATTGCCAGCGCTGGTGCGGATAAAAGAAATTGCGGTAGCTTGCCCGCATATGGCCGCGCGGTGTCGCGCACGATCCCCCGCGCAGCACACACTGCCCGCTCATGAACTTGCCGTTATATTCGCCAACCGCGCCTTCGACCGCGCGAAAGCCGGGATAGGGCCGGAACGCGCTGCCGGTCCATTCCCACACATCCCCGAAGAAAGCAGGCCCACCCGTCGCCGGGCGCGGCTCGACCGGGCCGGCCATGTCCATCTGGTTGCCACCCGCGGGATCATGCGACGCAGCCGCGGCTTCCCATTCGGCCTCGGTCGGCAAGCGCGCGCCCGCCCAGCTGGCATAAGCGTCGGCTTCGTAGAAGCTGACATGCGTTACCGGAGCGGCGGGATCGATCGCACGTCGCCCGTCAAGCCCGAAGCGCGTCCAGCCGCCATCGGCCCGCTCCCAATAGAGCGGCGCGGCAATGCGTTCGCGCTGCACCCATGCCCAGCCATCGGACAGCCAATGGCGCGGTTCGGCATAGCCGCCATCGGCGACGAACGCGGCCCATTCGCCATTGGTGACGGTGCGATCGGCCAGCGCATGAGCGCCGAGCAACACCGCATGGCGCGGCCCCTCGGCATCGAAGGCGAACCCTTCGCCGTCGTACCCGATTTCGACAATCCCGCGTGCGCCCTCGATCCAGCCGACCGGCCCCGGCATCGCCACAGGCACCTTGCGTGGGGGTGCCCATATGGCGGGTTCGACCGGGTTCTGCGCCATCAGATGGACAATATCGGTGACGAGCAATTCCTGGTGCTGCTGTTCATGCTGGCAGCCCAGTGCCACCAGGTCTTGTGCCGCCTTGGGAAGATCGGGCAGCGCCGCTGCCAGCGCCGCATCGACATGCGCGCGATAGGCCAGGATCTCCTCAAGCGATGGCCGCGTCACCATGCCGCGCCGCGCGCGCGCGTGGCGCTTGCCCTCGGCCTCGTAATAGCTGTTGAACAGGAACGGAAAGCGCGCGTCATAAAGCGCATACCCACCGACGAAATCGCGCAACACGAACGTTTCGAAAAACCAGCTCGTATGCGCCAGATGCCATTTCGCGGGCGAGGCGTCTTCCATCGACTGCACGGTGGCGTCGGCATCCGACAGCGGTGCGACCAACGCGACCGACAGCGCGCGGACGGCTCGAAAACGCTCCACCAGCGGGCTTGCCGGGCGTTTGGGGACTGGTCGCCTTTGCATCGTCATGTCCCCTTCCCTCAGAAACGCCAGCCGTGCTAGCGCGTCGCTCCCGGTCGCCACAAAACGTCGCCACCCGCCATTTGGTTCACTATGCGCGCGGCGACGAACAGATAATCCGACAGACGGTTGAGATAGGCGAGCGCGAGCGGATTGAAAGCCTCCGTCCGCGTCGCCGCGACCGCAGTACGCTCGGCGCGACGCACCGTCGCGCGGGCGATGTGGAGTGCCGCTGCCCCGGCTGTTCCGCCCGGCAGGATGAAACTGGTCAAGGGTGCCAGACCAGCGTTCATCCGGTCGATCTCCGCCTCAAGCCGTTCGACTTGCGCCGTCACCACCCGCAGCGTCCTTTCAGACGGTGCGAAGTCGTCGCCGTCGCTCTCGGCTTTCGGTGTCGCGAGATCGGCACCAAGATCGAACAAATCGTTCTGGATACGCTCGAGCCATGCCGACAATTCGGCGGCGGGCAACCCCTCTTGCGCCAGCGCGGCGATCGCCGCGCCAATCGCGCTATTGGCTTCGTCGACATCGCCCATCGCCGCCAGCCGCGCGGCGTCCTTGGCAATGCGCGATCCGTCGACCAACCCGGTCGTGCCGTCATCGCCGGTACGCGTGTAGATGCGGTTGAGCTTGACCATATTTTATCCCAACCGCCGGGCTGCGCCCAAAGCGAAGCTCAGCCCTTGCCCGCGAGCCACATCAACAACACAACCAGGAAAATCGCGACCGCCTGCAACATCACGCGATATTGCATCATCTGGTTGGACCGCACCGACGATGCGATCCGCGCCTCGCCCGGGTTCGCCCCGTCGCGCAAATCCTGGCTCGCGCCGAGCAGGAAAATGACCAGTCCGCGAACCAGCACGACGACCACCGCGATCATCGCGGCGACCAGCAGGATTGTCAGGAAAGTGCTCATGCCCCTAACCTAGGCGCTTTGCCCGGCAATGCCAATGCCCGCTCCCCCGGCCCGCAACCGCGCCGCCAGCGCCCGCCCATCTTCGCCGCGCAACCGCACGCTTTCGAGCGTCGGCGCGTCGTTGCGCTTGGCCAGCCGCTGCCCGTCGGGGCCGACCAGCAGCGCATGATGGTGATAGAGTGGCGTCGGCAGCCCCAGCAGCGCCTGTAGCAACCGATGCACGTCGGTCGCCGCGAACAGATCGGCCCCGCGCATGACATGGGTTACGCCTTGCGCCGCATCGTCGACCGTCACCGCGAGATGATAGCTGGCCAGCGCATCCTTGCGCGCCAGCACGACATCACCTTGCGCCAGCGGATCGGCGCGCACTCGCCCGGCATCCGCATCGCGCCACCACAGGCACTCGCCTGCCGCCAGCGCCACCGCGCGCGCCATATCCAGCCGCCAGGCATGCGGCACCCCGCCTGAGATCCGCGTCGCGCGTTCCGCCGCGCTCAACCCCCGGCACGTTCCCGGATAGACCGCTTCGGGACCATGCGGGGCCGACTGGCTCGCGGCGATTTCGGCGCGCGTGCAGAAACAGGGATAGAGCAGCCCCATGTCCCGCAAGCGCGCCAGCGCCGCGGCATAGGCATCGCCGCGCGTCGACTGGAACAGCACCGCCCCGTCCCAATCCAGCCCCAGCCACTGAAGGTCGGCCAGGATCGCAGCGACATGATCGGCGCGGCTGCGCGTGCCATCGATATCCTCGATCCGCAGGAGGAAGCGCCCGCCGCCCGCGCGCGCCAGATCGTACGCCAGCACCGCCGAATAGGCGTGCCCCAGATGCAGCCGCCCTGTCGGACTCGGCGCAAAGCGCGTAACGACGTCGCGCACGATCACCCCAACACCGCTCTTGACCACGAGTCGCGCGCTGTGCTGAAATCGTTAACGACAGGGTGCGGTGTCATCACAGCGTCATCCTAATGGGCTTGAAGCCCGGCAGGAAGCGCCACTCAGTGGTAAAAGGGGGTCCGTATGTACCATCCCGATCTGATCCGCCATCCGGATGGCTGTCCCGCACTCGTGCTCAATGCGGACTATACCCCGCTGAGCTATTATCCGCTTTCGCTATGGCCGTGGCAGACCGCGATCAAGGCGGTGTTCCTCGACCGCGTCGACATCGTCGCCGAATATGAACGCGAAGTGCGCAGCCCGACGCAGCGGATCAAGCTGCCCTCGGTGATCGCGCTGAAATCCTATGTGCGACCCTCGGCCTTTCCCGCCTTCACGCGCTTCAACCTCTTCTTGCGCGACAAGTTCATGTGCCAATATTGCGGGGCCGGTCACGATCTGACCTTCGACCATATCGTGCCGCGCGCGCAGGGCGGGCGTACCACCTGGGAGAACGTCGCCACCGCTTGCTCGCCATGCAACCTCAAGAAAGGCGGTCGCACGCCCAAGCAGGCGGGCATGCCGCTGCACATCGACGCGATCCGCCCGACCAGCTGGCAATTGCAGGAACATGGCCGCCGTTACCCGCCCAACTTCCTGCACGATACCTGGCATGACTGGCTGTATTGGGATGTCGAGCTGGAAGCATAGGCTGCGGACGCTACGGTTTTTGCAACCGAAACGTTGACCCCCGCGCTGCCGCAATGCAGCATGGACCCATGGCAACCCTCCCCGGCATCGCAAACAATCCCGACATCCGTTTCCTGGGCAAATTGCTCGGCGATGTCATCCGCGCTTATGGCGGCGAGACGCTGTACGAGCGCACCGAACATATCCGCGCTGCCTCGGTCGACCGGCATCGCGGCGGCACCGAGGGCGATCTCGGGCTCGACCGGCTGAGTCTGGACGAAACGCTCGATTTCGTGCGCGGCTTCATGCTGTTCTCAATGCTCGCCAATCTCGCCGAGGATCGCCAGGGCGTCGCCGCCGAACGCGGGGCCGACCTTGCCGCAGCACTCGAACGGCTGGCGGGCGAGGGCATCGACAAAGCCCAGGTAATGCATCTGCTCGATCACGCGCTGATCGCCCCCGTGCTGACCGCGCACCCGACCGAAGTGCGCCGCAAATCGATGATCGACCACCGCAACCGCATCGCCGCGCTGATGCTGCTGCGCGATGGCGGGGCCACCGAAACCCCCGATGGCGACAATGTCGAAGAGGCGATCCTGCGCCAGATCGCCTTGCTGTGGCAGACGCGCGTGCTGCGGCGCGAGCGGCTGTACGTCACCGACGAAGTCGAGACCGCGCTCAGCTATTTGCGCGAGGTGTTCCTCCCCGCCCTCCCCGCGCTCTATCAGCGCTGGGACCGCGCGCTTGGCGAACGCGTGCCGAGCTTCGTGCGGCCGGGCAGCTGGATCGGCGGCGACCGTGACGGCAACCCCTTCGTCACCGCCGACAGTCTGACCACCGCGCTCGCCAAGGCGAGCGAAGCGGTTTTGGTCTATTATCTCGACGCGGTTCATGCGCTGGGTGCCGAACTGTCGATCTCGACCGATCTCGCCCCCGCCGATGCCGGCGTGCAGGCGCTGGCCGAGGCGAGCGGCGACACCGCCGAAAGCCGCAGCGACGAGCCCTATCGCCGCGCGCTGTCGGGCATTTACGCGCGCCTCGCCGCGACGCATCTCGCGCTGACCGGCAAACCCGCACCGCGCCCCGGCGCGCTGAAGGGCGAACGTTACCCCGATCCACAGGCCTTCCGCGCCGATCTCGTGATCATCGCGCGCGCGCTGCGGCAGGAAGACCATCAGGGGGGCGGAGCCTTGTCCTCGGGCGGCGCGCTCGGGCGGCTGGTGCGTGCGGTCGAGACCTTCGGCTTCCATCTGGCGACGCTCGATTTGCGCCAGAACAGCGCGGTGCACGAACGCGTCGTCGCCGAACTGCTCAAGGTCGCCGGCGTCGAGGGGGATTATCTCAGCCTCGGCGAATCGCAGCGCGTCTCGCTGCTGCGCCACGAACTGTCCAACGCCCGCCCGCTCGCCAGCCCGTTCGCCGCCTATTCGGACGAAACGCAGTCCGAACTCGCCATCCTGCGCGCCGCCGCACAAGCGCACGCCACTTATGGCCCGGCCTGCATCGCGCAGCACATCGTCTCGATGGCGCAATCGGTCTCGGATCTGCTCGAACTCAACATCCTGCTGAAGGAAGTCGGCCTGTACCGCCCCGGCGGGGCCTCTGGCGAGCCGTCGAGCGCCGCGATCATGGCGGTGCCGCTGTTCGAGACGATCGGCGATCTGGAGGCCGCCCCCGCGATCATGACCGAATGGTTCGCGCTGCCCGAGGTGCGCGGCATCACCGCCGCGCGCAGCTTCCAGGAAGTGATGATCGGCTATTCGGACAGCAACAAGGACGGGGGTTACCTCACCTCGACCTGGAGCCTGTCCAAGGCCTCGACCGCGCTGAAAAGCGTGTTCGCCAATGCGGGCGTCGGCATGCAATTGTTCCACGGCCGCGGCGGCGCGGTCGGGCGTGGCGGCGGATCGTCCTTCGCCGCGATCCGCGCGCAACCGCCCGGCACGGTGCAGGGCCGCATCCGCATCACCGAACAGGGCGAAGTGATCGCGGGCAAATATGGCACCCGCGACAGCGCTATGACCAATTTGGAAGCGATGGCCTCGGCCACCTTGCTCGCCAGCCTGGAGCCAGACGCGCTGTCGGCGGCGGACACCGCGCGCTTCTCGGCGGCGATGGACACGCTCTCCGCCTCCGCCTTCGCGGCGTATCGCGATCTGGTGTACGGCAGCAACGGTGACGATCGCGGTTTCCGCACCTTCTTCCGCCAGATGACGCCGCTCGCCGAAATCTCCGGCCTCAAGATCGGCAGCCGCCCGGCCAGCCGCACCAAATCCGACCGGATCGAGGATCTGCGCGCCATCCCCTGGGTGTTCAGCTGGGCGCAGGCACGCGTGATGCTGCCGGGCTGGTACGGCGTCGGCCATGCGCTGTCGGCATTCGAGGACAAGGGTTTGCTCGCCGAAATGGCGCAGGGCTGGCCGTTCTTCGCCGCCAGCCTCGCCAATATGGAACAGGTGATCGCGAAGTCCGACATGGGCATTGCCGCGCGCTATGCCGGGCTGGTCGAGGATCGCGCGCTTGCCGATGCGATCTTCCCGCGCATCGAAAGCGGCTGGCAGCAAGCGCATGACGGGCTGCTGCAAGTCACCGGCCAATCGCGCCTGCTGGAGGCGCACCCCGCGCTCGACGCCTCGATCCGCCTGCGCCTGCCCTATATCGAGCCGCTCAACCTGCTCCAGATCGAACTGATCAAGCGCCGCCGCGCGGGCGACGAGGATCCGCGGATCGGCGAGGGCATCCTGCTGTCGATCAACGCGATCGCGACCGCGCTGCGCAACAGCGGCTAGGGTTGCTCGCTTTCCTCCCTTGTGTATTATATTGATACTACACAAGGGAGGTGCCGCAATGTGGATGGCAACGAGGCTTACGCTGGCTTTGGCCGCGAGCATGACGTTTGCGGCGGCAGCACAGGCAAACTGCTCCGCGACCAAGATCGCGATCGGCCACCAGCGCCTTTTCGTCGATCTCGGCGGCAACGGGCCGGTGACGCTGGTGTTCGAAGCGGGCAATGGCGACGATTCGCGGGTCTGGGCCAATTTGGTGCCGAAAGCGCAGGCGCTTGGGGTACGGACCTTCGTGTATGATCGCGCCGGGCTGGGCCAGAGCGACCGGCGACAAGGTGCCTATTCGATCGACAAGGACGTGCGCGCGCTACGGGGCGCTCTGGATCGCTGCGCGGTGCAAGGCCCGGTAATCCTGGTCGCGCACTCTTATGGCGGCTTCATCGCCCATCTGCTGGCCGCGCAGGACCGGCGCGTCGCCGGAATGGTGCTGGTGGATGCCAATATCCCCGCCTTTTTCGACCCGGCCGAAACCGAAGCCATCGTCGGGCGCTATCGCCCGCAATATGCTGCCCTTCGCGCCCAAGCTCCGGCGCTGGCTGAACTGCTGATCCCGATCATCGAGGCCTATCCAAAGACGGCGCGACGTGCGCGCGCGGTCGCCCTGCCGCCTGCTTTGCCGGTGATCGACATCGTGGCGGAACGGTCCTGGGCGGAGACGCCGGACGAGGCAGCCCGGATGCGGGCCGCGCACGCGGCCTTCGTCGCAGCGAACCCGCGACGCAGCGCGATGCTCGCCGACGGCAGTTCGCACGCCGTGATGAAAGACCGCCCCGATGTCGTTCTCGCCGCAATCACGCAAATGGTCGCGCAGGTGCGGGGCGAAAAGACAGGACGCTAACGGTCAAGCAGGCGCAACGCCCGGATCGAGCGTTGCGGAGAGCACCTGACCCCGCGCGTACAGCCCGGTCAGCATCCCCGCACCGATCACATGGCCCGCAATCGCGTTGAGCACCGCGCCGCGCCCAGGTGCCTCGCCCAAGTCGGCGGCCGGGCAATCGAGCGCAAACAGTTGGAAGACGTAGCGATGCTCGCCATGCCCCTTGGGCGGATCGGGCGCGAGCCAGCTTTGCGAGAGGAAGGAATTCTTGCCGGTGTCGCCAGTTGCGGCATCGGCAACGATCGCTCCTTCTGCCAGCGCGTGCATTCCCGCCGGCAGGCCCCACACAATTGCGTGGACCAGCGGCGCGGGCGTGGGCGAATCGGCATCCTCGACGATCAGCGCCAGGCTCTGCGTGCCCGGCGGCAGTGCGTCCCATACGAGCGGCGGCGATACGCCCGCGCCGTCGGCGGTGAAGCGCACCGGCATCTCCGTCCAGTCGGCAAAGGCAGGGCTGCTGAGCGCAATCGGTGCGAAACCGCTGCCCAGGGCCGGGTTGACGATGACCAGATGCTCCGCGCCCGCACGCACCCCGCTGAGCGAAGCGCCAAGCCATTCGGGAAGATGTTCGAGCATCGCTGCGACCTTTTTGTGGGTTTACGCCTTGAAGCCCTGGACGAGGCAACAGGTTCCGCGCGACCCTGATAAAAGCCGCGCCGCGCCGAAATACGTATCACTCCTCATGCGTCCGCGCGCGTGCGCGTGCGCCACCAATGCCACCCCCCGACCAGTGCGGCGAGCGCGACCCCGCCCGCCGCTAAGATCAGAATGGCATGCCGATCGGGCAGCAAGCGCTCGATCGCTTTTTCAAAGCCGTGGCCGAACAGATAGCCGACGCCGGTAAACACCACGCCCCACACAATGGCCGAGACCCCGTTCACCAGCACGAACAGCCGCGCCGACACCCTGGTCGTGCCGATCGCCACCGGGCTGATCGTGCGGAAGCCATACAGAAAGCGAAAGGCGAAGATGAAGCCGATCGGATAGCGTTCGAGCAACCCCAGCGCGCGTTCGAACAGCGCGCGCTGGCGCACGCGCCTCACCCACGGCCGATCGCGGAAATAGCGGCCGAGCGCAAAGAAGATCTGGTCGGCCAGGAACGACCCCGCCGCCGCCGCCGCCATCGCGCCCGGCAAGGAAAACAGCCCCTTATGCGCCAGCAACCCGCCGGCGATCACCACCGTCTCGCCCTCGATGCCAGCACCCGCGAACAAGGCAAGCAGGCCGTATTTGGCGATGAGGGCTTCGATGCTCAACCGCGCGCCCTTCCATCGTCACCCCGGGCTCGTCCCGGGGTCCACCGCGATGCGCATCCTGCGGCGAAGGGATATCCGGCACGGTGGACCCCGGGACAAGCCCGGGGTGACGACATGCTATAGCGCCTCACCCCTCAATGCCGAGCTGCCACAGCACGAAGGCATGCTCCTCCGCACCCTCGCGCAAACTTTCGAAGCGGCCCGATTTGCCGCCATGCCCAGCGCCCATATTGGTCTTGAGCAGCAGCACATTGTCGTCGGTCTTGGTGGCGCGCAGCTTGGCCGCCCATTTGGCCGGCTCCCAATAGGTCACGCGCGGATCGTTGAGGCCGCCCGAAATGAACAGCGGCGGATAGGCCTGCGCCTTCACCTGGTCATAGGGCGAATAGCTGCGGATCAGCTCGAACGCGGCCTTGTCCTCGATCGGATTGCCCCATTCGGGCCATTCGCCCGGCGTCAGCGGCAAGTCGGCATCGAGCATGGTGTTGAGCACGTCGACGAACGGCACATCGGCAATCACCGCGCCCCACAATTCGGGGTCGGAATTGACCACCGCGCCCATCAATTCGCCCCCGGCCGAACGCCCGGCAATTGCGATCCGCCCCGCCGACGTCCAGCCATCCGCGATCAGCCCCTTCGCGACATCGACGAAATCGTTGAAGGTGTTGGTGCGCTTTTCCAGCTTGCCGTCGAGATACCATTGCTGGCCCAGATCATCGCCGCCGCGAATATGCGCAATGGCATAGGCAAAGCCGCGATCGAGCAGCGACAGCCGCCCGGTCGAAAAGCCCGGCGGAATCGCATAGCCATAAGCGCCATACGCATAGAGGAACAAAGGACGCGACCCGTCGCGCGGGAAGTCCGCCGGATAGACGATCGACACCGGCACCTGCGTGCCGTCGCGCGCGGTGATCTTAAGCCGCTCGGTGCGGTATTTCGCCGCCTGATAGCCGCTCGGGATTTCCTGCACCTTGAGCGTGGTCAGCTCGCCCGTCGCCACGTCATAATCATATTCGGTGCCCGGCGTGACCATCGACTCATAACCGACGCGCAGCACCTGCATCGCATATTCGGGATTGTTGCCGAGCCCCGCATCATAGCTCGCCTCGGGGAAGCGGATGCGCTGCGGCGCGATGCCCTCCTCATAGCGGTGAATCTCGATCTGATCCAAGCCATCCTCGCGCCCGTCGACGATGAAGAAGTCGCGGAAGCAATCCACCCCGGTCATGTAGAAATGCGGCGACGGCGCGATCTTCTCGACCCATTCGCCCGGCGCCGAGATATGCGCGGTGCACAGCCGAAAATTGGGGTCGGTGTCGTTGGTGTGGATGAACAGCGTGTCGCCATGCATGTCGACATCATATTCACGCCCGACCTGGCGCGGCGATACGCAGAGCGGCGTCGCCAGCGGGTCGGTCGCGGGCAGCAGATAGATTTCGCTGGTCACATGGTCGCCGCTCGACAGCACGATCCACTTGCGGTCGCTCGTCTCGCTGACGCCAACGCGGAAACCCTCATCGGCTTCCTTGAACAGTTCGATATCGTCAGCGATCGGCGTGCCCAGCCAGTGCAGCCGCGCATTGTCGGTGCGCCATTGGTCGTTGGCGAGGCCATAGAGAAAGCCCGTGTCGTCGGCGGTCCACACGATTTCGGACAGCATCCCCGGAATGACATCGGGCAAATGCTCGCCCGTGATCAGATCCTTGACGCGCACCTCGAAGCGTTCCGAGCCATTGTCGTCGATCGCATAAGCCAGCAGCCGCCCATCATTGCTGACCGAAAACGCGCCCAGCCGGAAATATTCCTTGCCCTCGGCCAAAGCCGGTTCGTCGAGGATCAAAACGTCCTGGCTCTTGTCCTCGCCCGCTGCGACCGGCCTGCGCCACCATTTGCGATACTGCCCGCCGGTTTCGAACGCGGTCCAATAGACCCAGTCGCCGTCCTTTTGCGGAACCGAGCTATCGTCTTCCTTGATGCGGCCCTTCATCTCTTCATACAGCCGGTCGATCAACGGCCGGTGCGGTTCCATCACGCTCTCGAAATAGGCGTTTTCGGCCGCGAGATAGGCGAGCACATCCGCGTCATCGACCTCGGGATAGTTCGGGTCCCTCAGCCAGGCATAGGGATCCTCGATCGTGTGCCCATGCAGGGTGAAGCTGTGCGGGCGCGTGGCGGCGACGGGGGGCGAGAGCGGTTCGGTCATCCCCTCTCCTACCCGCTTGCCGCAGGTCAAGTCGAGGTGTCGCGGTCAGGTGCGCTGGAGCGTCCGCGACGGTGCCAGCCGGACCGTGCGTCCGGTCGGTGCCCGACGCGGAGCCGGTTCCGTCACACGCCCCGGCTCGATCGCAACCGGGGCATCGCCATCACGGCTGTCATACCGAAACGCCGCCGCGCGCGCCGCCAGCGTGGCGATATCCTGCGCCAGCGTCGCCGCCGTGGCGGAGGTTTCGGTCACCATCCCGGCATTCTGTTGCGCGATCCGGTCGAGTTGCGTCACGGCACTGGTGATTTCGCCGATTGCTTCGGCCTGCGCGGCATTGTCGCTGGCGATCGCCTGGGTCAGCGCGACCGCATCGGTGCAACTCGCCACGATCGTTTCGAGCGCGCCATGCACCAGCCCGACCGCGTCGACCGCGACCGCCACTTCCTGCTGCGTTGCGCTCAGTTGGGTGCGCGCGCGCTTGGCTTCCTCCTCGGCGCGCATCGCCAGCGTCGAGACCAGATCGGCCACGACGGCAAAGCCGCGCCCGGCCTCCCCGGCCCGCCCCGCCTCGACCGCCGCATTCATCGCCAGAACGCGCGTCTGAAAGGCGATCTTGTCGAGGCCCTCGATCACATCGTCGATGCCGGCGGCACTGCTGGAAACGCGGTTCATCGCCTCCATCGCGCCATCGGCACGCACGCGCACTTCGCCCGCCGCCGCCAGCGTCGCTTGCGATCCGTCGGAGGATTTGTGCGCCGCCTGCACCGTGCTGCGCAACCGCGCGTCCATCCGCCCGACTGCGGCGGAGGTCTGTTCGATGACTGCGGCGCTGCTCTCGGTGCGCTGCGCCAAATCGCCGGTCGCGCGCGCGATCGAATCCGATGCCCCGCCAATCTCGGTGGTCGTCTCCACCACCGCCTGCACCATGGACCGCAAGGTATCGACCGCATCGTTGAGATCGCGATTGACCGCAGCATAGCTCTCCGGGAAGCGCAGCGCCGCACCGCCGCGCAAATCGCCCGCCGCCATCGTCCGCAACACCTGGCCCAGCGCGTCGGCGACCTCCTTCTGCTCGGCACTGGCCTGCGCCTCTTGCGCCGCACGCTCGTCGGCGGCGCGGCGGAAGGTGTCGACCGCGCGCGCCATATGGCCAAGCTCATCGACGCGATCGAGGTGCGGCACGCTGCGCTCCGCGCCGTCGGCCAGCGCATCGGTCGCCTCGACCAATTGCCCGAGCGGGGCCATCACCCGGTGCGTCAGGTACAGACGCGATCCGATCGCCAGCGCGAGGATCGTCACCGCCAGCGCCAGCAAGGCGATCGCGGTGATCGTCAGCGTGGTCTCCGAATGCGCCTTGAGCTCGGCCTGTTGCTTGCCCGCCAGCGTGACGGCGGTGTCGATCCGCGTGCGATGCGCGGCATAGGCTTCGGACACGCTGGCATAGCTGCGGGCGAGCTGCGCCGCGTCGTGCGCGCGTGCGGCGGCGATCATCTGGTCGACCTCTGCCCAGAAGCGCTGGGCAGGCGCATCGGCATCGCGCGTCAAGGCGGTCACCAACGCCGGATCGAGCGTCGAACTGTTCCAATAGGCGTGGCGCTCATCATAGGCCTTGCGCAGCGCCGCCAGCCGCGTCGCGCGCATGTCGACCTCCTCGGGATGGCTGGCGAGCAAGGTCGCCTCCAGAAACGGCTCGAGCACATATTCGGGCGGCGGCAGAATGTCGGCGACATAATCGGATTGCGCCTGGATCTGTTCGCCGATCGGCCCCCCGATCCGCACGAGGTTGATGCCGTAAGCGGCGATCACGATCGCCAGCAACATGGCAACCGTAATCAAGGCCGAGCCGATGCGAAGGCGCTTGGCAATGGACATGAAGGGACGACTTTCCAGCGAAGAGGCGGTGCGACATCATTATAGACGACGCGCGCGCCAAGCGTCGGGCCTGCGCCTATGTCCTACTACGCCGACATCTGGCATTCTTCGCGGATGACCGGAGACATGGTGCCGTCGGCATTGCCCGGGAACCGCCGCCGCGGACTTTTGCCCTGACAAACGTAGCGCATTTCGCCTAACCTTAGCCTAACCTTCCATTCCCGAAAGCCACCCATGTCCGCTTATCCCGCCCGTCTCGTCGCCCTTCGCGCCCAATTGGCGCAAGACCAGCTAGACGGCTTCGTCGTGCCGCTGACCGATGAATATATGTCCGAATATGTCGGGGCTTATGCCCAGCGTCTGGCCTGGTTGACCGGCTTCCAGGGCTCGGCCGGCAGCGCGGTCGTGCTGGCC
This sequence comes from Sphingomonas sp. PSPC2-2, assembly GCF_049897725.1. Taxonomy (NCBI): domain Bacteria; kingdom Pseudomonadati; phylum Pseudomonadota; class Alphaproteobacteria; order Sphingomonadales; family Sphingomonadaceae; genus Sphingomonas; species Sphingomonas sp. PSPC2-2. The sequence continues at coordinate 142,457 of NZ_JAFCWU010000003.1, read as the reverse complement.
GAAAGCGCCGCGATCTTAACCGATGGCCGCTATACGCTGCAAGTGCGCGAACAAGTCTCGGCGGACGACTGGCAGTATATCGCGGTGCCCGCGAGCAATGTCGCGCGCTGGCTGGGCGAGCATGCACCAACGGGCGGGCGGATCGGCTATGATCCGTGGCTGCACACCAGCGCCTGGGTCGAGCAAGCCCGCGCCGCACTGGCGGCACGCGGGGCCGAATTGGTCGCGGTCGAGCGCAACCCGCTCGACGCGGTGTGGGCCGACCGCCCTGCCCCCTCGACTGCCGTGCTGACGGTGCAGGATGACGTGCAGAGCGGCCTCGGCTCGGCCGCCAAGCGCGCGCAGATCGCCGACTGGCTGACAGAGACCAAGGCCGATGCGGTGGTGCTGACCGCGCTCGATTCGATCGCCTGGACGCTCAACCTGCGCGGCAGCGACGTGGCGCACACCCCCGTCGCTCTGGCCTATGCGATCGTCGATGCCGATGGCACTGCCGACCTGTTCGTCGCGCCGGAAAAAGTGACCGATGCGGTGCGCCGGCATCTCGGCAATGCGATTCGCCTGCATCCGCGCGACGCCTTTGCGGGCTCCTTGCAGGCCTTTGCCGGCAAGCGCATCGCCGCCGACCCCGAGCGCGCCGTGTCCGCCATTTTCGATTCGCTGAGCGCAGGCGGCGCCACTGTGCTGCCGCTGCGCGACCCGGTGGTGCTGGCCAAGGCGATCAAGAACCCGGTCGAGATTGGCGGCCACCGCTCGGCCTCCGCGCGCGACGGGGCGGCGGTTGCGCGCTTCCTGCGCTGGGTCGAGGCGGAAGCGCCCAAAGGCGGCCTCACCGAACTCTCCTGCGTCGACCGCTTGCAGGCCTTTCGCGAAGAAACCGGCGTGTTGCTCGACACCTCCTTCGATACGATCTCGGCGACCGGCGCGCATGGCGCGAGCCCGCATTACCATTCGACCCCCGAATCGAACGCACCGCTCGAACTGGGCCAGCTCTATCTGGTCGATTCGGGCGGCCAATATGCCGATGGCACGACCGACCTGACGCGCGTGCTGCCGATCGGCACGCCGACCGACGAGATGCGCGACCGCTTCACGCGCGTGCTGCAGGGCCATATCGCGCTCGCCACTGCGGTCTTCCCGGTCGGCACCACCGGCGGGCAACTCGATTCGTTCGCGCGCGCGCCTTTGTGGCAGATCGGGCTCGATTATGCGCATGGCACCGGTCACGGCGTCGGTGCCTATCTGTCGGTGCATGAAGGCCCGCAGCGCATCGCGCCGCCGACCTATCCCGGCGGTGGCGCGGCCGAGCCGCTGCGCGCCGGCATGATCCTGTCGAACGAGCCGGGCTATTACAAAGCCGGGGAATACGGCATCCGCATCGAAAATCTGCTGCTGGTCGAGGAACGCCCCTTTGCGCACGGCGTGACGATGCTCGGCTTCGAGACGCTGACTTTCTGCCCGATCGAACGCTCGCTGATCGTCGCCGAGATGCTGAGCCCGCGCGAACGCGCCTGGCTCGACGCATATCACGCGCGAGTCGTTGACGTGATCGGGTCGTATCTGGATGCGGACGAGCGCGCCTGGCTGGCGGCGAAATGCGCGCCTATTGCTTAGGCGCGTCGGGGGCGGTGACGGTGTCAACCGCGTCCAACGCGCGGGCGCGGCCCTTGCGGCGCTTCAGGTTCTCGCGCAGCGCCGCCGCCAGCCGCTCGGCTTTTTCCGCATCTTTCGTCGCCACTTCGCCACACGCTCCTTGACAATGTCCGCTCCAGCGGCTCTTAGGCCGCTTCCGCTCGCGCCGTAAGGCGCTTCGGACATGCTGCCGTAGCTCAGTGGTAGAGCGCATCCTTGGTAAGGCTGAGGTCGTGAGTTCAATCCTCACCGGCAGCACCATTTCTCTTTCGAGAAATCACGCGGTTAGAAATAAGATTTCGCCTTCGGGCGACACCTGCGGGTGCGATGCGCGGTCCGTTCGTGTGCGGCTTTTTTCGCGCGACGGCTTTTCCGCGCAAAGATTGGGGGCGAGGGCTTAAATCCCTTCGCCACCTCAATCGACTTCGGTGCGTAGACCTGCGCCGTCTAACGATCGGCCGCAACGCAATCCTGCCGCTGTTCGCCCAGGCCATCGATGCCGAGGCGGATGCTATCGCCAGCCTTGAGGTACCAGGGTACGGGCTTCTGCCCCAGGCCGACGCCCGGCGGCGTGCCGGTGGTGATGATGTCGCCGGGTTCGAGCTCCATGAATTGCGAACAATATGCGACGATCTCGGCGACCGAGAAGATCATCGTCGCGGTGGTGCCATGCTGGACCCGCTTGCCGTTCACCTCCAGCCACAGCCCGAGCGCCTGCGGATCGCTGACCTCGTCGGTGGTGACCAGCCACGGCCCGACCGGGCCGAAGGTGGGGAACCCCTTGCCCTTGTCCCAGGTTGGCCCGCGTTCCAGCTGCCATTGGCGCTCCGACACATCGTTGACGACGCAATAGCCAGCGACATGCGTCAGCGCGTCGCTTTCCGAAACAGTGTAGGCGCGCGAACCGATGACGACGCCGAGCTCAACTTCCCAGTCGGTCTTGATCGACCCGCGCGGGATGACGACGGGATCGTTGGCCCCCTGCAGGCAGTTGACCCATTTGTTGAACACGACCGGCTCGGAAGGGATCGGCAAGTTCGATTCGGCGGCGTGATCGGCATAGTTCAGCCCGATCGCGATGAACTTCCGCGTACCAGCGACCGGCACGCCATAGCGTGCGCCTTCCGGTGCAAACGGCAAGGCTTCGACATCGACCGCACGCAGCTGCGCGAGACCGCTGGCAGACAGCGCGCTGGCGTCGATGTCGGCGACGACGCCCGACAGATCGCGGATGCGACCGGCTACGTCGACGATCCCCGGCCGCTCTTCACCCGGCGCACCAAATCGGCAAAGCTTCATGTCACGCATTCCTTCTGGAAGGGCCGAACGGATCGTCGGCGAGAATGGTTCGGTCAAGCGCCTCGACCCGGTTGCAGCCGGCCAGGGTCAGCGTCACGCGCATCTCCTTTTCCAGCAGCGACAGCATGCGATCGACCCCCGCCTCGCCCTGGGCGGCGAGCGCCCACAGCCACGCGCGACCGAGCAACACGCCGTCCGCGCCGAGCGCAAGCAAGCGCACGACATCGAGCCCCGAGCGGACGCCGCCATCGGCGAGGATCGTCATCCGGTCGCCGACCGCATCGGCGATCGCGGGCAGTGCGCGCGCGGTCGACAGCACACCGTCGAGCTGGCGACCGCCGTGATTCGATACGACCAGCCCTTGCGCGCCATACGCCGCGGCCTCGCGCGCATCCTCGGGATCGAGAATGCCCTTGATCACGATCGGCCCGTCCCAGGCGGCGCGCAGCCAGTCGAGATCCTTCCAGCGGATACCCGGATCGAAATTGTCGGCGAGCCAGCCGATATAATCGTTCATGCCACTGTCCGCGCCCAGCACCGGCACGAGATTGCCAAGCTGATGCGGCCGTCCACGCAGCCCCACGTCCCACGCCCAAAGCGGCTTGCCCATCGCCTGAAGCGCGCGCCGGGCGGGACCGCCGCGACCCGACATGCCCGAATGCAGATCGCGGTGACGGATTCCCGGAGTTGGCATGTCGACCGTAAAAACCAGCGTCGTCGCCCCCTGCGCGCGTGCCTCGGCGATCAGGTCGCGCATGAAGCCCCGGTCGCGCACGACGTAGAGCTGGAACCACAGGTTTACCTCGGGCGCACCCGCGCGCAGTTCCGCCAGCGGACAGATCGCCACGGTCGAGAGCGTGAACGGGATGCCATGCCGCGTTGCCGCCCGCGCCGCCTGGACTTCGCCGCGGCGGCGGAACATGCCGCCAATGCCGATCGGCCCGAGCGCGACCGGCAAGGGCATGCGCTCGCCGAACCACTGGGTCGAAAGGTCGATATCGGCGACGTCCTGCAGGACGCGCTGACGCAGCGCAATGTCGGCGAGGTCGGCGACATTGCGGCGCATGGTGTGCTCGCCTTGCGCACCGCCATCGGCATAATCGAACAGAAAGCGCGGCAGGCGGCGACGCGCGGCTTCTCGGAAATCGTCGATCGCGGCGATAATGCTCATGCGCTCAGGCCATCGTCCAGCCGCCATCGATCGCGATGGCACTGCCGGTGATATAGGCGCTTTCGTCGCTGGCGAGATAGAGCGCGAGCGCGGCAATCTCCTCGGCCGTGCCGATCCGTCCCATCGGCTGCCGCGCGATGAAGGCGGCGCGCGCGGCATCGGCGTCGCCGGTCGCCTCCAGACGTTCGTCGAGCGAAGGGGACTGCACCGTGCCCGGACAGATCGCGTTACAGCGAATGCCCTTGCCGACATAATCGAGCGCGATCGAGCGCGTCAGGCCCGCGACCGCGGCCTTGGACGCGCAATAAGCGAGTCGGTTGGGCACACCGATCAGCGCCCCCGCGACCGAGCCGATATTGACGATGACGCCGCGCCCGGCCTCCAGCATCGCGGGCAGCACGGCCTGCGTCATGCGGATCGTCGCGCGGACGTTGAGATCGAACGACAGATCGAGGCCGCGCTCGGTAACGCTCAGCAGATCGCCGGAATCGACATAGCCCGCGCAATTGATCAGCACGTCGAGCGTGCCCGCCCCCGCCCCGGCCCGCGCCACCGCCGCCGGATCGAGCAAATCGACGACGAGCGGCTCGCAGCCCGAAAGCGTCGCGAGCGCGTCCGCCTTGAGATCAAGCGCAATCACTGACGCACCTTCGCGGACGAACAGTTCGGCAATCGCGCGCCCAATGCCCTGGGCAGCTCCGGTGACGAGCACGCGCTTTGTGGCGAGACGGGGCATGGTTTCGGCTTCCTTCGGTAATGCTCAGGGACAGATCGAGTCAGGGGCGCTCAGGGCTTTTCGGGTTCGATCCCGGCGTGCGCGATCACGGCCTTCGCTGCATCCGGCCATGCGCCCTTGGCGACCAGCACGGTATCGACCTCGCGGTTGTTCAAATACGGTGTCCACGCGCCCGTGCGCCGCCCGGAATCATGCCAATTGCCGATCGCGAGATTGTCCATCGCGGTGCGGCGCGGAGCGAGGTTGTTCTGCGAATTGAGATTGAGCCACACGCCGACATTGCCGATCGCATTGTTGCGTAGCGTGACGTAGCGCGACCCCTCGTCGAGATACATCGCGATGCCGTCCTCGACGTCGTAAATGTGATTTTCGGCGATCAGCGCGCCGGGGTCGGCCGACAGATGATAGATCGCGCCACCGTCGGGGAACCATTGCTTCACATCGTGGACGCGGTTGCCGACCACGACGGTGTCGCGCAGCGTCGTCGGCGTGTCGTAGACCAGATTGCCGGGCTGGTTGTAATAGCCGCGGCTGGGGGTGAAATAGGCTGCGTTGCCACCGGGGTCGTTCGCGCCCCAGCCCCAGCCGATGTCGATCCCGTCATACGGCGCGCCGGACACGTCATTGTGCCAGACCACCGCGCCACTGGCATAGGTGACGAGGATCGCCGCCTGCTCGCGATAGTGTTGCGACACGGTGCGCACCAGATTGTTGCTGATGACGATGTCGCGCACGCCCATTTCGGGCCGCGACGGATGATGCGCATCGGGTCGCACGCCGCCGACCATGATCGCGCCGCCGGCCAGATCGGTGAAGCGCGAGCGGCGCACCTCGATCGCGCTCGTGCCAAGACCGATGCCGCTGTCATTGGCATCGGGATTGTTGCCGATGCCGAGCGCGATCTGGCCGAGCTGCGTGAACTCGTCGCGATCGAACACGATCCGGGTCGCTGCGGCGACCTGCACCGCCGCCGGCTGCTGACGCCAGCGGTTGCGCATCGCTTCGAACGGCCAGCACCCCCACGAGCAATCGCGGATCGGATCGTCGGGATAGCCGCCCCATTCGCCCGCGAGGAAGGATCCGCTCTGCTGGCTGGCATAGCCCTCGGGCCCCGATGGCAGCAGCCAGCTGGTATGGCGGAAGCTCAGGCCCCGAAACTCAAGGTCCTTGATCGTCTCGTCATAGCTGCCGGCGATCGAGATCAGAAATTCGAGGCGTGGCAGCACGACTTCGAGCCGCTTCATGTCTTCGCCCGCGACAGGCTTGTAATAGAGCTTGCCCGCGGCCGGATCGGCATACCATTGACCGCCCTCGCGCAGGAAGGCGAGCGCGTTGACAAAGAACAGCCCGGCATTGTCGCCCCATACCGAGCGCGCGAACGTGTCATAGCCGACGAGGTTGTTGCGCCATCCCGGCTGCTGCATGGCGATGCGGTCGCCATCGATCCGCGCGACCATCGCGTGGCGGTCGGTGAACCAGCCGGTCGCTTCGACTTCGATGCGGCTCTGGTCGGGGAGATTCGCGAGCGAACGCCATGCCGGATCGACGATCGTGATCCCCGTCTTGTCGAAGGTAAAGGCGCTGCGCGGCGCGCGGACCGCGGCACGCGGTGCCATATGGCCACCGACCCAAAGTTGCCGGGGATCGATCCCGCGAGGAATATCGGCCGTCCAGATGCCGCGCTGCGGGTCGGCGAGCGTCCAGCCCGTCACCGGCGTCCCGCCCGACAGGACCGGATGCGCGCCGGGTGCCGCTTCCCAGCGCACCGTATAGCCATCCTGTCCGCCATCGGAGGCGGTAAAGCGCAGCGGTGTGCGCAGCCGGTAGACGCCGTCGGCGAGTTGCACGGTCACGTCGTGATCGGCGTTCAGCCCGCGCACGGCCGCCTGTGCGCGTGCGAGCGTGGCAAACGGGTGGGCCGCGCTGCCATCGCCCTCGTCCGACCCTTGCGGCGACACCGACAGCACGATCGGCACTGGCGCGGGGCGGCTCGAGATATGGATGTTGCCCGCAGTCTGCTCCTTGCTGACTGTGGGTGGTGCATAGACCGGGATGTCGGAGGGGGACGTCTGCTGCGCCGCCGCCGGAGCAAGGGCGGCGATCGTCAGAATCGCGGCGAGGACAAGCCGGTCATTGCGCATTCGCAGTCTCCAAAGCGTAAAACTCCATGGCCGCGTCCGCGAACAGGCGCTCGACGTCCGCGCCCGCCCGACCGGCGAGCGACAGCGCGTCGGCGTGCCACGCGCTCCAGCCATCCCCCGAGAGCAACAGCACTGGCCAGTCGCTCCCCCACATCAGCCGCTCGCCGAAAACGTGCACAAGGTGTTCGACATAGGGGATTAGGTCGGCGGCTGGCCGGCCCGTTGCCTGTTCGGTGCGCAAGCCCGACAGCTTGCAATACAGCCCGAGACCGCCGAGCCGCGCGATATCGTCGCGCCAGGGATCGAGGATCGCGCGCGCCGCGTGCGGCTTCGCCGCGTGATCGATCACGATCGGGAGATCGGGCCAGCGCTCGACGAAGCGCGCGAGCATCGGCAGGTGCCGCGGCTGGACCAGCGCATCGAGGCGCAAGCCCGTCGCCTGCAGCGCCTCCAGCGCCGGGGTGAGCGCATCCTGCAGCAGCCAGTCGGTGTCGGCGATCGATTGCAGCATCGGCCGCACGCCGCGCATTTTGGGCTGGCGGGCGATCTCGATGATGCGATCGGCCGCATGGGGGGCAGCCAGATCGACCCAGCCGACGACCGCGCGGACCAACGGCGTACGCTCCGCCAGCGCCAGCATCCAGTCGGTATCCCGGTCGGTCGGCTGCGACTGGACGAGCACGGTGCCGTCGAGCTGCACGCCCGCCGCCGCATTGACCAGATCCTCCGGGCCGAAGTCGCGATGGATCTCGGCTTCGGCGGCGGTTGGCCAGGCGGTGCCAGGGGTGGCGAGCGACCAGAAATGCTGATGGGCGTCGATCAACGGCATCATCGCACCGAACGAATCGGCAGCACGAGGCACGCGCCGAACACAACGAACACACCGCAAACGACGAACAGCAGCGGATAATTGTTGCCAGTCGCGTGCAGCAGCGCTGCCGCCATGACCGGACTGAGGATTTGCGGGACATTGATCGCGGTCGTCAGGATCCCGAGATCCTTGCCGGTCGAATCCTCGCCCGGCGCGGCGGGCGGCAGAACGCGCGTCATCAGCGCGAGGTCGACCGACATAAACGATCCGTAGCCGATCCCGATCAGCCCGGCATAAAGGAACATCCCGCGCAGGTCGGGCGACAGCAACGGCGCGATCTCGGCCAGCGCCATCACCACGCCCGCGATGAACACCAGCGGCTTCAAGCGACCGAGCCGATCCGACAGCCAGCCCGACAGCAAGGCCGAGATGACCAACGCGACGAAGGTAATCGAGGACATCCGCGCGATCGTCAGATTGGCGGCGCTCTGCGTAAGGCCGATATAGCCCTCGAGGATGTAGAGCAGATAGGTCAGGATCGCCTGATAGCCCATATAGATCGAGAAACGGCCGAACAGCGCCCAGGCGAAATCGGGATGGGCGCGCGGATCGATCCAGAAGCTGCGCAGGAACGAGGTCAGGCGAAACGGCACGGGCGCAGCCAATCCGGCGGGCAGCGGCGGCTCGCGATTGAGCAACACGAACAGGAGGCAGGCGGCAATGATACCGCCACCGACGATTGCATAAGCGACAAACAGGTGGGCTGCCATCAGCCCCCCGAAAATGGTGCCTGCCGAAACCCCGGCGGTCATCGCCGCGCCGACCACGCCAGACACCATCCCGCGCTCACCGGGCAGGAAGCGGTCGGCAACGATCGTCGTGATCGCGGGCTGCATCGAATTGAGGCTGACCGTGGCCACCAGCCACAGCGCGGTGACGCCAACGATGCCGCCGCCAAACGGGATCAGAATCGTCGCGGCACCCCCGACGACGCCGCCGATGGCAATCCAGGGCGTCCGCCGCCCGAAGCGCGACCGCGTCCGGTCGGAGAGCGCGCCCGACACCGGCGTGGTGATCGTGCTGAACACCGACGTGATGGCATAGACCACGCCCAACGTCCCAAGCTTGCCGACCGGATCGAGATTCTCGATCTGGTTGGGCAACAGCACACCGAGAATCGAAGCGTAGAGGGCCAGCAACACGAAGAGGACGATGCCGAGGCTGACGATAAGCCCCCATTTGCGGCCTTCAACGACGGGCGCGGCCGGCGGCACCGCATCGAGCCCAGCGCTCACGGTCACGCGACCGCGCCAATCACCTGGGGCAGCGCGCCGCCATTCGCCCGCGCCGCCGCGCTAAGCACCAGACCGTGCCCGGGCGCGTCGCGGCCATGGATATAACCGTCGGCCATCGCATAGGGTTCGTCGACCAGATGATCGAAATTCTGGAAACTGTATTCGAGCCAGCGCACGCCCGGCAGCGCCAGCGCCATGTTGACGCCAAGCTCCAGGAAGGTGTTGCCGAGCGTGACCTCGACATTGGCTTCATTGGCAAGCCAGCCGGCGCGCATCACGTCGGACACCTGGCCATGCACGTTGAGCATGTCGCACGCCCGCGCCTCGACCAGTTTGCGCTTGCCGGTGAGATCGAGATATTCGCCCGCATTGATCCGGCTGATGCCGAGCTGGCGCAGCATTTTCAGCCCGTCGAAATCCTCACGCGGGATCGGGTCCTCGAGCCAGTAGATGCGGTGCCCGGCGCGCTCGAAGCGCCGGACCGCCTGGATCGTTTCCTGTGCCGTCCAGGCCTCGTTGGCATCGATCATCACCGGTCGGTCGCTGCCGACCACATCGCGCAGCAAATCGAGCCGGTGAACATCGCGCTCCAGATCGGGATGCCCGACCTTGATCTTGTAGCCGAGGAAGCCCCGCTCGCGCGCCTTGCCGAACAATTCGGTAAAGTCGTGGTCGGACAAGTGATAATCGAGCCCGCTGGCATAGACGCCGACCTTGCTGCGCTCCGCCCCGAGCATGCGCCACAGCGGCAGGCCCGATTGCTTGGCGAACAGATCCCAGATGGCGTGCTGGAGCGACTCCTCGAACGGCAAACCCATCCGCCGCACATTGCCGCCACGCACGCGATGCACCGCCAGCGCGAGCGCCGCCGGATACCGCCCTTCCAGTCCGGGCCAGGCCTCCGTCGCGAACACGCGTTCGATCTCGTCCGCGTCCGGCAAGCTGGTGAACAACGCCTGCGCGAAACCAAGCCCGACATTCCCGACCGTGTCGAAAAGTTCGACCGCGATGATTTGGGCAGTCGTCGCCCGCACCTGCGAATCGCCGATCGTCCGGTCCCGCGCGAAGGCCAGGCGAGTCAGCCGATATTCGACGATGCGCGCTGAAGACATTTCTTGTTTCCTTGTTGAAATATTAGTCTGAGTTATTACCGGGGCGGAGGCAAGCGCAACCGCCCCGGTGCCTCGCCTAAAAACGCACGCGCACGCCGGCGGTGTAGCGCCGCCCGACCCGTCGATATTCCTGCGCATCCGCGACTACGTTGGCGTAGTGAAATTCCCTCGAATCCGTCAGGTTGGTGGCATCGGCGGTCAGGATGACATTCTTCGTCACCGACAATTGCAGCCCTGCATCGAGCTGATCATAACTGTCGACGAACTCGGGAATGCCGGTCTGCGTCTGCGGCGCGAAGAGGTAGCCGTCGCGCCTGGTATAGGAGGCCCGCGCCTGCACCGGGCCCTTTTCATAAAAGAGCACTGCGGCGTACGAATTCTTTGACAAGCCCTCCAACGAATAGGAGGTCGAGGCCTTTGCCGCGTTGGTATAGTTCGCGTTGCTGTCGGTATAGGTATAGCTGAGTTGGGTGCCGAAACCGCTCAACAGGCCCGGCAGGAACTTGAACAGCGTGCGATAACTGACTTCGACCCCCTTTACCGTCGCACCTTTGCCGTTGATCGGCTGATCGACGATGAAGGTTACCTGATCAACCTGTTGGGGAGTGACCCCGCGTGTGATGAACGAGTCGATCGATTTGTAGAAGAAGGTCGCCGACAGCAGTGAATCGCGATCATAATACCATTCGAGCCCGGCTTCCGCCTGCGAGGCGCGGAACGGCTGCAAATTGGGGTTGCCGTGCGTGATGCGCTCGTTGCCCGGATTGCTGGTGATCGTCTGCGCCGGCGAAAGATCGGTCAGCGTCGGCCGCGAGATGACGCGTGAGGCCGCCGTCCGGAAGACCAGCTTCGGCGTGATGGTGAGCCGCGCGTTCAGCGACGGAAGAATGTCGGTATAATGCCCCTTGAAGCTGAGCGGGGTCAGCCCGGACAGCACGATGACGTTCTGGCCCGTGCCGTTGGGTTTTGCGCTCAGCACGGTCTGGCCGGCACCATTTGAGGTGAAGTCGGTATCTTCGATTCGCACGCCGGTGTTGACCGCGAATGGCAGCGTGCCGAGATTGCCCTTGAACTCGAACATCAAATAACCGAGCGCCACCTTCTCCTTGACCGAGGAGCTGGCGGCCGGGTCCCGAACGATCGGCAGAAGATTACCGCTGTGCAATGCCGGGTCGGCGGTGCTGTTCAGGCCGATCATCGTCTGGAAGAGATTTTGGGCGTTATAGTCGACCCAATTTGCGGTGTTGCCGCCTGCGGCCCCGCCGAAGAAATTGTAGGATGTCGGGCTGAACACGCTCGACGGCACCAACACGTCGCTGCCGCAATAGGCACACGCGTTGGGTTCGGTGAACCCGGTGGTCGTCTTGGTGCGGGCCGAATAGCCCACGCCGCCGTAAACGGTAACCTGGGCACCATTATAGGCCCCGTCGAGATGCGCCTCGTTGATCGTGTCTTCGAGGATCTGGCCCTCCGACTGCATATAATGTGCGAGGCGATGGTTCACGTCGGTCGCCGCATCCGGATATGTCGGGCTGCTGACCGTGAAACTCGCCAGCGGCGACCCCGTGTTGCGGTCATATGTGTAATCGAGATGCTTCAGCCGCGATGTTGTGAACAGCGCCTGCGCATTGTCATATTTGGCCTTGGTGGTATCGAGATCGAGCGCGACGCTGAACGGGCCGCTGTCCCATCTCGCATTGAAGCCGAACAGATAGGTGGTCGATTTGGCTGGCCGGTCCTCGACGACGACGTCGACCGTGCCGTCGTGAAAGCTCTCCGATGTCGCGGTGCCACCGACATGGACGGTGCGGCTCTGCCCGCCGACGATCTCCGTGGTGTCGGTGCCGCCCGACACCACCTGCCGCACGAGCGTCCCCCCGCTGAAATCGGGTGCGATGCCGGAGCTGTGATAATGTTCGTCGTCGTGGGAGTAGAGCCCGTCGAGCGTGAAGAGCAGATTGTTGGTTGGTTTGAACTGGACCGTCCCGTCCAGCCCGATCCGCTTGCGGTTCGAGAATTCCACCTGGTTGATGAAATTGTGGTACATGTCGACGTTGCGGAACAGCCCCACCTTGCTGGTGTCGATCCGCGGCGTGCAGCCACCGGCACCCGACGCTCCGACGCACAATCCGCCTGCACCGCTGCTCACCTGGCCGTAATAGCCGTCGTCGAAGCTGCGCGGATAGGAACTTGCACCCACGAAGAAGTTGTCGGTCCGTTCGTTGCGCTCGTCATACGAGCCGACGAGCGACACACCCAAGGTCCCCGAGGGATTTTTCCAGGTGACATAGGCTGCGCCCGACGGGGTGGTCTTGCTGCCCAGCTCATCGATGTTCGCACGTAGCGAGCCACCGCCATAGAGGCCGGTGCGCTGTTCAAGCGGGCGCAGCGTATGGATATCGATCGTCGCGCCGATGCTCGCGCCATTGATGTTGGCCTGCGGGCTCTTGAAGACGTTCGCCCCCGAAATCAGCTCGGATGGCAAGATATCGAAGTTGAATTCGCGTCCAGCGCCATCGGTCGCGATCACACGATTGTTGACCGTCACGGTATTGAACTGCGGGCCAAGCCCACGAACCGTCACGCCGTTGCCGACGCCGCGATTGCGATCGATCGTGATGCCCGGCACGCGCTGCAGCGATTCGGCGACATTCTGGTCGGGTAATTTGCCCAAATCCTCGCTGGCGATCGCGTCGACCGAGTTAATCGCGTTGCGTTTGATGTCGATGGATTGCCGCTGGCTCGCGCGGATGCCCGTCACCACGATATCCTGCGCGACACCGTCCGGACCGGCGTCAGGCGTGCCGAGATTTTGCCGTGGCGCATTCGTGTCCCCCATGGACGCGCTGCCGCTGCCGCCCTGCGCCTGAGATTGCGCCTGTGCTGCCGATGCAAGCGCCAAGGCGGTCGCCGTGATTGCGACGCCACCGTACAACCGTGCCAGTTTCCCCATAATCCCCTCCTCTTCGTTTTTTGATTTGAGATATCAGTATCAGGCCTTTTAGATATGTCAAACACGGTAATTAGAATTTCATTGCTGATGATGGCTCCCGTGCTCGCGAGGCTGGCGCGGCACTCCTGCTAGCGTTTTCGCCAGGGCGCGCTTACGGTGGGGGAGATGAGCGTGCCGCCGCATTGGCGGACCGGCCAATTTTGTGGAAACTGAATCGGATGCGGGCCGTAGCCGGAAAATCGAAAACCGAGCCAGCCAAGGCGATCGAGCTCGACCTGTTGGGCGATAACGAACCCAGCCTGTCAGACAAAGCGTATGACGCAATCTTGAAGGGGCTGTTCGACCGCACGATCCCGCTCGGTGCGGAATTGTCGCAGGCCGATCTGGTGCGGCTGTTCGGCATGACGATGCAGCCACTGCGCGACGCGCTGCGCCGACTGGAAACCGAAGGACTGGTCACGATTCACGCCCGGTCGTGTATCCGTTTCATCCGCTCCGACCTCGAGCTCTCCCGGTCGACATATCAGTTTCGCTCGTTGATCGAGCGTGCGGGTGCCCGTGCGCTGGCGGAAAGCGGCGATGCCGGCGAAATCCAGGCGATGGTCGACGGTCATAGCGCGCTGCTCGCCCGGCTGGAGGAGGGCTCTTGGGAGCCGGACGATGAAGCCATGCTCGACCGTCTCGAAGAGCAATTGCACGGCGCGTTGATATCGGCGCTGCGCAACCAGTTGATCGAAGTGACTGCGCGCCGCCTTAAGAATTACGTGACGCTGGTACGGCTCGATTGGCTGACCACCCGCCCGCTGGCGATCCGCACCCTGCGAGAGCATCTCGACATTCTGACCGCGTGTGTCGCGCGCGATGCGGACGCCGCCGAGGCCGCGCTGGTGACGCATTTTCAGCTCGCGCTGCAGCGCCTCCTGGGGATGCAATAGCGCGCCGCTACGGCTGCTCGTCCAGGCTGTAAATACGCTCCGCCGCGACCCATTTTTCCCCATCCGCCGCAAACGGCAAGCGGCGCTGGAAGCGGTCCATCAACACATCCCACGCCCCGACCGCGGGATCGGCCGCCTCGCGCGCGGCGTTGGCGACGGGGTCGAAATCGGGCGTGGTCTCCATCACCATCACCAGCCGGTCCCCGACATGCCAGATGTCGAGTGCGGCCACACCGCCCGCCCGGATCGCGCGCGTCACGGCGGCGGGCGGCCGTCCGGGACGGTGCCAGTGGCGGTATGCAGCGATCAGCTCGGCATCATCCTGCAGATCGAGCAGAAGCACGTGGCGCATCGATATCCTCCGGATCGGGTAGAGTAGCGTCAGTTGGGTGCAACCGTCAGCGCCGATGTACGGCGACGCAGTTTCGGTCGTCGTCGAGCTGCAACACCAGATCGGCATAGGCAGGCATGGTGTCGAGGACGTGCCGCGTCAGCCGTTCGTAATGGCTGACGAACACCCGCACCTCGGCGTCGGCCATCACCCCGTCGCCGCGCGCACCCGACTGGCGCAGCGCCCGTTCCTGCTCCAGCCGCCAGTCCAGCACCCGCCCCCAGCTCGGCGCGCGCAACAGTGCAAGCATGTCGATCCGCGCGAACAGCCGCTGATACGCGCCCGCAAGCGCGGCATTGGCGTAGCGCCGCCACACCCCATGCGGGTCGCGCTCGCGCTCCAGCACGTTGACCGGATCCAGCAGCGCCACCGCGTCCTGCGGCCGGGCACCGACGCACCAGCCTTCGAAGATCACCAATTGCGCGGGCACGGGTGCACTCGTCCAAAGCGCTGCCTCGACACGATCGTCACTCGCCTTGTCAAAGCGCGGTAGCGGTGCCGCCTGTCGCGCGTCGAGCGCTGCAAACGTATCCAGCCCAAGCGCGATATCGTGCGTTCCCGGAACGCCGCGCGTTGCGAATAGCGGGTGGACCGCCGCAGCGAGCCGTGCGCGCTCGCGCCGCATATGATAAAGATCGTCGAGCGACAGCACCACCGAATGCGGAAAGCGCGCGGCGAGCGCCGCGGCGACGGTCGACTTCCCACTCCCTTGAGCCCCACACAGGCCGAGCACGAGCGGGACCCGGCGCGGATGCACAAGCGCGCGTTCGATCGCGTCGGCGAGGATCGCCTCAGGCGACACGGTCGGGCAGGGCACGGCCCGCAAAAAAGGCGTCGAGATTGTCGACCGCCTGCATTCCCATCGCTTCGCGCGCGCCCTTCGTTGCGCTGCCGAGGTGCGGCAACAGCACGGTGCGCGGGCTGGCCAGCAGCGCCGCGCTGACAGTCGGCTCGTTCTCATAGACGTCGAGCCCGGCCGCCGCGATCCGCCCTTCCGCCAGAGCCGCCACCAAAGCCGCCTCGTCGACCACCGAGCCACGCGCGGTGTTGACGAGGATCGCGCCCGGCTTCGCCTTGGCCAGTAAGACCGCATCGACAAAATGATGAGTCGCCCGGCCGCCCGGGATGTGGAGCGATACGACGTCCGCCTCCGCCATCAATGCTTCGGCGGTATCGACTCGGCTCGCCCCCAGCGCCGCCTCGATCTCGGTCGCGGCGGGGCTGCGCGAGAAATAGAGGATGCGCATGCCGAGCCCGCGAGCACGCGCCGCGGTGCCTTGCGCGATCCGGCCAAAGCCGATCAGCCCGAGCGTACAGCCATCGAGCGACTGGCCGACGAGATGCGTCGGCCGCCAGCCGGTCCATTCCCCCGCGCGCAGCTCGCGTTCACCTTCACCGGCGCGCCGCGCGGCCATCAGCATCAACAGGATCGCCAGTTCAGCCGTGGCTTCGGTCAGCGCGCCGGGCGTGTTGCTCACCGCGATCCCGGCCGCGCGCGCAGCGGCAAGATCGATATGGTCGACGCCAGCACCATAATTGGCGATCAACGCGGCGCGGCGGCCCGAGGTCGCCAACACATCGGCATCGATCCGGTCGGTGATCGTCGGCAAAATTGCGTCGAATTCGCGCATCGCGCCGCGCAATTCGGTCGCGCTCAGCGCGATGTCCGGTTGGTTTAATACGACGTCATACTGCACCGCGAGCCGCGCCTCGACTGCCTCGGGCAAACGGCGGGTGACGCGAACACGATGGCGTGCGGTCACAGCTCCGTCCCCGCCATGGCTGGCGATGGCACCGGTGCATCTGCGCGGATAAGGCCCGCCTGCCGCAAATCGCGCCAGAAATCGTCGGGGATCTTAGTGTTGTAGACCTCCAGCGTGCGCTCGACCTGCGCGGCACTGGCCAGTCCCGGTAGCACGCGCGCCACCGCAGGATGCGCGATCGGAAAGCGCAAGGCCGCCGCGGCGAGCGGGACCGCATGCGCATCGGCGATCCGCTCGATCCGGCGGACTCGCTCGACGATTGCGGGTGGCGCGATGGCATAGTCGTAATGCATCGGCGCACCGCTCCGCGTTCCCGTGGCGAGGATACCGCTATTATAGGGGCCGCCGATCACCACCGAGACGTTCTGCGCGACGCACGTCGGCAGGAACGCATTGAGCGCATCCTGTTCGAGCAACGTGTAGCGCCCCGCAAGCAATACCATATCGAGCCGCGTCTCGCGCATCGCCTGCAGGCAGATCGCAGTCTCGTTGACGCCCAGCCCGAAGCCGTCGATCGCCTTGCTCGCGCGCAGTTCCTCCAGCGCGCGAAAACCCCCGCCGTGCGTGAGTTGCTGCCAATAGCGTGCATTGTCGTCGCCATGGTTCGCGCGGCCAATGTCATGGACCAGCAGGATATTGATCCGGGCAAGACCGAGGCGCTGCAAGCTCGCTTCATGCGACCTCAGGATGCCATCATAGCTATAGTCATAGGCGACGCGAAACGGCAGCGGCGAAAGGAAACCGTCGCGCGACTGCTCGACCGTTTGCGCTTCATCCGGAACCAGCAGACGGCCGACCTTGCTGGACACGACCAGGCCGCTGTCCCCGCGGAGCGCGTCGCCCAGGCGCCGTTCGCTCAGACCGAAACCGTAAAAGGGCGCGGTGTCGAAAAACGCGATCCCGGCGCTGCGCGCCGCGTCGATCGCCGCTCGCGCGTCTTGGTCGCTGATCGGCGCATACAGATTGCCGAGCGCGGCGCACCCGAACCCCAAACCCACGACCTTATCGCCGGCGTCCCGCGGAGATCGACAATCAAACATCAATTCGCCAATGTGATATTCCAGAACTGTCCTGTGCTATGCTTCAAAATGCAGAACGGCGCAAGGATTGGTTACGGATGAGGATGAGTATAGCGAAATCCGTCCCCGCGCCGGTTAGCCGACGACGCGCGGGCGACCTCCCCCGACCCGCTTGCGACAGTGCGAAAGACTGCAATGAGGAGAGTAAAGAGGATGCCGATCGCGCTCGTACGGCAGGCCTTTCGCCCCGGCTTCGTCGATAAACACCGACTGCGGGTGCCGCTCCGGCCCCGCTGGCAAAAGCAAAACATGCCGCCGGTCCGGAAACGCGCGGCATCCCGCGAAACGGACTATTTCCGCCCGGTTACTCCAAGCATGGTCGCCCCACCAACAAATGACAGAATAGCCAGGGTCAAAAACAGCGTGCTGAAATTCTGGGGTGTCGCGAGCCACCACGCCAATGCCGGGCCAATGAGCACGGGTGCGGTATTCGCCAAATTGATCAGCCCGAGATCGCGCCCACGCCGACGCGGGTTGGGAAGCAATTGCATGACGAAACCGATTTGCAAGGTGAGGAAGACAGTCCAGCCGATCGAATAAATGCAAAGGCCTATCGCGGCCGAAGTCCAGTTGGTCGCGCAGGCCATCATGACGAGACCGGCCGCATCGAGAATAACGGCAATCATCATAAACGGCTTGCGCCGCTCCAACCTGTCTGACCAACGGCCCAACATAACGGCGAAGGGCAATGGCACGATGTTCGCCAAAAAGATCAACGCCCCCACCTGTGCCGACACACCGCCGCGTGCGGCGGGTGTCGCGAACCGCTCCATGAAGAACAGGAAATATGCGGACACCACGTTACCGGGAATCTGGACGATCAGGCGCGATATCCACGCAATGACGAGGTCGGGTGACGATACCGCAACCGTGCGATCCGCCACCGGCAACGTCGGCTTGGGCGATGTCGCCAGCAATGGCCCGAGGGAAATGACGACAACGACCGAGATCACGGCTAGGCGCAGGCCCAACGTCGGGGGCCCCCATTTCACCAATAGCGGCCCGATCGCCGCACCAAGCGGCTGAGCCCCGGCGAGCAGGCCGCTCATCAGGCCATTCTGTCGATCCGGGCTTTCCTCAGCGAGCAGCGCCATAAGCGGGGCCAGGGCGATGTTGAGCGCGACCTGAAACGCCATCACCGATAGGACGAGCATCGCGGGCGTCCGTGCGCTGGCAATGCCCGCGTACGACGCGATCGTCGCGACAAGGCCTGCGGCGATCCAGTATCGCCGTCCCGTGCCGCGCTCGAGCGAACGGTCGCTAAGCCATCCGAATAGGATACCCGCAATGCTGGCCATCGCGGCACCTGCGATCATCGCCGTCGCGAGCACACCGAACCGCGCTTCCCCGGCAATCAACTCGATCCGCAGTGGCAACAGCAAAGTTAACAACGGCAGATACGCAACGACGCATCCGGCGTATCCAAGCGCACCAAGCACCGGAATCAGTGCGGGCGATCGCTTCGCCTTGCGGACAGCGAAGAAGCGGTCGGAATGCGCGGTCATGTGACGCCTGCTTAGGACATCGGCATCGCCACAGCCAGGGGATTGCAAAGGGTTATCGGCGTCGTGCGGTCGATTGGCGCAGCTCTAGCTTCGCCGGGACAATGATCGGCTGCCCCGGTGAATCACGCCCTGCGAGTTCGGCAATGATGAGCTCGACCGCGCGGGCCGCCAGATCGGCGATCGGCTGGTCCACTGCGGTCAGCGGCGGATGCGTGAAGCGGACGATCGGGGTGTTGTCGAAGCTGATCAGCGACAGGTCGCGGGGTACCGCGATCCTGCGCTCCCGGCACGTCTCAAGCGTCGCGAGCGCCATCTGATCGTTGCTGGCGATGATCGCGGTCGCCGGGTCGGCCGCATCGAGCAAAGCGATCGCGGCCTCCCGCCCCGACGCGTATCCAAAATCGCCGCGCGTCAGCAAATCGTCCGCCAGCCCTGCCGCCGCCATTGCTGCACGCCAGCCATCGGTGCGCCACGCGCTGAGCTCATAATCGGGAGGCCCCGCGATGAAGCCGATCCGTGTATGCCCGAGCGCGATGAGATGCTCGGTCGCGATCCGCGCCGCGCGCTCATCGTCCATCGTCAGCGCAAAGCCCGCGCCTGCCCGCCGCGAGCCGATCCGCGCGAAACTGATCCGCTGGGCCTCCAGCAAGTCCGCGATCAGCGGGTTCTCCGAATGCGGCGGCGTCAGGATAACGCCATCGGGCTGGAGCGCCGCGATCGCGGCCATCAGCTCGCGCTCGATATGGTCGCTATGCGTGTCGACCAGCTCGACGATCATGCGATAGCCATAGGTCGCGCAGGTCAGCATCCCGCCGAGCAGCATCTGGTCGACCCAGTCGGTGCCCTGCCGCGCACGCCAGTCGGCGATCGTGCGTTCGCGATCGTTGAGCGCGACGATCAGATAGGAGCGCGAGCCGCCCATCCGCTGCGCCGCGATCGACGGCACATAGCCCAGCCGATCGATCGCCTCCTGCACGCGTGCAGCGGTCTCGGGCCGGACGCCCGGCTCCTTGTTGATCACACGGCTGACGGTTTGCAACGACACGCCCGTATCCGCCGCGACATGCTTGATCGTGACGGCCTGCCGCCTGCGCGCCATTGTCTTCAGCCGCCGCAATATTGCGCGACATAGTCGGCATGCGCCGGCAACCCGGCGACGGTACGCACGACATTGTCGCGCAGCGTCGCCAGGAACTTCGCCAGCTCCTCATCGCGCAGCTTGGCCGCGATCGGGTGATAGGCGGCGGGCTCGATGCCCTGCCCCATCATCACCTGCACCCAGCTATTTTCGGCGAACAACTCCTCGTTGCGGCGGAACACGCGACCGGTCTCGCGGAACAAGGCAATCTTTTGCGCCAGACTGTCAGGAATCGCCATCCCCGCACATTGCCGCCAGAACGCCGAATCGCGCCGGTTGGTCGCCTTATAGTGGAGGATCAGAAAGTCGCGGATCTGCTCCATGTCGGCAAATTGCTGGTCGTTGAACTCGGCGATGTCGCGCGGCGAGATCGCGCCCGCCGGCATCATCCGGATCAGCCGCAGGATCGCGCGCTGGATGAGATGGATGCTGGTCGATTCGAGCGGTTCCATGAACCCGCCCGACAGCCCGATCGCGACGACATTGCGATGCCATTGCCGCCGCCTCGCCCCTGTGACGAAGCGGATGTGGTTCGGCTCGGTCAGCACCGTCCCCTCGATATTGCCGAGCAGCCGCTCGAGCGCGGCGTCGCGCTCCAGATAGCGGCTGCAATAAACGATGCCGTTGCCGGTGCGATGCTGCAACGGGATACGCCACTGCCACCCGGCATCATGCGCCATCGCGCGCGTATAGGGCACGGGCGGGCGGACGTTTTCGGTCTGCACCGCGATGGCGGAATCGCACGGCAGCCAATGGGTCCAGTCGTCATACCCGGCATGTAACGCCTGTTCGATCAGCAGCGCGCGAAAGCCGGTACAGTCGAGGAACAGGTCGCCCTCGACCACCGCGCCGGATTCGAGGTGGAGCCCCGCAACGTCTCCGCTCTCGCCATCGAGCGCGACGTGCGCGATGCGGCCTTCGATCCGGCGCGTGCCGTCGGCTTCCGCCATTCGCCGCAAGAATTGCGCGTAGAGCGACGAATCGAGCTGATAGGCATAATTCATCCGCTCGTCGGGAAGATGCGCGAACTTGCCCTCCAGCGCCGCGACGAGCTCTAGGCAATAGGCGTCATACGCCGCGTCGTGACCGCGCTCGCGACCGTTCAGCCAGAAATGCTGGAAGCCCGCCGACCAATGGTCCTGCCCGGTAATCCCGAACGAGTGGAAATAGCGATCGCTACCGTCCTTCCAGCCATCGAACAGGATGCCGAGCTTGAAGGTCGCCTGTGTCGCGCGCATGAAATCGGCCTCGCCGATGCCGAGCAGCCGGTTGTAGGTGACGAGCGGCGGGATCGTCGATTCCCCCACTCCGATCGTCCCGATCGCGTCGGATTCCACCAGCGTCACCTCGGCGGTGCGGCCCATCGTCCGCGCGATCGCGGCCGCCGCCATCCAGCCCGCTGTGCCGCCCCCGGCAATAACGATGCGGCGTGGGCTGGACATCATTGGCTGAGGTTCCTGAGCAGGAAAGCGCGGATGCGATCGGCGCTTTCGGGGGTGAGCGGGGCGAGCACGCTGCGGCCGTGCTCGGGGATATGCGCGGTCACGTCATCGCCATTGTTGAAGACATAATAATCGAACAGGTCGCGCCAATGCTGTTTTTGATCGGCGGGCAAATCGCGGATCGCGAGCAAGGCGTGGTTCAGCGCATCCTGCGGCGAGCCCAGCCAGCGCGGCGTTTCGCGCCACCAATAGTTCACCAGCACGTTGAAATCGGCGAGCCCCTCGACATGATGCCACCACATCGCCGGAATATACAGCGCGTCACCGGCGTCGAGCTCGGCCACCTGGGCGTGCGCCAGCGCTTCGGGAAAGCGCGGATGCCGCTGCAGGTCCGGCGCGTGGAAATCGACCATGCTGATTGCACGACCAGCCGGTGTGTTGTCGATCGGCCCCAGATGGAGGTTGCGGAACTGTTCGCGCGGAAACAGCGTGAAGCGCCGCCGCCCCACAGCAACGCAGGCGAGATTGTGGGGCAAATCGTTATGCGCGGCGATCCGCGTCTTCGACCCGATCCAGATGCTCGCCAGACACGTTCGATCGGCCAGATCGACATGATTGGCCTCATGCAAGCCGGTGAAGAACTGGTGCATGTCGATCGAGCCGAGATAGACCGGCGGGGCTCCCGCTTGCCCTTCGACCGAATCCATCCGCTGGAAAATATCGGGTAGCTTCGCGCGCAGCGTGCGGAAGTTCATCGCCATGGCGGCGTCGTAGAACAGCCGGCCGTCGCCGCCCTGCTCGCCCACCGTAACCGTGAACGCCGTGTCGCGGTGGTGCTGCAGCAAATAGGCCCGCGCATCGCGCGACGAGCGGCGGCCCGCAGCGACCAGCGGCCAATCCCGGACCAACCCGCGCACGACGAACGGCGCGTCGGCGGACCGCAACCGCGCGTCGAGCTCGACCGCATCGGCGATCCGGACCTCGGCCACTTCCGCCAGATCCTTGAAAATGCCGGACTCGGCTTCAGCCACGCGCCGCGTTCCGTCGGCTCTTGCGATCGATCAGTTCGGCGACGTTGGCGAGCGAGGCGAGCGCCATGAACACGGGCATCAAGTGCCCTTCGGCGTGCAGCTCGCCAAGCGTGGCGGCGTCGAGCTGCTGCAAGCGCTCCTCGGCGATGCCGTGATAGCCGACCAGCCGGTTGGTCGTGCCATCGTCGAGCGTGATCTCGAGCGTCAGCGGCTCGATCAGTTCGTGGCGCGTCAGCGCGGCGAAGAATCCTTCGCTCGCCTGCCAGCCCGCATCGAGCTCACCGAGCTGTTCGGCGATTGTTTCGAGATACGGCGTCGGACGGCCAAGGTCGTCGAACACCCGCACGCCCTCGCCGCCGGTCGCGACGCGCGGATTGTCAAGGTCGAGGTGGATCTGCTTGTCGCCGCCTGGCGTCGCCGGGTGGCCGATCAGGAAAGGCTGGATCTGCAGTGCGAGCGGACGATACCGTGCATCCCATTGCCCCCCGTCGAGGAACAGATTCTCGCCGGGCTCGAACCCGAACATCGCCAGCGCCTGAAACCGGTCGCGCTGGGGGGTAAGGCGGAACAGGATCGGATAGTCGTTCTGCACGCGGCGAAACTCGCTCGGCACGACAAGGGACGACATCACCGCGTCGCCAAGGTCCGCACCGTGCGCGGACGTAATGCGCAGCGTGCGGTGATCCTCGCTGTTGAGCAGGACGTGGTTGGCCATCAGGAAATCTGCTCCATAACGTTTGGTTGATACGCCGCCCGGCAGGCATCGAGATAGGCGCGGATCGGGGGCAGCGTGGCGACCATGCTCCGCGCACGCTGCGCGATCGGTGCCAGCGATGGTGGCTTGCCCATTTGGAGCGGGCCGGGCTCCGGCACGCGCGCGCCCATGCCGTAGAGGATATATTGATAGCTGGCAGCAGGGAACAGCTCATCGACCATCGGCAGGTCGGCGCGCAGTGGCGGTCGATGCTGCCACAGCGCCAGCAATTCTGCGAGCCGCGGCGGGATCGATGCCGGGTCGCGGTGATCGCGCCAATAGCGTCCGTCGCGTCGGCTCAGCACATAATGCAGTTTCAGGAATTCGACGATCCGGTCCCAGCGATAGCGGAACAGCGTGTTGAAGCGCGCGGCCACCAGCGGCATCGTCGCTGGCGTCGGCCAGTCGTCAAGCAGCGCGTCGAGCGACAGCTCGACCGTCACGATCGCCGATGCTTCCAGCGGCTCGAGAAACCCCGCCGACAAACCGATCGCGAGGCAGTTGCCGACCCAGAAGTGTGCGCGGTGCCCCGACCGGAAGGTCAGCCGACGCGGCGTGATCGGCGCATCGGTGCCGAGATACGCCGCCAGCGTCGCCAATGCCGCGTCGTCGCTCATGTGCGCCGACGAATAGACGCAGCCGACGCCGCGTCGGGTCGGCAGGCCGATGTCCCAGATCCATCCCGCAGCATGCGCGGTCGCATCGGTCTGTGCCTTGATCGGGCTGTCGGCGGCGACCGGCACCTGTACCGCCAGCGCCCGGTCGTTGAACAGCACGTCGCCACGGTCGATGAACGGGACATCCCCCATCAGCAGCGCGGCGTGGCCGGTGCAATCGAGGAACAGATCGCCTTCGATCGCGCCCTGCGCGCGCGTGTACACCGCGACTACGTCGCCCTGCTCGGCCCGCTCGACCCGGGTCACATGGTCGCGCAGGTGCCGGACACCGAGCCGCTCGGTCGCGTGCCGCATCAGCAGCGCCGCGAGCTTGCCCGCATCGAGATGGTAGCCATAGTTCAGCGCGCCTGCGAAATCGGGCATCGTCCGCTGGCGGGGTGCCAGATGCTGCTGCGCCACGCGCGGTTGCGGTGTGACGACATCGGCGAACGGCTCGCCCGCGGCCTCGGTCTGCCATGCGGCGACGAGTGCGCGCGCATCCGCCTCGGCGGGCGGCGTGAAGGGGTGAAAATAGACGTCGTCGGGCGCACCGCTCGCCCAGCCCCGGAAACGCGATCCGTGTTTGAACGACGCATCGCAGGCGAGCAGGAATTCGGCCTCGCCAATGCCGATCCGCTCCAGCGTCGCGCGCAGTGTCGGCCACGTCCCCTCGCCCACCCCGATCGTCGGAACGTCGGGAGATTCGACGAGCGTGACTGTGATGGGATGCTCTGCGATCGGGCTTGCCGCTGCGGCAATACGGCAAGCGGCAAGCCAGCCCGCGGTGCCGCCGCCGACGATAACGACTCTAGAAATGGCCGTATGCAATTGGCCCGTCCTGTTGTGTGGTCCGTATTCAGGCCCCGTTCGACCCCGGTTATGCCCTGCGGACCCGAAGAACGCCACCCTCGCGTCGCGAGGGTGGCGTCGCCCGCATTGCTAGAAGGTGATCCGCGCACCGCCCGAATAGCGCGGCCCCTGCTTCGTCACGAACGCGATGTTGCGGTCCGAGCGCAGATGCCCGCTGCGATTCTCGCTGTTCACGTTGATCCCCTCGAAGAAGACCGAGATGTTCTTCGTGATCGCATAGCTCGCGCTGACGTCGAGCTGGCCATAGGTGTCGATATAGTACGGGTTGACGCCCGCGCCCGACAGATACCCCTTGCGCCAGTTATAGGCAGCGCGCGCCTGCAGGCCGTTCTTGTCATAGAACAGCACCGCGTTGGCGCTGTCGGACAAGCCCGTCACCGCAAATTGCGACACACTGGCCGGCAGCGTGTTATCGTAATTGTGGTTGCCTCTGACGATCGTGTAGTTGAGGATCGTGCCGAACCCGGTGTTCCAGAACGCGTGCTGGATCGCGAACTCGAATCCGTCGATATTGGCCTTCTGATCGCTGTTATACGGCGTCTGAATAACGAAATTCACCAGCGGATCGTTGGGCTGCGCCACGATCGTGCCGTTGACCACACCACCCGGATAATTGGCCGCGATATAATCGCGGATCTGGCCGAAGGTCGCATTTGCCCCCAACGCATTGAGCGCCGCCTGATAACGCGGGCCGTTCTGCGTTACACCGTTGAAGGTCGTCGTTGGCGAGGTGATCCCGGGGATCGTCTGGTTGACCACGGTGCTGCTGATGTAATTCGCCACATTTTTGTGGAAAAACCCAACCGAGATGTAGCTCTCTCTATTGTAATACCACTCCGCTGACAGATCGATATTCTTCGATTTATAGGGAATGAGATTTGGGTTGCCCACCGAACCCGTGCCGCCACCGACGCGGAACAGCGTGTCGAGCCGTCGGCCGCCTTGCAGGCTGCCATAATCCGCACGTGTGATTGTATGGCTGTACGATGCGCGCAGTTTGACGGTGTTGGTCGGTTCGATGTCGAAGTCGACCGATGGCAGCCAGTTCTGATAGCTGCCCTTGAACGACGTGAAGCCGCTCCCGTTGAACAGGATATTGAATTCGTTCTGCGAATTCTGCCGTGCGCCCGACGGGGTCGGCACCAGCGCCGAGGCGCTGACGTCGGTCGTCTCGTAGCGCAGACCGCCAATGATATGACCCGGCACCGAGAACACGTTGAACTTACCGTTGACCTGGAAATACGGCGCAATCGTCTTTTCGCGGACGCGCGAGTCGGTGGTGTACGGGATCAGGCACTGGCCGCTCCCGCCGCAGATCTTATAGGCCTGATCGAGCAGGTTGACGACGCTCGCCAAGTCGAACGAGTAGAAGGACTTGACGATGTTGACGTTGTTCGCACCGCTGATTCCCGAGAATTTATCGGGAATGCTGACCAGATTGAACAGACTGTCGGGGAGAAGCGCCGCGGCTGCGGCACGCTGCGCCGCACTGTCGCCGCCGGTCCCGCCCCAGGTATCGTTCTGCAGCACGCTATAGGCCGACCGCACCTTGTTGTCGGTGTACTGCACGCCCCAGTCGAGGCTGTCGAGGAAGCCATCGTGATGGTCGTAATGGCCCTTCAACTGGACCTGGTTGATCTCGTCGCGGAAATAGGAATTGCGGAACGCATTGCCGGTCGGGACAATGTTCGCGGCGTTGAGCGGATCGATGCCGGGATACGTGCTGAACGAGATAACCGGCAGCTTGTTCTCGAAATTGACCGTCTGGCTCTGAATACCGAAGATGGCCGTACCGACCGAATTGCTGTTGCCATACGGACTGTTCGGCTTCGATTCTGCGGTCGAGTGGCTGACGTCGAGTACCATGGTGACACCACCCGGCCCCTTCCACGTCAGATTGCCGCCAATTGCCTTGTTTTCGCTGCGCGCCGAGGTCTGCGACGCCGAATAGGCAAGATCCTTGGTCTCCGCCGCCTGGAAGCGCTCGGTGTAGAAGAGAGGTCCCGCGACCGGACCATTGGTCCACGCACTCGACGTGTCGTTGTGATTGTACCAGATGCCGACACTGTTATCGCGAATGTCGACCGTGTTGCGCGAATAGGTGTAGTCGAACGTCGCGGTCAGCGTATCGGTCGGCTTGAACTGCAGCACCGCCTGCCCGTTGATGCGCTGGCGCTTGCCATTGACCACATCATAGCCAGCATTCTGCGGCACCTGATAGACATCGGTCGCGCCCGGCCGGTTGGTGATGTTGGCGTAGCGCGGATCGCCCTTCTGCGCGAGCGAACCCCAGTTGTTTTCCGCGCCGAGATAGCCGTCGCGGAAGCCGACATTGGCTTGGTTGGCGCTGAAATGCCGCTCCTGGAACGAACCCAGAATCAGCACGCCGATGCGATCGTCGGCGAACGTGTCGGAGAAAATGCCCGACACTTCGGGGGTCACGTCCTTGCCGCCATTTTGCGACGTGTCGATCACGCCGCGCGCCGACAGCGAACCGCGCAGGCCGGGCTTGTCGAACGGCCGCGGCGTCCGGATGTTGATGGTGGAGCCAATGCCGCCCGACGGCACGCTGGCACGCCCGGACTTATAGACTTCAAGCGCCGCAACGCCTTCCGAGGCGAGGTTGGCGAAATCGAACGAACGCGACACCGGTGCGCTGTTGCCGTCGCCGATCGTCGAGGTCGCGAGCTGACGACCATTCAGCGTCACCAGGTTATATTCGGGACCGAAGCCGCGAACCGTGACGAACTGCCCTTCGCCGTTCGAACGGTCGATCGACACGCCAGTGATACGCTGCAGCGATTCGGCGAGGTTGGTATCGGGAAACTTGCCGATATCTTCGGCCGAGATCGCATCGACGATGCCCTGCGCGTCACGCTTGAGATTGATCGAATTGCGAAGGCTGGCGCGGATGCCGGTGACGACGATGTCGCCGCCCGCGTCCGCCGCATCCGACGCCCCCGTTCCCTGTGCCGGGAGCGCGGTGGTGTTGGTCGGCTGGTCCTGGATCGTCGATGCCGTGTCCTGCGCTGCGGCGATCATCGGATAGCTCGCCAGCGCGAGTATCGATCCGCCGAGTGCCAGTCGCGTAGCCAAACGGGTGCTGAAGCCCCCCATCGTCATCCTCCCTGATAGCGACGCATTACCCCTGCGCCTTCTTGTTTGAGAACGTTCACTTGTTCCGCGACGCGCCGATTGTCAAGTCGCCAGCGCGTTGAAAACGGGTTCTTGTGAACGTTCTCGGGATATGCTGTCTAGGGATTGGAACGGCGGCACGGCCCGACCGGGGAAGCCCCGGCACCGAAAGCGCGCGCGAGACAAATCTGGGAGGATTTCGAAATGGCAAAGACGATTCATGGCTGGCTGCTGGGCGCAACGCTGCTCTCCGGCATCGGGGCGCAAGCCCCCGTTGTAGCGCGCCAGGCGAGCGCGCCGGCCACAAAGCAGGATGCCCGCGCGCGGGCGGCGGCGATCGTTGCCAAAATGACACTCGATGAAAAAATCGCGCTCGTCCACGGCCTTTTCCCGCCAATGGCGAAGGGCAAGACGCCAAACGAACTGATTCCCTCGGCCGGCCATATCGACGGAATCCCGCATTTGGGCGTTCCCTTGATTCGCGAGAGCGACGCCTCGCTCGGCGTCGCCAATCAGGTCGAGCAGCGCAAGGGCGACGTCGCGACCGCGCTTCCCTCCAGCCTTGCTACCGCCGCGACCTTCGACCCCGCAATCGCACGCGCGGGCGGCGCGATGATCGGTGCCGAGGCGCGTGCCAAGCGCTTCACTGTATTACTCGCCGGGGGCGTCAACTTGACGCGCGACCCGTGGAACGGGCGCAACTTCGAATATCTCGGCGAGGATCCGCTGCTCGCCGGGACGATGGCAGGCGCGCATATTGCGGGTGTGCAGTCGAACAAGATCGTCTCGACGATCAAGCATTACGCGCTCAATGCGCAGGAAACCGGCCGCGCCGTCGTCGACGCGCAGATTGGCGAGGCCGCGCTTCGCATGAGCGACCTGCTCGCTTTTCAGATCGCAATCGAGACGGGCAAGCCCGGCTCGGTGATGTGCGCCTACAACAAGGTCAATGGCGACTGGGCGTGCGAGAATGCGCATTTGCTCACCGACGTGCTGAAACGCGATTGGGGGTATCGCGGCTGGGTGATGAGCGACTGGGGTGCGGTGCATTCGACCGCCAAGGCCGCGAATGCCGGGCTCGATCAGGAATCGGGGCAGGAACTCGATCACGCCATCTACTTCGCCGATGCGCTGAAGGCCGATATCGCCGCCGGTCGCGTGCCGATGGCGCGGCTCGACGATATGGTAACGCGCTATCTGACCGGGTTGATCGAAACCGGTGCCTATGACGCACCCGCCACAGTCGCGCAGCCGATTCCCTATGACGCCCATGCCGAGGTCGCGCAGCGCGCGGCCGAAGCCGGGATCGTGCTGCTCAAAAACGAGGGGGGCCTCCTGCCGCTCACGCGCACCGCGAAACGCGTCGTGTTGATCGGTGGTCGCGCCGATGTCGGCGTGCTGTCGGGCGGCGGGTCGAGCCAGGTCCGCTCGGTCGGCGGGGCGCCGGTCGAAATCCCGCTGACGAGCGGCGCTGCATCCTCCTTCGCCCGCGTTACCTGGCACGCGTCATCGCCGCTGCTCGCGATCCGCGCCGCCATGCCGCAGGCGCAGGTAAGCTGGATCGATGGCCGCGACCCGGCCGCCGCCGCTGCCGCCGCCAGAACTGCGGACGTGGCGATCATATTCGCGACACAGTGGACAACCGAAGCACAGGACGTGGCCGATCTGTCGCTACCCGATCAACAGGACGCGCTGATCGCTGCGGTTGCTGCCGCGCAGCCCAAGACGATCGCGGTGATGGAGACCGGCGGCCCGGTGCTGATGCCGTGGCTGTCGGCCGTGCCCGCGGTCGTGCAAGCCTGGTATCCCGGTCAGCGCGGCGGTCCCGCGATCGCCAATATCCTGACCGGGCGCGTCAATCCGTCGGGCCGCTTGCCGATCACCTTCCCCGCGCGCGCGGCGCAGGCCCCGCGCCCCGCACCGGTCGGCCTCGATCGGCTGACCGCCGCCGAGGCGCAGGCCGCCGCCGATCCGGGTCATGCCAGCGACCATCAATTGGCAAGCTTCCCGATCGAATATTCCGAAGGGGCCGACGTCGGTTATCGCTGGTATGAAAAGACCCGCGCCACGCCGTTATTCCCGTTCGGCCACGGGCTCAGCTACACCAGTTTCGCGTACCGCAACCCGGTGGTGAAGGGCGGCGCGAAGCTCAGCATCAGCTTCGAGGTGGTGAATACCGGGCGCGTTGCCGGGGCGGACGTGCCGCAAATGTATGTGAGCAGGGATGGAGCGTCGGCACCGATGCGGCTTGCCGCATTCCGACGCGTCACGCTGAAGCCGGGCGAGTCGGCCCGCGTCACGCTGGTGGCCGAACCGCGTATCCTGGCGGATTATGACCCGACTTTGCCCGGCTGGCGCGTCACGGGTGGTCGTTACCGCGTCGCGCTGGCGCACGATGCCCGCGATCGCGCGCTGGTCTCGACCGCCACGGTGACGGCGGCGACGATGAAGCCCTAACCGACGGACAGGAAGGCGGTGACCGTCAGCCGCCCCAGTGCGGGGTCGCTCGACAGCACCGCCTCCGGGCCGATCGCGCCGCTGTGGAGGAGGTAGCTTGGGTAAACGAGCGCGCGGTTGTAACGCGCCTCCACCGCCATAGTGCGTTCGAACAGCGGCGTGTCGCCCGCCACATAGCGCGCAGGCGGCACCCCGCCATAGCGGAACTCCGCGTCGAGCTGACCGAAGAAGATCGGCGCGCGCTCCTCGTCGATCGTCTCGAATCCCGTCGATCGATGGCGAAAGAAGGCGGTGCCGTCGCCGCCTTCGGGCGCAAGATAATGGACCAGCGCAATACGGTCCGCCCGAAAGGCATCGCAGTGTGGAACGCGTTGACGGACATCGAGCTTCTCGGGTGGGGTCGTCACGATCGAAAAGCTGGCATCGACCACCTCGACTGCGCCCGAGCGGCCCAATAGCGGCCCCAGCACATCGGCCAGGACCGCCAGTTGCGCGGGGAGATATGCCTTGGGGAGAGCTGCGCGGATCCCCGGATAATGCTCCACGGCGGGGCCGAAGGTCGATGCAAGCGCAACCGCGCGCAACGCGTCAGGATCAGCCGTAAAATCGTCGATCACCACCACCGGCTGCGCCTCGCGCCCGACGCGGTGCACGCTCAACGAAGGTGCCGTCATCGCGCGGGCCAGTAGCGCACGTAATCGACCGACATGCGCTGCGGTAGCGCGGCATCGTCGATCCCCTTCGCTCCACCCCAATCCCCGCCCACGGCCAGATTGAGGATCAAATGGTACGGCACGGTAAACGGCCACGCCGCATGTCCACCGGGCTGATCGTCCACGACGCGCATATACCCATGACCATCCACACCGATGGTGATCGCGTGCGGCTGCCAGTCGAGCTGGTAGCGATGATAAGCGGTACATGCGCTCGCGAGGCGCGTCTCGGCACCGCGCTGCGTCCCGAGTGTGTGATTGAAGGCGGCGGAGTGGAGCGTGGCATGCACCACCAGCGGCTGCCAGCCGACCATTTCCATTACGTCGATCTCGCCCATGTCGGGCCAGGTGCCGCTTTGGGGCAATAACCAAATCGCCGGCCAGGTGCCGCGGCCACAGGGCAGCTTGGCGCGGATCTCGTAAAAACCGTAGCCGAACGCCGCGCGGCTGACGAGCTTGGCTGCGCTATAGTCCTGCCCACCCCAATCGGCTTTGGAGCGCAGCGCCTCACGCCGTGCCTCGATCACCAGCGTGCCATGCTCGATCCGGGCATTTTCGCGGCGGTCGGCGGCGTAATATTGCTTTTCGTGATTGGCCCAGCCCTGCCGGTTGCGCTCGGTATCGAAGCGCCAGCGGCGCTGGTCGATCGTGCGGGTGAACCCGTCGGCAAAGGCAGGTCGCCGCGCGGGCGGGCGCATCGGCACGTCCACCGAATAGTTGGTCGCAGCCAGGCTGACCGCCTGCGCGAGCAGGATCATGACGACCGTCAACGCGCTACCCCATCCCTCTCGGATCGCTTCCCTTCGGTCCGCTCCGATGATGGCTTAGAACGCGATGGTGCTGGAAACCACCCGAAACATCGCGGAGGCGACAGGATCGACAGGGATGGCCAATGGCGACGGGGATCGCTTAGGTAGCGGCGACGGTAAGATCCTGCATTGAAAGGGACAACGGGTTGACGAGAGGAACGACACGCCGCGCGGTTCTGGCGGGCATGGCCGCGATCGGCGCGCATTCGGTGGCGGCACAGGGCCGACGGAGCTTGCACGAACCGGACCTCGGCCAACATGTCCTGATCGTCGACCCAGGAATGCCAGGTGCGCAACGCCAGATCGACACCTGGTTTGCGGAGCAGGAACGCGCGCATTTCACCGATCGCCGCTACGCCATCCTGCTCAAGCCTGGCACGCATAACCTCGACCTCAATGTCGGTTTCTTCACCCAGGTTGCAGGCCTGGGCCTCCATCCCGACGACGTGATCGTCAGCGGCCATGTTCATGCCGAAGCCGATTGGGCAAAGGGCATGGCGCTGGTGAATTTCTGGCGGTCGGTCGAGAATATGGCGGTCCGGCCGCCGGATCGCGCCGATCGTTGGGCCGTGTCGCAGGCCGCACCCTATCGGCGCATGCATCTCGCTGGCGATCTCGCGCTTGACGATGGCGGCTGGTCGAGCGGCGGTTTCATGGCCGATTGCCATGTCGAGGGCGTTGTCCGCTCGGGCACGCAGCAACAATGGTTTACCCGCAGCTCGCAGCTTGGCGGCTGGCAGGGAGCCAATTGGAACATGATGTTCATGGGGGTCACCGGAGCCCCGCCAAGCAGCTTTCCCGAGCCGCCTTATACCACTCTGCCGAGCGTGCCCGTTCTTCGCGAGAAGCCGTTTCTCCATGTACGGCCGGATGGCGGCTGGGCGGTGTTCGTTCCGGCGCTTCGTCGGGACGCGACGGGGGTTTCGTGGCGAGGCCGACCGGCGGGCCGCAGCGTACCGCTGGGGGACTTCCTGATCGCGGATCCGACAACGCCGATCGAGGCGATCAACCGCGCGCTCGCCGGCGGCGGCCACCTGTTGCTCACGCCGGGGGTATACCGGCTACGCGAGCCGATCCGCGTGCCCCGGGCCGACACCGTCGTGCTGGGGCTGGGGCTGGCAACGCTGCTGAGCGAAGCGGGCAATGCGGCGATGCTGATCGCCGACGTGCCCGGCGTGTCCGTTGCCGGCCTGCTGATCGACGCCGGGCCGCAACTATCGCCGGTTCTCATGGAAGTGGGGCCGAAGGGCGCAAATCGCGATCATCGGGCCAATCCCACGCTGCTGGCAGATGTGTTTTTCCGCGTCGGCGGGGCGGCAGTCGGCAATGTCGGGACGTGTCTCGAGATCAATAGCGGGCACGTCATCTGCGATCACCTGTGGATCTGGCGCGCCGATCATGGTGACAGCGATAGCGGCCAGGTCCACACCGGCTGGACCGAAAGCCGGGGTGATCATGGCCTCGTCGTCAACGGCGATGAGGTGACCTGCTACGGCCTGTTCGTCGAACATTTCCAGGGCTGGCAGACCGTGTGGAACGGCGAGAACGGGCGGACCTTCTTCTACCAGAACGAGCTGCCCTACGATCCGCCGAGCCAGAGTGCGTGGCGCGGGGATTCCAACCGCGGCTGGGCGGCGTACAAGGTTGCGGATCATGTCCGCCGCCACGAAGCCGTTGGAATGGGTGTCTATGCGAACTTCACGGCGGATCCGTCGATCGTACTGGCCAGTGCGATCGAAGTGCCCGGCACGGCGGGCGTTCGCATCAGCAACGTCACGACGATCTCGCTCGGCGGTGGCAAGGGCACGATCGCCCACCCGGTCAATGCTGCGGGCGCGGCCGCGCGCCCTGGAAGCATTCGGCAGACGTTGCGCCGATATCCCGGATGATTGCGGCAAGCATCCGGTTGGTCACGCAATTGCGGCGGCGCAAGACCAGCTTCGCCAACACAAAGGCGCTGACCACGCCAAGCGAGAAGCCGACACGCGACCCGTATCGTCATCCCAATCATTGCTCCGCAGCCGCTCGACGGCCGAGGCGGGTCGATGACATGAACGATATCGACGCGCCCATCAAAATGCGCGGTTACGAACCGCGTCAACCGCCGCGCGGCGGCGGCCTCGTCCTCGACCAGCAACAGTTTCATGGCGAAGCCGCCATCACGATCGTGGTGCGCCACCTGCTCCCACCCATCGGTCCGGTCGTCACTGTCGTCCTGCCACCGAACGCTTCGCTGATGCGGGCGCGGATATAGGCAAGGCCGGTACCCGATCCGATCGCGCCGCCTCCCGATTCCCGGCTCGGCGGGGTCACCATATCGAGGACGCGAAGGCGTCGGTCTGTACGGAGGATCGTCAGGACAAAGGCGTCACCGGTCGCCTAACGGCCGTGGACGAGCGCCTTCTCGACCAACGTCAGCAAGATGCCCGGCGGCACGTCAACACCCGTCGCCTGCTCTACCTCGACGCACCGATTGCACGATGGCTCCCTTACTATCGCGCGGATACAGGGGCGCGGCTGACGTTACGCCGATTGTTGTCCAACAGCAGCGGCTTGCCGAAAATGTTCCTTCCGGCGGCGGCAATAGATCCGACGCTGCGCACGCGGGACGTTCCGACTGCGGAGGCTGTAAAGCGGTTCGCCAGCGGTGACCTTTATTTCGAGCCGGATGCGAAATTCGACTATGTTCTCGAGAGCTGGATTATCGTCGACGCGGTCATCGAAGTGGTGACCGGGCAGCCGTTCCATAAGGCGATGCACGCCCTCACGCTCGACCCGCCCGGCTTGCGCAACACTGGTGCCGCTGCTGCCATGTCGCGGGCGAGAAAACGGTGCCGTCCTATCGCACCGTCGCGCTGCTCGAGCGCCGACCGTTCCAGCGACAGCCCTTTCTGGCCGCCGCCGGTGGCTTTTTCAGCGATGCGCACGATCTGCTTCGCGCCGTCCACCGGGTGTACGACAGGGGGTTCCTGTCGCGCCAATCGCTGCGGGCTCCTGAAACTGTCCGGGGACGGCGCAGTGTCGCGCGCCTTCCCGCTACAGGTTTTTTCCCGACACCCTGAAAGGAAAAACCCCGGCGACCCTCACGGACCGCCGGGGTTTTCGTTGGACCGTCTCGCACACGCGAGAGATCCCGGTCGGCCCCGACACCTGTATAGGGGGTCGGGTGCCAGGGCCGGTCCGTCTTAGCCGAGCAGCTTCAGCACGCCCTGCTGCGACTGGTTCGCCTGAGCGAGCAGCGCGGTCGAGGCCTGGCTGAGGATCTGCGCCTTGGCGAGGCTGGTCGTCTCGGTCGAGAAGTCGACGTCCTCGATGCGGCTGCGGGCGTCGGTCAGGTTGGCGACGTTGGTCGTCAGGTTGTTGACCACCGAGCTCAGGCGGCTCTGGCCCGCACCCAGCGTTGCCCGCGTCGTGTTGACAGCCGCGAGCGCGGTATCGAGCGCGCCAAGCGCGGTGGTTGCACCGGCTGCGGTCGAAATGTCCGAACCCGTCACGCCGGACAGATCCAGTCCGCCAACAGCGAGCGAAACCGTGTCGGTTGCCGACGAACCCGTCTGGATCTTCACGGTCGCGGCCGTGGTGCCGAGCAGCGACACGCCGTTGAAATTGGTCTTGCTCTGAATGTCGCTCAGCTGACCGGTCAGCTGCGTGACTTCCGCCTGCAGGTTGGTACGATCGCCCGCTGCATAGGTGCCCGATGCCGACTGAACGGCAAGCTCACGAACACGCTGCAGGATGTTGGTGACTTCGCCGAGCGCGCCGTCCGCCGTCTGCGACAGCGCGATGCCGTCATTGGCGTTGCGGATCGCCTGGTTCTGGCCCTTGATCTGCGAGGTCAGCGAGGAGGCGATGGCGAGGCCGGCCGCGTCGTCCTTGGCCGAGTTGATGCGCTTGCCGGTCGACAGACGCTCGATGCTGGTTGCCAGCGCAGCGCTGGCGGTGTTCGACGCATTGGTCGCGCGCAGCGCGGCGACGTTGGTTCCGATAACAGTCATGATGTGTCTCCATCGTGGTTCGGCAATCCCGCCGCCCCCTATCGGAGAGCCGAGCCGCCATCACAGGTAACGACCGACCGCGCCCGTGATTAAGCACTTTTGCAAACCACGCTATTTTATCCCCACCGACACCCCTGCACACAATGTTGCGGCGACGACCGGTTGCCGCCGGAAAAATATTGCCGCTTTGCAACGTCCTTAACGGGTCGTTTACCACGGGTAGGGCATTCCTCCGCTCGACCAGGGGGAATTTCATGCGATCCATCGTCCCATCCGCCGCGATACTCCGCCAGCATTATGCGCTGGTTTCGACCTTGCGTACGCAAGGCTTCGCAATCGGCAGCTTCGAAGACGGCAAGCTACGCAACGCGGACCTCTATCTCGTGGCCGAGGGCGAGACTCCGCCCGCCGCGGCGCGCACCGTCGTGATCGGCACGGAAGGGCGCTACATTGTACCCTCGCGTGACGGCCAGCCCGCTCGCATCGCCTTTTCGGGTGCCGATGCGGCGGTGGGCGCGGGCTTCGTCCGCGCGCTGCTCGCCGAACCTGAAATG
Organism: Sphingomonas sp. PSPC2-2; assembly: GCF_049897725.1. NCBI lineage: Bacteria > Pseudomonadati > Pseudomonadota > Alphaproteobacteria > Sphingomonadales > Sphingomonadaceae > Sphingomonas > Sphingomonas sp. PSPC2-2. The sequence goes on along the minus strand of NZ_JAFCWU010000003.1, from coordinate 106,080 downwards.
CCAACCGCAGCCGATCCCGAGAGCCTGGCGCTCCACACGCTTGCCGATCGCGTTGCTGCGGCCGACATCACCGTTCTCATCAACGGCCCGACCGGCACCGGCAAGGAAGTACTGGCGCGCTCGATCCACTTGAAATCGGCGCGCGCCAACGGGCCGTTCGTCGCGATCAACTGCGCTGCCCTGCCCGAGACGATGCTGGAGGCATTGCTGTTCGGCCACCAGAAGGGCGCGTTTACGGGCGCGTCGTCGGGCGGGGAAGGTTTTTTCCGCGCGGCCAATGGCGGCACGCTGCTGCTCGACGAAATCGCCGAACTGCCGCTGCAACTGCAGGCCAAGCTGCTGCGCGCGCTGCAGGAGCGCGAGATCGTCCCGATCGGCGCAACCACGCCGCAGGCGATCGACGTGCGCGTCATCGCTTGCGCCAATCGCGATCTGCAGGATGAAGTCGCGGCTGGGCGTTTCCGCGCCGATCTTTATTACCGCCTCTCGGTCTTCCCGCTCACCACCAAGCCGCTGGCCGATCGCCCGCAGGATGTGCCGGCACTCGCCGCAACGCTGATCCTGCGCCACGCCGGCAATCGCACGACGATCCCGTGGCCCGACCAGTCCGCGATCCAGTTGCTGACGCGCCACGATTGGCCGGGCAATGTCCGCGAGCTGGAAAACGTCGTGCAGCGCGCGTTGCTGTTCGCCGGTGGCGACACGATTTCGGCCGAACACATTGTGTTCGATCGCCCCGCCGCCCGCGCCGCCAACGACCAGCCGGGGCAGCCCGCGACGCTCGGCAACATCGTCCAGATGCACGAATTCCAGGCGATCCGCGAAACGCTCGCGGCGTGCAACGGCAGCCGCACCGAAACCGCCAAGCGGCTTGGCATCTCGGAGCGTACGCTGCGCTACCGCCTCGCCAAAGCGCGCGAACAGGGCGATGACATCGTGCCCGCCACCAACCGGACGGCCTGGGCATGAGCATCGACGGCATTGGCGGTGGCGGCGCGATGGGCGTCGACCGGGTGATGGCGCTGCGCGCGCAGATCCTCGAACGCAACCAGGCGCTGGCGCGGGCTGGAGCCACATCGGGAGCCGCCCCGGCGGCTGCATCGAAGCCCGCGAGCTTCGCCGCGACCATGGAAGACGCGCTGAAGAGCGTGAACCAGGGCCAGGTTGAGGCCGGCAAACTGTCCGAAGCCTATGAACGCGGTGAGACGATCGACATCGCCAAGGTGATGATGGCGCGTCAGCAAGCCTCGGTCGGTTTCGAAGCAACGCTGCAAGTCCGCAACAAACTGTTGTCCGCATACAAGGACATTATGAGCATGCCGGTCTAAGATAGATGAGCAACGCCCTCACCCCCGCCCCGCAGTCCGGTGTCGCCGCCCTGGTGCCCGAACGCTTCGCCAACCCCTTGCAGCAGATCCAGGGTCTGCTCGCGCAGCCGGCGGTCCGGCGCAGCTTGCCGATGGTCCTGCTCGTAGGCTTGATCGCCGCCGCCGCGCTCGCCTGGATGATGCTCGCCACGCCGACGCAAAAGACGCTGTTCTCCGGCCTTGCCGATAGCGACAAGGCGTCGGTGACGGCGGCGTTGCAACAGGCCAACATCACGTCGCGGATCGACCCCGGCACCGGCGCGCTGACGGTCGCGGAGGACGATTATTCGCGCGCGCGCATTCTGCTTGCAGGGCAAGGCCTGCCCAAGGCCGCGCCTGGCGGATATCAGATCCTCGACAATCTTCCGATGGGCGTGTCGCGCGCCGTCGAAGGCGAACGCCTGCGCCAGGCACGCGAGACCGAACTCGCACGGTCGATCCAGGAGATTGACGCCGTTGCCGAAGCCCGCGTCCACCTCGCCACGCCCGAACAATCGGTGTTCGTGCGCGACAATGCCGCGCCGTCCGCCTCGGTGATCGTGAAACTGCAACCGGGCCGTTCGCTCGGCGACGCGCAAGTGTCCTCGATCGTCAACCTCGTCGCCTCCTCGGTGCCAGGCATGAAGCCCGAAGGCGTCACCATCGTCGACCAGATGGGCGGATTGCTCACCAAGGGTGCCAACCAAAGCCAGCTCGGCATAGCCAGCGACGAACGCATCGCCTTCCAGCGGCGTGTCGAAGAAAAGTACCGCGCCCAGGTCGTGCAATTGCTCACCCCGCTGATCGGCGCCGGCAATTTCACCGCCGAAATTCAGGCCGATGTCGACTTGAACGAAACCCAGGCGACGCGCGAAAGCTATGACAAACAAGGCGCGCTCCGCGTCGAACAGGGCCAGTGGACCGGCAACGGCAAGGACGCGCAAGCCCCCGGCGGCATTCCGGGCGCGCTGTCCAACACGCCGCCGCCCGCATCGACCCTGTCCGCCCCGCAACCCGCCGCAACACCAACCCCGGCACCGCCCGCAGGCTCGGGTGTCTCAACCCCCGGTGCCGCTGCACCGGTGGTGGCGGCCGCTGCCGGAGCGGTCAGCGATGCGATGAAGGCGAGCGACCAATATTCGCGCGCTTATGATCTCGGCAAGGAAGTGTCGGTCAGCCGCACCGCGCCCGGCACGATCACGCGGCTGTCGGTCGCGGTGCTGCTGCGCGACCCCGAAACCGGCAAGCCGCGCGGCACCATGGAGATCCAGCAAGTCACCCAGCTCGTCCAGACGGCGGTGGGCTTCAACCCCAGCCGGGGCGACCGCGTCACCGTGATCAGCCGCAAATTCGCTGGCGGGACCGCGCTGGACGACAAGCAGCCCTGGTATGAAGCAGGCTGGCTGCCGGTGGTCGCGCGCAACGCAACGGCACTGGTGATCGCATTGCTGGTGTTGTTCCTCGGCGTCCGCCCGCTCGCCAAGAGCTTGATGAAGAGGGACCCCGAACCGGTCGCGCCGCAGGATCGCCCGGCGCTGGGTCGCGATCTGCTGAGTGAAGCGCAGGGTGGCGGACAAGCTCCGCCGCCGCCAACCGACCAGCCCGTCAGCATCGACGCGCTGGAAAGTGCCCGCAACTATGACGATCGCATCGGCATGGTGCGCGGCTTCACCCGCGACAATCCGGCGCGCGCCGCGCTCGCTGTTCGGGACATGATCAAGTCATGAACGCTCCCATGCGCACCTTTACCGGCGTCGAACGTGCCGCCGTGTTGATGATGCTGGTCGGCGAGGAAGAAGCCGCCGCGATCCTGCAAAAGCTCGACCCCGAAGAAGTGCGGCAGCTTGGCAAGGCGATGTTTGCGGTCGCTGATGTCAGCGAGGTCGAGGTCGAATATGCGCTCGACGATTTCGTCGGCAAGGCGCGCGAGCGCACCGCGATCGGCTTCGACCCGCGTCCGCGGATCGAAGCGGTGATGACGCGCGCATTGGGGCAGGAAAAGGCCGATAGCGTGCTCGCACGGATCGTCCCCGCTGAAGATGCTTGCCAGCTCGATTTGCTCGACTGGCTCGACGCCAGCGAAATCGCCGCGATGATCGAGAAGGAACATCCGCAGATCGCCGCCGTGCTGATCGCCAATCTGGAACCCAGCGTTGGCGCACAAGTGCTCGAACTGATGCCCGATGCGGCACAGCCTGACATCTTGCACCGGCTTGCGCGGCTGGGGCCGATCACGCCCGAAGCGGTCGAAACGCTGCGCACGATGCTCGCCAACCGCGCCGGTGCCGCACAGGCATCGGCCGGGGTGACGCTGGGCGGAACGCGCGATGCCGCCAAGATCCTGTCGAGCGGGCGCAAGGCAACCGAGCTGCGTGTCATGCCGAAATTGTTCAAGATCGACCGCGACGTCGCCAAGGCGATCGAGGAAGCGATGTTCGTGTTCGAAAATCTGCTCGAACTCGACGACAAGAATCTGGGTACGCTCATCCGCAATATCGACAGCGACATTCTGACGCGCGCGCTCAAGGGCGTAGACGAAAGCATTCGCGGGCGCTTCCTGGGTTGCATGTCGAGCCGCGCCGCCGACGGCATTCGCGACGAGATGGAAGCACGCGGACCGATGAAGCTCAGCGAAGTGCTCGACGCGCAGAAGGTGATCATCCAGATCGCACGCAACCTCGCCAAGGACGGCACCATCCAGATGGGCGCGGGTGAAGACGATTATGTCTGAATTCACCGCCGGATTTTCCGCGCGCAGCCGGGGCGTGGCCGAAGCGCTGCAGGCCGCCTTCGCGCCGCGTGTTGCAGGCTTCGCTGCCGCCGATTTGCGCGAGCGGGCCGAGCGCGGCCCGGTCTCTTTCTCGCCCCACGACAGCGAGGGCGAGCGCCCGCGGCATTTCTCGCCCGCCGCCCCCGGCACCAATCCGACCGCCGGCTGGGACCCGTTCGATGCCAACCCGGCCCCGCCGACACAGCCCTTTGTCGACCCGGTCGCGGTCGCGCATGAAGCGGGATATGCGATCGGCTATGTCGAAGGCGGCGACGCCGCGCGTGCGGAAATGACGGCACTGGCGGAACGCGACCGCGCCCTGCTCGAATCGCTCACCCAGGCGCTGCAATCGAACGACCGGATCGACCGCGAAGCGGTTGCGCGGCGCTTGCGCGAAACGGTGCTGTTCCTGGTCACGCGGCTGGTCGGCGATGTCGGCATTTCGTCCGAACGGCTGGCCCAGCGGATCGAGGCCGCAGCCGACCTGCTCACCGATGCCACCGAATCGGCGATGCTGCGCGTTCACCCCGACGATGTCGCTTTGCTCGAAGGCAAGCTGCCCCACCAAATCTTCGCGGTCGGCGATGCGAGCGTGGCGCGTGGGTCGTTCGTGCTCGAAAGCGCATCGACCATCGTCGAGGACGGGCCGGACTTGTGGCTCGAACAATTGGCGCAAGCGATCGATCATGTTGCGGTGCCGGGGGCATGAACCTTCGCCCCCACCGTCACCCCGGACCTGTTCCGGGGTCCACCTCTCCACAACGACGATCTTCGCCTGTCGCACCGTGGACCCCGGAACGAGTCCGGGGTGACGGTAAAGGGCGTGGGACAGGGCCATGCTGAACCGCTTCACCGGCGACTATCTCGACGCGCTCGGCCTGCCCGATTTCGCGCCGCGACCCAAGGTGTCCGGGCGGCTGGCATCGTTTGACGGGCTGCTGATGGAGGCGGTCGGCCTGACGCTGCCGGTCGGCACGGTGTGCCAGGTCGGCGACCGGCAATCTGGTGTCGAAGCCGAAGTGATTGGCTTCCGCAATGGCCGCACGCTGTTGATGAACCTCGGCGGCCCGGCGGCCTTGCTCCCGCAAGCGCCGGTACGCCCGCTCGGACCTCCGGGCGAGGCCGAGGTCGGTGCCGCGTTGCTCGGCCGCGTGGTCGATGGCGCAGGCAAGCCGATCGACGGGCTGGGGCCGATCCGCGGCGCGGCGCGCTGGCCGCTTGCGGGCAAATTGCAATCGCCGCTCGACCGGGGCCGCGTGCTGCACCCGCTCGATGTCGGCGTGCGCGCGATTAACGGGTTGCTGACGGTTGGCCAGGGGCAACGTATCGGCATCATGGCCGGGTCGGGCGTCGGCAAATCGGTACTGCTCGGCATGATCGTGCGCGCGGCGCAGGCCGATGTCATCGTCATTGGCCTGATCGGCGAACGCAGCCGCGAAGTCGCCGATTTCCTCGAAACCAAAGTCGCGGGCGAAGCGCGCAAACGCGCCGTTGTGATCGCCGTGCCCGCCAACCATTCGCCGGTGCTGCGCATTCGCGGTGCCTTGCGCACCCATGCCATTGCCGAAGCCTTTCGTGCCGAGGGCAAGAAGGTGCTGCTCATCATGGATTCGCTCACCCGCGTCGCGCATGCCGGGCGTGAAATCGGCCTCGCGCTGGGCGAACCGGCCAGCGCGCGCGGCTATCCGCCCTCCGCAATCGCAATGCTGCCCAATCTGATCGAACGCGCGGGGACCGACGTCGCATCGGGCGGATCGATCACCGCCATCTATACCGTGCTCGCCGATGGCGATGACGGCAACGATCCCGTCGTCGACAGCGCGCGCTCGATCCTCGATGGGCATATCGTGCTCAACCGTGCGCTGGCCGAACGCGGCGTTTATCCGGCGATCGACATCGGTCCCTCGGTCAGCCGCGTGATGAACGACATTGTCGACAAGCCGCACCAGATGGCCGCGCGCGTGCTGCGCCGCCACCTCGCCACCTATGAGGAAAATCGCGATCTGGTGCTGATGGGGGCGTATCGCTCGGGTGCCGATCCGGCGATCGACGCCGCCATCGCCTGCCATCCGGCGGTGCTCGAATATATCAAGCAGGACCCCGACGAGATGGTCTCGCTGCCCGACGCCGCCGCCGAGCTGATCGGCGTGTTCGGCGATGGCTAAGCCCTCCAAGCTCGACCGCATTCTGCGGGTGCGGACGCTCCAGCTTGGCCTGGTCCAGGCCGAGGAGGCACGCGCGCACGATCGTGCCGCCAGCGAACAAATGCTCAGGTCCCGCATTGCGCAGCTAACCGCGAACGTCTCCCCTACGCCTGCAGCGGCCCCGGTGGCTGGCTTTTCGCTGGTCGCTGCAGCGCATTTTCGCGAGCGCCTCCACCAATCGGCCGAAGCTGCCGAAGGGCGCTTGCGTGCGGCCCAGGCAACCGCCGCGCGCGCCAGCGAAGCGACGCGTGAGGCGCGCCGAGACCAAAGCGCGATCGAAAAATTGATCGCCCGCGCCGAAGCCGAGGCCGTGGTCAAGGCGATCCGCGCCATGGAGGCAGCGCCGCCAACGCGAAAAATTCGGCACGATCCTTGCTGAAGCTCTGACAACGTCGATCGGGAGTTGCGATCGATTCCCGTTGGAGCCTGCATGATCGATCCGTTGCCCCTATCGTCTGCGCCATCCGCACTTGCCCCAGGCCACGGACAAGCCCCCGGCCACGGGGGCTCCACGCCCGGTGGTTTCGAGAAAGCGCTCGGCGCGATCCTCGAGGCACGCGATGCCACGACTACGGTGCCCGGAAGCACCTCGACGATCCTGACGCGGCAAGCGGCTGCCGTAGACGGCAAAGGATTGCCCCAGCCCCTCCTGGCCACGGTCGGCGCGTCCGAAACCGACAGGCCGAGCGCCGTTCGGAATTGGGCTCCTTCACGAACCGATCCGACGGTTTCGGGAGCCGCATCGGCCGTCCAGATCAAAGCCGCTCTGCCCGCTCGACTCCCAGCCGCAGTCCCGAAGGCCATGTCCGCGCAAAACGCGGCGTTGCAAACGACGTACGATGGCAGCCGGCTCGAATCCGCTGTGATCGATGCTGAAGGAACGTCCCTTGCCGCCGGGCCGTCTACGACGGTACCAGTCGCTTCCGCGAAGATCGCCGCACCTATGCCAGCCGTCGTGCTTGTGGCGGCGCAGGGTGGGACAGATAGCGGCGCGCCCGCTTCGCGGGTGCCCGCGGTTGCGCCAAACACCACGCTTGTCGCCATCGTAAACGATGGCGCATCGCATCGCCCGACGGCCACCGCCAAAGATCCGCTCCCTCCGTCGACGACGCGCTGGCGGGACAAAGGGCAAGGCCTGCTGACCGGCGCTTCCGCAGCAGCAGTGGCCTCCGCAAACGTGACCGCCTCAGCAACGGCGGCACCGCTTCCCGCGATCGACCGGTCGAGCCACAAGCGGCCTGCCGCCGTACAAAGCGGGGCGGCTCCGCTTGCGCCTCTCGCCGCATCGATCGAGCCAGTCGTCCCGGCCGTGGTCGTAGCGGACGCGACGCCCGCGCCGACCGTCTTGGCCGAGAAGCCGCAGGCACTGTCGCAGGACAATAGCCCCCTGCCGGTGCCCTCACAAAGCGGGGCGGCTCCGCTTGCGCCCCTCGCCGCATCGATCGAGCCAATCGTCCCGGTGGTGGTCGTAAGGGACGCGACACCCGCACCGACCGTCTTGGCCGAGAAGCCGCAGCCATTGTCGCCGGACACCGGGACTTCCACGGCCGGAGCCGCAAAACCATCGATATCCCTTTCCGCCCCGCCTCGGGCGACCGGAGCACGCGTCCAAACCCTGAGCGCTTTTCTGGAAGCGCGCGACGCGACGGCGACATCGCGGGCACGCCCGGCGACGGCGCGCGCGCAGCCAGCGCACGCAGACAACAGCTTGCCCCAGGCCGTTCGCGTCGACGCAAACGATGCGACGATAGCGCTTGTCCCAAATCCGGGGTCGCCGCTGGTCGCGCCCGCTATCGCGTTTGCACCGGCGACCGGTAACGACGCTGAACTCGATTCAGGTCTGCAGAGCGTGGCAACCGTGGCCTCGCCCGCCGCGGCTCAGCGCGCGATATCGGTGACGAGCCTCAGGTCCGCACCCTCGCCAATTGTCACGACCGCAATATCGTCGCTGGCAACGCCCACCCGCCCGTCGACGCTGCCATCGACGGGGGCCCAAGCGCCCGTCACCTCAGATATCGCAAACGCCGCAGACGCGGATGCCACCATAGTCGGCCATACGGTATCGCCACCTGCCGTCCATTCGGCCGCGATCGTTCAGACCATCCCCGCCGCCGGGAGCGAGCTCGTCGCTGCGGCACCGTCAAACGCGCCAGCAAGGGTCGACACCCCGCCCGTTTCGATCACACTGCCAAATTCCGATCGCGTCGACGCGATCCGCCAGCCTGAGCCGTCTCGGCCCGAGCTCATAACCACAGCCCAACCGCTCCCCATCGTTTCAACGGCAACCGCACCCGTGGCAACGCCGCTGCCGGGCGACGCAGGGCCCTTGGTGCCTGCCGCTGTTTCCGCACCTGCGGCACCCCTCCCGATCGTTGCCGCGTCGAGCGCGATCACGCCGCCAGCGGTGCCGCAATCACCCCCGCGGGTTGATCGTTCGGATCCGCCGATCCGGGTCGCCCGGCGCGACGCCGCAGTGCCAGCCATCACCGTCAGCACGACGCCGCAACCCGCCGGTCAAGTCTTCGCGGCGGCAATCGCGGCGGCGACGTCCTGGCGCGACAAGCCCGCAGCCCGCAATGAGGGCGACACTGCCACACTCTCAGTCGCCCTCAGCCCGGCATCGACGGTCGATTTGCGGGGTCCGGCAAGCGTGTCGGCAACCGGCAAAACCGACGCCACGCCCCTCGACCTGAGGCAGGATCAGGGCTTGCAGCACATGATCGATCGCATCGAAACGCTCCGCGACGATGCCAATGCGCATGACACGCGCATAAAGCTTACCCCCGACGCACTGGGAAGCGTTGACGTCGCGGTGCGCCAGGATGGCGACCGCGTCCATGTTCGCTTCACCGCCCAGCATGAAGCCACCCGCGCGCTGATCGCCGAGGCGCAGCCGCGCTTGACCGAACTGGCCTCCGCGCGCGGCGTTCGCATCGGCGATACCAGCGTGACCACCGATAGCGCGGGCGGCGGCAACGGTGCCGCCCCGCAGCCGCGCCCAACCCCGCAACCTTCGCGAACGCCGCCCCGCGCGCGCTCCGAAGCCACTGACGATCCCGTCGACCACCGCCTCGCTTGAAGATGAAGGACAGTACCCATGAGTGACGCCCCCAAGGAAGCGCCCAAGAAGAAGGGCGGCATGATGAAGATCCTGCTGCTCATCGTCGGCGGGCTTGTGCTCGTCGGCGGCAGCGTCGGCGGCGCGGTGTTCGCCATGCATGCCGGGCTGCTTGGCGGCAGCAAGGCCGCACCCGAGCCAACCGGCCCACGGCTGGTCCCCAAGGCCGAGCAGAAGCGCGTCGGCACCGGTGAGGGTGCCGAGGGAGCCAAAGGCGGCACCAAGCCACCGATCGGGGTCGGCGGCGACAAATATGCCTCGAATTATTACGCCATGGACAAGGAGTTTACCTCCAACCTGCAGGACAGCGTCCATTTCGTGCAGGTCGGGGTCGCCGTCTCCACGCCTTATGACGATTCGGTGATCGAGAACATCAAGACCAACGAAATCGCGGTGCGATCGGCAATCCTGATGGCGCTCGGCGACACCACCGAGGAGCAGGTGTTCACCAGCGACGGCAAGAAGGTTTTGCAGCGTCGCATCGCCAAAGCGATCAACGATACGCTCAAGGAAAAAGAAGGCTTTGGAGGCGTCGGTAACGTTTACTTTACCAATTTCGTTGTTCAGTGAGGCATGGTTAACGAAGGCCTTCACAGCGCGAGCGACAGGCGGGAGCGGCCCCGGCGGACGGCAGACCATGCCACGCTGGGGACGGCCAACCTCAATCCGTTCGGCGACCTGCACACGGTGCAGCATTTGTCCGCGCGGCTCGCGCGCGGCGTGCGCGCGGTGTTCGAGCCGTTGCTGCGCCGCGAATGCCGCACCTGGGCCGAACCGCTGGTCGTCCAACGCCTGGCCGATTACCGGGTCGAACGCCCCGACGGCCTGACCGCATGGCTGCCAATGGCGATGACGGCGGCTGGGACACCCGCTGCCGGCCAAGCGCTGGCGGTGCTCGACGGGCGTTTCGTGATGGAATTGCTCGATCTGTTTTTTGGCGGCACCGGAGCGGCTCCGGCCACCTTGCCCGCCGAATTCACCCCCGCCGCCGAGGCGATGATCGCCCAGCTCGGCCGGATGCTGGCCGAGCCGATGCGCGCGGCATGGGAGCCGCTCGCCCGCATCGAGTTCACCCCCGGCCGGGTCGAGGCGAATCCGGCGCTGATTACCGATCTCGACGCCGATGACGCCGTCGTCATCACGCGCTTCGGCATCGCCTCCGGGACCGCCAAGCCCGTGTTCCTCGACCTGCTCTATCCCGTCACCGCGTTGAAGCCACACGGCCCGTCCTTGACCGGCAAGGTGCATGGCAAGACCGCCGAGCCTGACCCGGCGTGGCGCAACGGCCTCACCCGTGCGGTGATGGACGTGCGCTTCCCGATCCGATCCGTACTGGCGGAACCGATGGTGTCGCTGAGCCTATTGATGGAACTGAAGGCGGGCGACGTGATCCCGATTTCGGTCGGTGGCGACGTGCCGGTGATGGTCGGCCGCGATCGGCTCGGCGCGGGGACTGTCGGTACGTCTAACGGCAAGGCCGCGATCAAGCTCACGCATATTTCCTACGACCTAGACCGTGCTTTCGGGGGTGAATTGCAATGACCGACTTGAGTGGCGGATTCCCCGTCGATGCCAGCCTGGCCGCCAATTTCCGGCTGCTGCAGGACGTCGATGTCAAGCTGACAGTCGAAATCGGTTCGACTTCGCTCACGTTGCGCGAATTGCTCGCGCTTGGCGAAAGCAGCGTGATCGAGCTCGACCGCCAAGCCAATGAACTGCTCGACGTGCTGGTCAACGGCACGCTGATCGGGCGCGGCGAAGTGGTGATGGTCGGCGACAGCTTCGGCGTGCGTATGACCGAATTGGTCAGCCCCGAGAAGCGGGCCTGATCGCCATGATGTGGTCCTATATCCTCAAGCTCGTCGTGCTACTGCCGCTGGTGTGCGGCCTGATGATCGGGTGCCTCTATGCCTGGCGTCGGCTCGAATCGCGGCTGCCGGGTCAGCCTGCCAATCGGCTGCTCAAGGTCACCGAGACCATGATGATCTCGCCCAGCGTCCGGCTGGCGGTGATCGATTTCGAGGGGCGCAAGCTGCTCGTCTCGGTCAGCCGCACCGGCGTCGCGTTGGTCGATCGCGGTGGGGACGCACGGTGAGCGTCAAGGTCATTCGCAAAGGCTCGGGCCCGGCGCTGATCAAGCCATCGGTGGCGCGCGTGCTGCCTTGGGGCAAGCTGGCGCTGATGCTGCTCGGCGTGGTTTTCGCGATCCTGGTCGCGCACCCTGCCTTCGCCCAGGCCGCCCCGATCGCGGTGCCGACCCCAGGGGCCGGCGACGCCGCCGATCGCGCGCTGAAGGATCTTGGCGGCGGCAATGCGCCGATGGCGCTGAGCTTGCAGATCCTGATCGTGATGGGGCTGCTGACGATCCTCCCGGGCATCCTGCTGATGATGACCAGCTTCACGCGCATCATCATCGTGCTGGCGATCGTGCGGCAGGCGATGGGCTTGCAACAGACGCCGCCCAACCAGGTGCTGATCGGCCTGTCCCTCTTCCTGTCCTTCTTCGTGATGGCCCCGACGATCACCCAGATCAACGCGACCGCGATCCAGCCTTATGCCGAAAGCAAGATCGGCGCGACCGACATGATCAAGGCCGCCGCGATCCCGCTGCACACCTTCATGACCAAGCAGACCCGCAAGAAGGACATCACCATGTTTGCCGGCATCGCCAAGAGCGGGCCGTACAAACAGGCCAATGACATTCCCTTTTCGGTGCTGCTGCCCGCCTTCGTCACCAGCGAGCTGAAGACCGCGTTCCAGATCGGGTTCCTGGTATTCCTGCCCTTCATCGTGATCGATCTGGTGGTGGCGACGGTGCTGATGTCGCTCGGCATGATGATGCTGTCGCCCACGATCATCTCGATGCCGTTCAAGCTGCTGCTGTTCGTGCTGGTCGATGGCTGGGCGCTGACGATGGGTAGTCTTGCCAATTCGTTCGTGAGTTGAAGCGATGCGCAGCACACGACCGTTCGGGCTGAGCTTGTCGAAGCCCGCGCGCAGCACCTGCCGAAGTCGCCGTGGCGCGCTGCCCTTCGACCGGCTCAGGGCGAACGGAAAGGAGCGTTTCTGATGGACGCGGACTATTTCCTGACCGTCGCCAACCAGACGATGTGGGTGCTGGCGCTCGCCTCCGCGCCGATCCTGATCCCGGCGCTGCTCGCCGGGCTCATCACCGGCATGATCCAGGCGGCGACCTCGATCAACGAACAGACGCTGTCGTTCGTACCCAAACTGATCGTGGTGGGTGTCTCGATCCTGGTGTTCGGCAGCTTGATCCTGGGGCTGCTCACCGATTTCACGATCGGCATTTTCGAGCGGATCCCGGATCTGGTGCGATGAACGCGGGCCAGGCCCTTTCTTCCTCCCTCCCGCTTGCGGGAGGGGCTGGGGGAGGGCAGTTTCTTTATCGCGCGCACTGCTCGCGCCACGCCCCTCCCCTAACCCCTCCCGCAAGCGGGAGGGGAAGATGAACGGCCCGCTCGGCTTCGGCCTGTCGATCGAGCCGCAACTATGGGCGCTGATCTTCGTGATGGTGCGCGTCGGCGCGGCGTTCATCGCAGCCCCCGTATTCAGCGCCATCGCAATTCCGGTCACGGTGCGCGTGACGCTGTCGGGCGCGATCGGCGTGCTGGTGCTATCGGTGCATCCGGTGGTGCCGCCCGCACAGATCTTTTCGCTCACCACCTTCCTGGCGGTCGCAGCGGAAGCGCTGGTCGGCTTTGCCATGGGCTTCATCCTGCAAATCGCATTCGCCGCGCCGATGATCGCGAGCGAAGTGATTGGCACCTCGATGGGCATCGGCTTCGCGTCCGCGATCGATCCGCAGAACGGCCGCTCGACCCCGGCGCTCGGCCAGTTTTTCTCGATGATGCTGACCCTGCTGTTCCTCAGCGTCAACGGCCACCTCATCCTCGTCGAGATGATCGTGAAGAGCTATGACGCACTGCCGCCGGGGGCCGCCTGGCTTAAACCAGCGCAGCTTGAGAATATCGCGTTTTTCGGCGGCTACACCTTCCTTGCGGGATTGCTGCTGGCGCTGCCGGTCGGCTTCCTGCTGCTGTGCCTCAATCTCGTCGTCGGCATGATCTCGCGCTCTGCCCCGTCGCTCAACCTGTTCGCGGTCGGCTTGCCCGCCAGCCTCGCGGTCGGCGTGGTTGCGCTCGCCTTGGGCTTTCCCGCGATGGGGGATTATCTGCTCGTCATCATCAACGAAGGTCTCGCCGCCACGCAAAGCCTGGTGCTCGGCTGATGGCAGACGAATATGGTGAAAAGACAGAAGCCCCAACCGCCAAGCGCAAACGCGATGCGGCGGAACAGGGCGACATCCTCAAATCGCGCGAGTTTGCAACCGCGCTGGTGATCCTCGCCGGGTGCGGCTGGCTGGCGATGATGGGGCCTTCGCTGGTCGGTGCGTGCAAGGAGATCATGACGTCGAGTTTTTCGTTCGACCAGCGCGATATCGAGGATTTCTCCCCTTTCCGCCCGCTCCTGCAAAGCGGCTGGAAGCTGGCACCGGCAATTGGCTCACTGCTGGCGGTAACGCTGGCGGCGGCGATCCTTGGCCAGGCCGGGCTTGGCCACCTTGGTTTCAATGGCAAATTGCTCGCACCCAAGGCGTCGCGGATCAACCCCGCCTCAGGCCTGCAGCGCATCTTCGGACCGCAAGGGTGGATCGAGCTCGGCAAGTCGCTGCTCAAGGTGGCGCTGCTCGGCAGCATTGGCTGGTATATGCTGCAACAGGCGTCGCACATGACGATCGGCCTTGCCTCGACCAATATCGGCACGGCCGTCGCTGCGCTCGGCGGCACCTTCATGGGGATTTTGTTCGCGATGGCGGGCGGGCTCGTGATCATCGCGGGCATCGACGTGCCGCTGCAATTGATCCAGCTGCTGCGCAAATTGCGCATGTCGAAACAGGCGATCCGCGACGAGCATAAGGAAACCGAAGGCTCGCCCGAGGCCAAGGGCGCTATGCGTCAGCGTCAACGCGAGATGGCCAAGCGCAACATGCGCGCGGCGGTGAGCGAAGCGCATGTCATCCTGACAAACCCGACGCATTTTGCGGTCGCGCTGCGCTATAATCGCGAGTCCGACCAGGTGCCCGTCGTCGTTGCCAAAGGGCGCGGCGTGATCGCGCTCGCGATCCGCGAATTGGGGGCGGAAGCGCAAGTGCCCGTGCTCGAATATCCCTCGCTGGCGCGCGCCGTCTATTACACCAGCCGCGAAGGGCAAGAGGTGCGCGACGACCTGTATGTCGCGCTGGCGACGATCCTTGCCTTCGTGTTCGGGCTCAACACCGCGGCGGGCGGTACGCCGCCGCCGGTGCTGGTGCCGCCGAGCGCGCGCTTCGACGAAAATGGCGTGAAGGAATCCTAAACATGACCGCCCGCCCGTCGTTCTTACACATGAGTTTGGGAGCAAGACCACAGCCATGGTGACCACCACCGCAACCCAGTCGATCCTCACTTCGCTCGGGGCCGGGTCCGGCGTCGACACGGCATCGTTGGTCGCCTCCCTCGTGCAAGCGCAGTTCGCTGCCAAGAACGCGTCGCTGACCAAGCAGGAAGATGCGCTAACCGCACAGATCTCTTCGGTCGCCAAAGTGCAAAGCGGCATCACCAGCTTTGCCGCTGGGCTCAAGACGCTGGTGACGGGCGGCACCTTGGTGACACAGCCTACGAGTTCGAACACCAGCGTGCTCACCGCGACTGCGCTTCCGGGTGCGAAATTGTCGGGTCTCGCCGCCTCGGTCGAAGTGACTCGCCTCGCCACCGCCCAGGTGGCCACCAGCGCAACGTCCTTCTCCAGCCGGGATGCCACCGTCGGCACCGGCAATCTGACGTTGACCCTCGGCACAGCGACCGTCGACAGCGGCGCGTTGACGGGCTTTACTGCGGGAACCGCCAAACCGGTGACCATCGCCATCGACAGTGCGCACCAGACGCTTTCGGGAATTGCATCGGCAATCAACGCCGCGTCTGCCGGGGTGACCGCGAGCATCGTCACCGACGCCAATGGCACTGCGCGCTTGACGCTGAAAGGCGCGACCGGCACCAATCAGGCGTTCACCCTCTCCAGCGACACGCCGGCACTGTCCGCACTCAACGTCGGCGTCGGCGAGAGCGCGACCACGATCGGCAGCGCGGCTGGTAATGCCCAGCTGAAACTCGACGGCGTCAGCATCGAACGCTCGAGCAACACAGTGTCCGATCTGGTTGAGGGGGTGAAGCTCGAACTTACCGGCACTGCGGTCGGCAAGCCGGTGACCTTGGGCAACACCAAACCGACTGCGGCACTATCGCAGGCAGTGACGGATTTCGTCGATACCTACAATCAGCTGCAGGCGGTGCTCAAGACCGAGACCGATTCCACCTCGGGTGCGCTGCGCAACGACAATAATGCGACCAGCCTGGCGCGCGCGCTGCGCGCATTGCCGCTGACCACGCTGACGACGGGCGCGGCGGCAGGCGACCCAATCAACCTTGCCTCGATCGGCGTGTCGACCAATCGCGACGGCACGCTGAGCGTCGATTCGACCAAGCTGAACGCTGCGCTGACCAATACCCCGGATGCGGTGGAAGCGCTGTTTGCCAATGGCACGGGCGCAACCGGCGGCGGCATCGCCGCGGCGCTGGATGCGATCTCGACCGCAGCAGTCGACCAGAAAGTGACCATCAACGGCAATGTCGAACATATCGGTCTGGTCGGCAGCACCGCGCTTTATACCGCTGCCAAGACCAAGGTGACCGACGCCGAAGCCAAGGTCGCCACCGACACCACGGCCTATCAGGAACGCCTGACCAAGCAATATGCCGCGTCCGACGCGCTGGTGGCCAAATACAAGGCATCGCAAACCGCGCTGACGAACCAAATCGCGCAGTGGAACAAAACCGGGTGAGCACCGCCTACGCAACCGCCTTCGGCCGCAACCCGGAGGCGACGTATCGTCAGATCGAACTCGCCGGACAGACTGCCGAGGCCGATGGGCCAGCGCTTGTCCAGTTATTGTATGACGAGGCGATCCGCGCCTTGCGCGGGGCCGCGTGGGCTGCGGAGAACGGCAATTATGCGATGAAGAGCGAAAAGGTGACGCGTGCCACCGCGATCCTGTTCGCGCTGGAGGCGGGGCTCGATTTCGACGCCGGTGGCACCGTCGCCCCCGCTTTGGCCAACCTCTATGCCGGAGCGCGGCAAACCGTGGTCAATGCAAGCATCGGCAGCGATCCGGCTCCGTTTCGCGAGGTCGCAGCGACGCTCGACGAGATCGGCCAGGCCTGGCGTACCGTGCGCGCCGCATGACCAGCCCCCTGTCGCAACGGAATGGCACCCGGATAACGCCGCCGCAATCGCGCACCGACGCTACCCCGCCGATCGAGTCCCCTGCTTCGACACCGTGCGCAACACCGCCCGCGACCGGCACGATCCTGGCGATCGACGATAGCCGCACCAGCCTCAGCGTGCTCGGCCAGCGGCTCGGTCAGCTCGACTATCGCACCGCGCTCAGCGACAACGGATCAGAAGGGCTCGACCTGATTGCGGCGCGCGGGTTCGATCTGGTCCTGCTCGACATGGTGATGCCGGGCATGTCCGGCCTTCAGGTTCTGCACGAGATCCGCAGCAATGCCGATACGGCGGACTTGCCGGTTATCATGATGACCGGTCACCGCGACCCCGCCGCCGCGATCGACGGACTCGCAGCCGGTGCCGACGACCATGTCGCCAAGCCTCTCGACTTCGATGTCCTTGCCGCACGGATTGCCCGCGTGCTTGCTCGCGCCCGACGAATCACCGAGCTCAAGCGCGCCAATGCAGCGCTCGATGCCCGCGTCGCGACGCGTGCGGTCGAACTGGGCGAAACCAGGGCCACGCTCGCCGCGACGCAGGCCGAGCGCAAGCGCCTGGCTGCGTCGGTCAAGGCCCTGAACGACCGCATCCAATGGCTCAGCCGAACCAGCGTTTCGCGCTGAAATACCCGATGATCCCGATCGTGATCGCAATGCAAATCCCGCCGATCGCGTCGAACGCCCACGGCTCCTTGGCGTAAGGCAACCCCTCGACATTCATGCCGTACAACCCGGTCAGGAAGGTCAGCGGGAGGAAGATCAGCGCCACGATCGAGATCAGCAGCGCGCGGGAATCGATCTGCTCGGCGCGCAGATCGGTCAGAGATTCATGCATCAGTGCCGAGCGTTCGCGGATCGCTTCCAGTTCCTCGGCCATACGCGCCGCGCGGTCGGCCGCGGAACCGAGATGCAGCCGGTCATCATCATGCAGCCAATCGCACGGCAGGGCAGCAAGCTTTTCCAGCGCGGCGCGCTGCGGCTGCAGGAAGCGCCGATAGCCGATCGCCGCAACGCGCACCTTGGTCACACCGCGACGCAGTTCGAACACTTTGTCCGCATCGAGATCGGCTTCGCAATCATCGAGACGGTCGCCGAGATCGGCCACTTCGGGATCGAGCTCTTCGGTAATCGCCACCGCGAATTCGGCGATCAGGTCGCCTGGGTCGCGGATATGACCGCCCTCGATCAGCTTCACGACATCGTCGATCGCGGTCACCGCACGCCGGGTGACCGAAATCACCCGCCCCGCGACCGCCCAGATCCGCAGCGACGCGAGCGGATCCGAGGTGGTCATCGCTTCGTTCGAGCGCCCGCGCAGATTGAGAAACGCGCCATCGCCCACCGCATCGCAACGCGGGCGCGATTCGGACGTGGTCAGCGCATCGACGATATAATCGGGGGCTTTGGCGGTGTCGGTCAGCCACGCCTGCGCATCTTCGTTGTTCGAGGTGAGATGCACCCAGACCAGGTCGCCGGTCGCCGCGATGGCCTGGCCGATGTCGATCCGCGCCGCCTTGCCGTCGGCAACGCAATAGGCAAAACCGCTCATAGTTTCTCCAGCCAAACCGAAAGCCCCGGCTCGCGCGTAACGGGCGGACCTGCGCAGAGGATCCGCACCGCATCCGCACGCGCGCGGTCCAGAACGGCAGAGGGAGCGGATGCCGCCGCATAAATCCGGTCGGCCAAAGCGAGCGCGCGCGCCTGGGCAAGCGTGAGATCGTCGGGATCGTCGGAGACCAGACGGATATGGACGAATTGGTCGCGCTGCGCGATCGGCGACAGCAGCCATGGCTCGACCGCCTCCGGCCCCGCCGCCAATGGATCGAGCGCTCCGCCTTGCGCAAAGGCCGCGCCCAGCGCGCGCCGCCGCGCCTCCAGCGACGGGAAAGCGAGCCGGATCGCGGCCCGCCAGCGGAACAGCGCGGTCGCGAGGGGCCCGAGCGTTTGCGGCAGCAGCGTCTCCAGCCGTTGCCGCACCGCCGCCGCCAGTCCAGCCGAGGCCCCGCCGGTGCCAATCGCGACGATCACGGGGTTGCGATCGATGATCGCGGGCAGCGTGAAGTCGCAATCATCCGGCCGATCGACCGCGTTGACCAGCACGCCTCGGGCCTTCAGCCGCGCGATAACCGCTTGCGCCTGTGCAGGTTCCTCCAGCGCAACGATGGCCAACGCCGCCGCCGCCGCTTCGCCGACGATTTCGGCCCCGCCGCGTTCCAGCAGGCGGCGCTTGGCGTCAGCGGCTTCGCCGGTTCCAACAAGAATCACCGGCCGCCCGGCCAGCCGCACGAAAAGCGGCAGACTGTGCAGACGAGCGTCGTCAGTCACCCGGCGTGAGCCATTCCGGAATGCGTTCGGCGGCGAGGATCGTCTCGGGCAGGATACGGTCGGCAACCACCGCAAACCGGTCGCCATCGACCAGCACTTCGGGCACCAATGCGCGGCTGTTATAGGTCGATGCCATCGTCGCGCCATAAGCTCCGGCTGTGCGGAAGATGGCGAGGTCGCCGCTCTTCACGGCATCGATGTCCCGGCCCATCGCGAAGGTGTCGCCGCTTTCGCACACCGGCCCGGCAATGTTCGCGACCATGCGTTCGCCGGTCGGATGGACCGCCCTGAAATCATGCCAGGCGTCATACATCGCCGGGCGGGCGAGATCGTTCATCGCGGCGTCGACGATGACATAGGGATTGATCGCGCCGGGTTTGACCCAGATCACCTTGGTCAGCAGCACACCGGCATTGCCCGCAATCACGCGGCCGGGTTCGAACATCAGCCGCACGCCCCAATCCTTAGTCGCGCGGGCAACCATCGCACCGTATTCGGCGGGGCTCGGCAAGACATCGCCTTCGCGATACGGCACGCCCAGCCCACCGCCGAGATCAACGCGTTCGATCGGGAAACCAAGCCCGCGCAATTCGGTGACCAGTTCCCCGACGCGCCGATAGGCCGCTTCCAGCGGCGCAAGATCGCTCAACTGACTACCAATGTGGATCGCGACGCCGCGCAGCGCGAGGCCGGGCAAGCCCGCCAATCGCCCGAAAATCGCCGGAGCCTGGTCGATCGGCACGCCGAACTTGTTCTCGCGCTTGCCGGTCGAAATCTTGGCGTGGGTGCCGGCATCGACATCGGGATTCACGCGCAGCGTCGCATTGGCGACCAGCCCGCGCGCCGCCGCCAGCCCGGCCAGCACGACGCCTTCTTCTTCCAGCTCGAGGTTGAACTGGCCGAGCCCAGCCTCCAGCGCGGTGGTCAATTCAGTGACGGTCTTGCCGACGCCCGAAAACACTACGTCGCTGGCCGGAATCCCCGCCGCCAGCGCGCGCGCGAGCTCGCCACCCGACACGACGTCAGCACCATAGCCCGCATCCGCCATCACGCGCAGCACCGCGAGATTGGGATTGGCCTTGATCGCATAAGCGAGGTGGACATCCCCCGCCCCGGCCAGCCCTTCGCGGAACACGCGGGCGTGGCGCTTCAGCGTCGCGGTCGAATAAACATAAACCGGGGTGCCGACCGCCTCGGCAATCACCGACAACGGCACGCCTTCGCAGTGCATCGCCCCATCGACGAGCGAAAAATGATCCATAAAAACAGCCTAAATCAGTTGGGGGGCGGCAAATCGAAATCGTCGCCGCGCCGCTGCTGCGAGTTCTTGAGCACTTCGTCACTGCGCTCGGGGCGGGCCTGGTCGCTCGGTTTTATCAAATCGGCAGGCGTCGGCGTGGCGGTCGCCCCATAAGGCGCGACCGGCAATGGTTGGCCCTTGGGCGGTTTCAAGGTGGTCGCCGAACCACAACCCGCGAGCAGCGCGATCGACCCGAGGACCATCAAACCCGGCACCCGCGTGAGTGTCATGACCGTTTCCCTTCGCGTGCCGCCGCAATCGCCGCCCGCACGCGCGACGGCGCGGTGCCGCCAAAGCTCGTGCGGCTGGCAACCGACGCATCGACCGACAACACGCCATAGACGCGATCGTCGATCCGCGCATCAATGGCTTGCAAATCGGCCAGCGGCACCGCGTCGAGCTTCACCCCCAGCGCTTCCGCGCGCGCCACTGCCTGGCCGGTGATGTGATGCGCCTCGCGGAACGGCACGCCTGCTTCGCGCACCAGCCAGTCGGCGAGATCGGTCGCGGTGGCGAAACCGGCTTCGGCAAGCCCGCGCATCCGATCGGTCCGGAAGGTCGCGCTTTCGACCATGCCCGTCATCGCCGCGATCGACAGCCCTAGCAAATCATGCGCCTCAAACACCGGCGGCTTATCGTCCTGCATGTCCTTGGAATAGGCCAGCGGCAGGCCCTTCATCGTCACCATCAGCGCGGTCATGCAGCCGAGGATGCGCCCGGCATGGCCGCGCACCAGTTCGGCCGCATCGGGGTTGCGCTTCTGCGGCATGATCGAGCTGCCGGTCGACCATTGATCCGATAGAGCGACGAAGCCGAACGGCTGCGACGCCCACAGCACGAATTCCTCGGCAAGCCGCGACAGATGCAGCGAACATTGCGTCGCCGAGGTCAGATAATCGATCGCGAAATCGCGGTCGGACACGCCATCGAGCGAATTGCGCGTCGGCCCGTCGAAGCCGAGCGCCGCCGCCGTCATTTCCCGGTCGATCGGGAAGCCGGTGCCCGCCAGCGCAGCCGAACCGAGCGGCGACAGGTTCATCCGCGCCCGCGCATCGGCAAAGCGGCTGCGGTCGCGTGCGATCATTTCATAATAGGCCATCAGATGATGGCCGAGCGTCACCGGCTGCGCGCTCTGAAGATGCGTGAAGCCCGGCATCACGCTGTCGGCATGCTGCTCCGCACGCGCGAGCAAGGCGTCCTGAAACGCGCCAAGGGCAGCATCGACCTCATCGATCGCATCGCGCACCCACAGTTTGAAATCGGTCGCGACCTGGTCGTTGCGCGAGCGCGCGGTGTGCAGCCGTCCGGCAACCGGGCCGATCGCCTCGGCCAGGCGCGACTCGCTTTGCATATGGATGTCTTCGAGCACCATGTCCTCGGCCACGCCATGCTCGGCATAATGCGCGGCAACGGTGTCGAGGCCCGCCGAGATCGCGGCAGCATCCTCCGCCGAAACGATGCCGGTCGCGCCCAACATCGCGACATGCGCCTTGGACCCGGCGATGTCCTGTCGCCACAAACGCTTGTCGAACGGGATCGAGGCATTTATCGCCCGCATCACTGCGGTCGGCCCTTCGGCAAAACGACCGCCCCACATCGCATTGGATGCGCCCGATATGTCTTTACGCTCGGTGATGGTCCCGGTCCTGCTACTCGGAGTGCTTGGCGGGTGCGATAAGCAAGTCTCGTCCAACGGGCAAGACGCGCTCGCGCCCACCGCCAATTCCGCGCAGGCCACCGCAGAACCGGCTGAGACGCACGCGATCGACCGCAGCCACAAGGGCGAAGCCGCCCCCGCGGTCACGTTCGAAGACCCCGATGGCAAGCCGATGACGCTGGCGGCGTTCAAGGGCAAGCCAGTGCTGGTCAATCTCTGGGCGACCTGGTGCGGCCCGTGCGTCAAGGAAATGCCGACGCTCGATGCAGCGGCAGCAACCATCACCGTCGCCACGATCAGCCAGGACAAGGACCGCCCGACCGTCGCCGGTTTCTTCGCCAAGCACAGCTTCGCACGGCTGAAGCCCTATCTCGACAAGGATGTCGGCTTCAGCATCACCTATAATGCCAGCCTGCCGATGAGCATCCTGTTCGATTCGACCGGTCACGAAGTTTGGCGCAGCACCGGCGGCATGGACTGGACGAGCGCCACCGCCAAGGCCGCGCTCGCCGAGGCCAAATAACGCGCGCCGCTCATATACAGCGCGAATCGCGTTCCGGCGGGGCGGCGGTGCGCGTTTTCCAAACGCCGTCGGGGCCTTTATATTTCTCGCCTGGCGCGGTCTTCAGGATCAAATTGCACCCGCTGGTAAAGGCGAACTGCTCGACCGTGGCACCCGACGCCGCGCTTTGCTGGGTATACGCCGCCTTGCGCTGGATGTTGATGTTGTTGACCAGCGCGCGCACCGCCGGGCTCGCGCTGCCGACCACGCCGAGATAGCCATCGGGCTGCTCGCCCACTTCGCCCGCCGCGCGCGCCGCCTGATAGGCCGGATCACGCTGGGCAACGGCCGCAGACGCACCGCCGACCAGCAGGAGCGTCGCGATCGATATCTTGAGCCTGTTCATCAGAAAATCCCCGGTTGCGACTGAATCAAATTCTTGGCCTGGCCATCAAGACGATAGACCACTTCCTGCGTCACGCTGATGTTGAGATTGATGACGATCGGTTTGTCGGGCGCGGTCACATTAACGCATGCCGTCTGGGCAAGACAGAGCGCGCACAGGCCCAGGATCGTCAGTCTCTTCATTACACTGTTGCTCGGCCGGTCCTTCATCATCGTCAATGCTGTTTCGGTCATGGCACGGTCCTGCTGTCGGAGGGCTGAATGGGGGTGGCGGGCGTCGGCGGCACCGCGCGTTTATTTTGTTCTTCCAGCAGGGTCGGCAAATTGCGTTCGACCAGCCGCTTGGGATCATAGAAATTCTGCACCGAATCGGCGAGCTGGCGGAACGGTGCGGAAATCCTGAGGTTGAACACGATCGGCAGCTTCTGCAGCCGGTCGAACAGGAAATTGCGCTTGGCGCCCGCGCCTTGCGCAATCCCGGCGAAACGCACTTGCGTGATCACCTCGCCCGCCAGCGGACCGTTCATGACGATGTCGAGATTGCGATAGCGCAGCGATTTCAGCGACTGGAACGCGAAATTCCCCCAAAAGCCGAGGTCTTTCTGCGTCACTTCGCCGACATAGGCGATCGTGCCGCCGCCGGGGTGCACCACCAGATTGCCGTTTTCGATCCGCCCGCCGCGCGCATCGAACACCATCGGCAGCGCGCCGTCGAAAATGCCCGTCGCGTTCAAATTCTTGAAGTCGAATTGCTGGAGAAACTGGTCGGCCTGCACGCCCGTCACGCGGAAGGTCAAATGGCGTTCCTGCGCCTCGTCGAAATCGAGGAGGGTCGGTTCGAGCGACAGGCGACCGCCGGCAAAGGGCCATACGCCCTGCTCGACCCGCACCCGCGCGCCCGGCAGCAACTGATAGCGAACCACGCCGTCATTGACCGCAACGCCCGGGTTGAGGCTTTTGATCGTCGCGACCTGCCCAGGCGCGCTCTCGAGATTGAGCAGATCGGTAAAGCGGATTTCCCCGGCAATGCCGCTCGCCGGGCCAAAAGCGGCGGCCAGATTGATGCCCCCGGTGCGGAACACGCCGTCGCTCGTCACGGCTTGCGGTGTCCAGCGAATATGCCCCTCTCCGCTGGTCGCACCCACGACATTGGCGATGACGCCAAAGGTCAGCGGGGTGAGGTGATCGGGCTGGAAATGCTCGTCGAAGGTGATGCCCGGGACGATCAGATCGGCGCGGCCCGTTCCTGTGCCGAGATCGTGCGCGATGGTGACATCGGCCACTTTCACGCCCTGCTTCGGTTCGAACAGCGTGCCAGTGGCGACAATGTGGTTGTCGGCCAGCGTCACGGCCGCGCCGCGCACCGCCATAGGGTGGAACCGCGGACTGGCGGCACTGTCCGCCACCGCGAGTCCACCCGCCAGCGACAGCTTGCCCTCGGCAAAGCGCCAATTGCCATTGGCGGCCGACAGGAGCAGCGGGACGCTGCCGATTTGTCCCGCTGCTCCGTCAAAGCTGCCCTGCGGGCGACTGGCGGCAAACGCCCCGGCCAATCGCGCCACATCGAGCCGGGTGATCCGCTCTGCCGTCCCGACCCGCACACCAAGCCCCGCCAGCACGAAGCGACGGTCTTCCAAACTCCACTGCGCCTGCCGCATCACCAGTTCCAGCGGCGACGCGCCCAGTGTCCCAGCCAGTCGGATCGGCCCGATCCCGCCTCCGCCGCGCAACACGCCGCGCTCCAGGCGCGCCAGTCCGCCATCGCGGGGGCACAGCGTCATCGAAGACCGCCGCAAATCGATGCCCGAAAGGCGTAGTCGCGCGAACCCGAGCGGGGCACATGTGGCATTGACGGTCAAGCGGGAGCCCCCGTCCCACGTCGCCACGATCGGCAAGCGCAGCGATTCGACCCGACCGTCGCCAAGCGGCCCCGACACATCGATCCTGGTCGTGACCTGGGTCGCGCCATCGTTGCGCGCGGTGAAGGCGACAGGGGCCAACACAAGCTGCGATGTCCCGACGGCATAGGGTTTGATGATCGCTTGACCGATCAACGGGCTGCCCGCAGCATCCTGCATGACCCGAACCCGTGCCTCCGGCAAGCCGCCGCCTGCCATCTCGGCGGCACCCGCGATCCGCCATCCGCTGCGGGCCCCGCCATAGGTGATGTCAGCAGCGCCCGAGGCACGAAGGTTCACGCCCGACGCAGTCGCGAGCGCCAGTCGCGACATCCGTACCCGCCCCTGGGCACCGCCGATCGTGGCGGTTATGCGGGCATCAACACTGACGGAACGCGCCGCCGACCGTGTCGCCATCACCACCTGCGTGGCCATCGGCCCGAGCGGCGTTCCCGCGCTCGCGCTTTGCCACGAATCGAGCTGCGTCAACCGGGCGGGAGAGAGTTGCGCTGCCACCGCCCGCGCGTCGCCATCGAACGTGAAACCACCATTCGCGTACCGATAGGCTCCGGTCAGCGCGGCCTGGCGTCCGGCAACGCCGCTGGCGGCGAAAGGGCCCGAATGCAGGTCGACAGCACCCGACAGATCCTTCCCCGATCCAGCGAAGGACACTGGCCCCATGATCGTGCGCGCGCCCACACCGCTCCGCGCGACAGCCGCGATACCAAGCTGTGCCTTTCCCTTCCATCGGTCGAGCTGCCGGTTCAGCACCACGTCTAGGTCGACGGCTGCTCCCGTCGCTTGCACGCCCGCACAGTCAGCGCGTGCGGCGCGGACGGGGCCGCTGACGCTTGGCCGTGCTGCCAGCACCTGTATCGCCACATCGGCGGAAACGTCGTCCAGCCGACACCCGCCAACCGCGAGCCGCGCCGAGGTCGCGCGCAACCTCCCCGAAAAGCCATCGTCCAGCGCCCCGGATCCCGTCGTCGCCAATGCGAGCGCACCATAAGGCGTCGTCAGCGCGATGCGCGCGTCGGCAATGTCGACTCTGATGCGCGGCAGCGCGAATGCCGTACCCGCGGCTTGGGGCTGCAGTCGGTCGATGGCACCGAACGAGACCTTTCCGTCGGCCAGTCGCCCGCGCATGGCGAGATGACCGATACGGACCGCCGTAACGCCGACCCCCGAAAACCCCAGGCTGGTATCCACTTCCAGCCAGTCGGCGCGCAAATCGGGATTGGCCGGATCACCGAGGACGACATTGGTCAGGCGCTGTGTGCGCAGGCCAATTTTCTCGATCTGGTAGCGCGCGGGAACCCCGCGAGCGCGAAGCGTATCGGCAATGAAATGCTCGGCGAGCGGTTTGCGCGCCAGCCACAGCCCAAGCAAAACTGCCCCCAACGCCAAGCCGAGCGCGCCCAGAACATAGCGCCAGCGCAGCCACCGGGCGAGACGGTCACCTCCTGCTGCCGATACGCTTCCGTTCACCCGACCTCCCATAACCCGGCCATGCAACGTGCGGGCGTACCCCCCATCAACCCAGCGCGCGCGAGATCGTTGCGCGCCAGTGGGTCGGAAAAGGAAGGAGATGGCTGGATGCCCCGTGAGGATTCGAACCTCAATAGGCGGTATCAGAAACCGCAGTCTTACCATTAGACGACGGGGCAACGCCGGGGTCGCGCTCTACGGGCGAGCGCCGCGCATGTCAACCGATGGCAGAGGCGCAGCGGGGTCGCTTGCCGGTCGACCGACCATCCGCTAGGATCGCGCCCAAGCACCGAACGGCGCGCGACCCGCGCGCCGCGACGGCAGAACAGAATAAGCGAGTCACACGGCATGGGGGATCGATCGCCCGATATGCCGTACCGGCAGGTAAAGCCTGCCCGTTCGGCGCCGACCAACGGCAAACCAAGAGGCGGCACCGCACTCGTTACACGCGGGCGAGATCCACGCCACTTCGCCGCACTTGACCTTGGCACCAACAATTGCCGCCTGCTGATCGCGCGACCACAAGGCGATGGATTTGCCGTAATCGACGCTTTTTCGCGGATCGTGCGGCTGGGCGAAGGCCTGGCAAGTTCGGGACGCTTGAGCGACGCTGCGATCGAACGCACCATCGCCGCGCTGAAAATCTGCGCGGACAAATTGAAACGCCGCAACGTCACCCTGTCGCGCGCGGTGGCCACCGAGGCCTGTCGCCGCGCCAGCAACGGAGCCGAGTTCATCGCTCGCGCTTATGCCGAAACCGGGATTTTGCTCGACGTTATCACCGCCGAGGAGGAGGCGCGGCTCGCGGTGCTCGGGTGCCATGCGCTGATCGAGCCGGGCGAAGACCCTGCGCTCATTTTCGACATTGGCGGCGGATCGACCGAACTGGTTCTGGTCGACACCCGCGGCCCCGACCCGAAGGTGCTGGACTGGCACAGCGCGCCATGGGGCGTGGTCTCGTTGACCGAAAGCGCCGGCCATGGCGACGGGCCGGAGGGCCGCGCGGCCGCTTATGCCCGCATGCGCGCGCTGGTTACCGAAAGCATGGCCCCCTTTGCGGCGCGGCTGCCACGCGGCATCGCGGTGCCGCGCCTGCTCGGCACATCGGGAACCGTCACCACGCTGGCAAGCGTGCATCTCGGCCTGTCGCATTACGACCGGGCGCAAGTGGACGGTTTGATCGTCCCCGCCAGCGCCATGCGGCGCATCAGTACCGAGCTTGCGGAAATGGACTTGCGCCAGCGCGCGCAATTGCCCTGTATCGGGTCGGAACGCGCCGATCTGGTCGTCGCTGGTTGCGCCATTCTGGAAACCATTCTGGACTTGTGGCCGGCCGAACGGCTCGGCATCGCCGATCGCGGCATTCGCGAGGGCATTCTTCGACGCTTGATGGGAAATGGTGCATGAGCCGGGATGGTGGCGGCCTGAGGGTCCGCGTGAAGACGGCACGCAAGCGCACCGCGCAATCGACGCGCTGGCTCGAGCGGCAATTGAACGACCCGTATGTGAAGCGCGCCAAGGCCGACGGCTTTCGCAGCCGCGCGGCCTATAAATTGAGCGAGCTGGACGAACGCTTCGCCTTCCTGAAGGGCAAGCGCCGCGTGGTCGATCTTGGCATCGCGCCGGGTGGCTGGTCGCAAGTGGTGCGACGGCTGGTGCCCAAGGCGGCGATCGTCGGGATCGATTTGCTCCCGGTCGACCCGATCGACGGCGTCACGATATTTCAGCTCGATTTCATGGCCGATGTCGCGCCCGAGCGACTGATGGCGGCGCTCGATGGCGCGCCCGACCTTGTGCTGTCGGACATGGCGGCCAATACCGTCGGCCATCCCCAGACCGATGCCTTGCGCACGATGGGCTTGGTCGAGGCGGCTTTGGCCTTTGCCATTGACGTGCTGGAGCCCGGCGGTGCCTTTGTCGGCAAGGTCTTCGCAGGTGGTGCTGACACCGCCCTGGTGGCGGAGATGAAGCGCAATTTCGCGACGGTGAAACACGCCAAGCCCGCCGCCAGCCGCAAGGCGTCGAGCGAATGGTATGTGGTGGCGCAGGGTTTCAAGGGTCGCGCCAAGGCCGCGACGGAACCAGACGAGGCGTGATCTGGGAGACGTAAATACGGTGTGGCAAACCACGCCGTCGGACGGCAAACGCGGGAACACGCCCCGCGCTACCGCCGTCCGCCACTTGGGTGACCCGCGTCTAACGCAAAGCGTCAGGCGCGGGCGTCATACTCAGCCTTCGTAGTCCGCGCCGAGATTCTGGTTGCGCGGGGGAGCCGCTGCGGTGAGGCGCAGCGCTTCGGCTGAAGCCGCCAGCGAACCGACCGCATCGGCAACATCGTCATCGTCCATCTGGACGCGCTGCAGACCGGAGACGACCGATTCCTGCAGATGCGCGGGCTGCACCAGCTCCTCGGCGATCTCGCGCAGCGCGACGACCGGGTTCTTGTCGCGATCGCGATCTAGCAGCAATTCAGCACCACCCGAAATCTGCCGCGCGCGCTGGGCGGCGAACAGGACGAGATCGAAGCGGTTGGGAATCTTGTCGACGCAATCTTCGACAGTGACGCGCGCCATGAACGGCTTCCTTGCTTGTACGACGATAGTCGGAAAGGCGGCGATTTAGGCTGGAAGTGCGCGGGAGTCAAGGAAAGCGGGTTGCATCCCGCCAGCGGCCCCGCCAGAGCAGGCGGATGGAGAGCCCGCGCGAACAACCGACCTTCACGGTCGCTGGCAACCGCCTGACCATGCTCGATACGGGTCCGCGACGCCTCGACACGCTGATCGCGCTGATCGACGGTGCCAAACACACGCTGCGCATCCTCTACTACATCTATGTCGATGACGCGGCCGGGGCCAAGGTGCGCGGCGCGATGATCCGGGCGGCGGCGCGCGGGGTGAAGGTATCGCTGGTGGTCGACGGCCTGGGCAGCGAAGTCGCCGAGAGCCATCACTTTTTCGAACCGCTACGCGAAGCCGGCGTCGAGGTCTGTCGCTTCGTGCCGCGCTGGGGCAGGCGCTATCTATTGCGCAATCACCAGAAATTGGCGCTGGCCGATGGCGAATCCGATCAAGCGCGCGCCATTATCGGCGGCTTTAACGTCGAGGACAGCTATTTCGGGACACCCGCCGAGCAGGCATGGCGCGACCTCGGTTTGCTGGTCGAAGGGCCCGCCGCGCAGCGCATCACCGGTTATTTCGATGCGCTGGCGCGCTGGGCCAAGCGGCCCAAGCCTCCGTTGCGCGCACTGCGCCGTGCGCTGAAGACGTGGAGCGAGCCAGATGGCAGCGTGCGCTGGCTGTTCGGCGGCCCGACCCGCAGGCTGTCTCCCTGGGCGCGCGCGGTGAAGCGCGATCTCGAAGCCGCCCAGCGCGTCGATCTGATCTCCGCCTATTTCGCGCCGAGTCCGGGGATGCTGCGGCGGCTCGACGCGGCCGGGCTGCGCGGCCGGGTGCGGATCGTGCTGGCGTCCAAAAACGATCACGGTGCCGCGATTTGGGCGTCGCGCTTCACTTATGCCGGGCTGCTGCGCAAGCGCGTGCAGATCTACGAATATCAGCCGACCAAGCTGCACACCAAGCTCTTCCTGATCGACGACGTCGTCTATATCGGCTCGGCCAATTACGATATTCGCAGCCTGTTCCTGAACCTGGAAATGATGCTGCGGATCGATGACCCGGCCTTTGCCGCGCATGTCCGCGCCTATGTCGATAACGAGGTGGGTGAATCCGAGCGGATCACCGCCGAACATTATCGCGCCACCACCGGCTGGTGGACTCGCACCAAGCAGGCCGCTGCCTTTTTCGTGATGACCGTGCTCGACTATAACGTCACCAAGCGGCTCAATTTCGGGCGCGAGCGGTGAAGCGGCAAGCGCGGATCGATCGCGATTTCGCGTTGCTGTTCACCGTCATGCTGACGATCGCGGCGGGCAACACCGCGCTGCAATCGGTGCTGCCCGCGCTTGGCCGGTCGCTGCGCGTGCCCGACAGCGCGGTGGCGGCGGCATTTTCGGTATCGGCACTGCTGTGGGTGCTGGCGGCGCCGTTCTGGGCGAAGCGGTCGGACCGGCACGGACGGCGCGCGATGATCCTGCTCGGCGTCGGTGGTTTTGCCGTGTCGCTGAGCGTATGCGGCGTGTTTCTCACCGCCGGGATCAATGGCTGGATCGGCGGCACGGCGGCGTTCCTGTGCTTCATCGTCGGGCGGCTGATCTACGGCACCTTCGGCGCAGCGGCACCGCCCGCAGTCCAGGCGTTGGTCGCGGGCAATACCTCGCGCGCGCAACGCACCAAGGCGCTCACGCTGTTGGGATCGGCCTTTGGCCTTGGGACCATCCTTGGCCCCGCCATTGCCCCCTACCTGATCCTCGGGTCGCTCGGCGGGGTCGAGATCGGGCTGGCGGGCCCGGCCTTCCTGTTCGCGCTGTTCGGGCTCAGCGTGTGGATCGCGGTGCGGCAGATGCTGCCCAACGACCTGATCCCGCAGGCGGGGACGCATGGTGCGGCCAATGCCTATCCTTCGATCGGCGGGCAAAGTTCGGGTGCGAGCATCATGGCGGCGACCGAGCCGCATAGCGAGCAAGTGGGCTATGCCGACCCGCGCATTCGGGGCTGGATGATCGCGGGGCTGATCATGGGCCACGGCCAGGCGATGACGGGGCAGGCGATCGGTTTCCTCGTGATCGACCGCTTGCATCTCGCCCCGGCGCTCGCGCTGCAACCGACCGGTATCGTGCTCATGATGGGCGCGGGCGCGGCGCTGCTGGTGCAATGGGGGATCATCCCCAATCTCGATCTGCGACCGCGCGCGATGATGCTGACAGGGCTGCTGATCGCGACGCTCGGCTGCGTGCTGACCGGGCTGGCGACGTCGCTCTACAGCATCGCCTGCGCCTATGCGCTCGCCAGCGTCGGCTTCGGCTTTACGCGCCCGGCGTTTACGGCAGGGGCGTCGCTCGCGGTCGGGCATAACGCGCAAGGGGCGGTTGCGGGGAAGGTCACCTCGATCAACGGTGCGGCGTTCGTGCTGGGGCCGTCGATCGGGGTGGGGCTGTATGAAGCATGGCACCCGCTGCCCTATCTGACAGCGGGTGCCGCAATGCTGCTGCTGTTCCTCTATGCCCGCTTCACCTTGCGCGAACCGTCAGCGATCTCCCTCGCGGGGGCGCAATTGCCCCGGTGAGACGAAGCCGATTGGCTGCAGCGACGCCGCATCCTGCTTCAGCCGCGTGCTCATCGATTCATACTCACGTTCGAGCTCGGGCGTGACCGAGGCGCGCGATTCGCCCAGCGCAATCTCGAAATGCGCCATCGTCACCTGCGTGACGGCCAGCGATTCGCGCAAAGCCGTGAGCCCGGCGCGCCGCACGAGATCCTCGAGATCGGCTCCGGTGAAGCGATCGGTCCGTCGCGCGAGTTCGTCGAGATTGACGTCCTCGGCGATCGGCATCTTGGCGGTCTGGATCGCCAGGATGCGCGCGCGCCCGTCGAGGCTGGGCACGCCGACATAGATCAGTTCGTCGAAGCGGCCCGGCCGAAGCAAGGCCGGGTCGATCAGATTGGGCCGGTTGGTCGCGCCGATCACCACGACCGACTGCAATTCCTCCAGCCCATCCATCTCGGCGAGGATGGTGTTGACGACGCGTTCGGTCACTTGCGGCTCACCCAGCCCGCCGCCGCGCGCAGGCACCAGCGAATCAAGCTCATCGATGAAGATCACGCACGGTGCCACCTGCCGCGCGCGCGCGAACAATTTGGCGATTTGCTGTTCGCTCTCGCCATACCATTTGCTGAGCAGATCGGACGAGCGCGTGGCGATGAAGTTCGCCTGCGCCTCGCGCGCGACCGCTTTGGCCAACAAGGTCTTGCCGGTGCCGGGCGGACCGTAAAGCAGGAAGCCCTTGGCCGGGCGAATGCCCAGCCGCCGGAACGCATCGGGGTCCTTCAGCGGGAGTTCGACACCTTCCTT
Source organism: Sphingomonas sp. PSPC2-2 (assembly GCF_049897725.1). NCBI lineage: Bacteria > Pseudomonadati > Pseudomonadota > Alphaproteobacteria > Sphingomonadales > Sphingomonadaceae > Sphingomonas > Sphingomonas sp. PSPC2-2. The sequence goes on along the minus strand of NZ_JAFCWU010000003.1, from coordinate 73,757 downwards.
CAAGCGCATCTGCGCTGAATCGAGACCACCGACATCGTCCCAGCGGACGCGCGGTGCCTCGACCATCACTTCGCGCATCGCCGAGGGCTGCACGCGCTTCAGCGCATCGACGAAATCCTCGCGGGTCACGGCGAGCGTGTCGAGGATCTCGGGCGGGATCGTGCCCTCCGACAGGTTGAGCCGCGGCATCAGCTTGCGCACCGCCTCGATCGCCGCCTCGCGCGCGAGTGCGGCAAGATCGGCCCCGACAAAGCCATAGGTGGTGCGCGCCAGCTCATCCAGATCGACCTTGTCGCCAAGCGGCATACCACGTGTGTGGATGCCGAGAATCTCGCGACGACCGCGCTCATCCGGCACGCCGACGACGATTTCCCGGTCGAACCGACCCGGACGCCGAAGCGCCTCATCGATCGCTTCGGGGCGATTGGTCGCCGCGATCACCACGACATTGGCGCGCGCTTCCAGCCCGTCCATCAGCGTCAGCAATTGCGCGACCAGCCGCTTCTCGGCCTCACCCGACACTTGCCCGCGCTTGGGCGCGATCGAATCGATCTCGTCGATGAACACGATCGAGGGTGCCGCCTTGGCCGCTTCCTCGAACACCTGACGCAACTTGCCCTCGGATTCGCCGTACGCGGAGCCCATGATCTCGGGCCCGTTGATCAGGAAAAACTCGGCGGCGGATTCGTTGGCAACGGCGCGCGCAAGCCGCGTCTTGCCGGTGCCGGGCGGCCCGTGCAGCAACACGCCCTTGGGCGGATCGACGCCAAGACGCTGGAACAATTCGGGGTAGCGCAGCGGCAATTCGACCATTTCGCGCAACTGATCGATCGTCGGGCCCATGCCGCCAATATCGTCATAGGTAACGTCGGCGCGGCGCGCTTCCTTCGGCTCCTCATATTCGGGGCGAAGTTCAATTTCAGTATTTTCGTCCACATGCACCACGCCCTTGGGCACGGTGGAGATCACCGCGAGGCGGATTTCCTGGAGCGCATAAGCCGGCGCGCGCAGCATATTCTGCACACCGGGGGGCATGTTGTCGACGCGCTGCTGCCCTGCGGTTGCGACGACGTCGCCCTGCGTCAGCGGGCGGCCCAGGAAGGTGCGCTTCAACGCGTTGGACGAGCCCTGCAAACGCAGATTCTGCTGCGCCGGGGCAAACACCACCCGCGTCGCCGCCTTCGATTCGACACGGCGGATTTCGACGAAATCGCCCGACCCGACTCCCGCATTGGCGCGCTGAAGCCCATCGATGCGGATGATCTCAAGCCCTTCGTCCTCGGCATAAGGCGCGACCGCGCGCGCGGGGGTGGAGGATTTGCCAACGATCTCGATAACATCGCCCTCGCCAAGACCGAGCGCGGCCAGCAGCGCGCGGGGCACGTGGGCGAGCCCGCGCCCGCTATCCTCGGGACGGGCGTTAGCGACCTGCAATTTCCGAATCGGCGTCTCGACGTCCGCCATAGATCTGTTCCTCGCTTAAACCCGTCGCTGCGCAGGGCAGTCGGCCAGGTGTTGAGCGCGCGAGATAGGAACGTGGTTCCACAAATGCGAGAGCGCGGGCGAAGTCGTTACGGAAGGCGTTGATAAAACAAAAAAAGGGCCGACCCTGTGAAGGATCGGCCTTGAAAGTTTTAGGAGAGGATGCCTGAAAGGCACCCCCTATGTGCCGTGCGGCGTTCCATGTTGCAAGTGCGAAAGAACCGATTGCGATTGCGCTTTCTGCAATCGGTGCTTTTCTTTTGCAGTCGAGAAATGATAGCTTTCGAGCGAACGGTATTTTGGTGCGCTGCACAAGATAGCGCAACCATAAGGGAAGAGGCCATTCCATCATGCGGAGATTGCCGCCATTGACCGCAATCGAGGCGTTCGTGCAGGTCGCACGGACGGGGTCGATCAAGGCTGCATCGCAGGAACTCGCTTTGTCGCCGCCCGCGCTCAGCCGCCGCATCCAGGCGCTGGAGCGCTTCATCGGACGCCCGCTGTTCGAACGACGCCATCAGGCGGTGGTGCTGAACGCCGACGGCGACCGCCTGCTGCAGCAGATCGCGCCGGCGCTCGACCAATTGTCGGACGCGGTCGAAATCATGACCAGCAATACCGATGTGCTGCGCCTGCGGCTTGGCATCTTGCCGCTTTACGCGTCGCAACGGCTGTTTCCGCGCTTGCCCGAGCTGCGCGCCAAGCACCCCGAACTGCATCTTGACGTCGATACCGCGCAGCACGGCCTTGCACGACTGGGCGAAGGACTGGACGCGGTGATCGCGCTTGCGCGCGAGATCGACCCGACGCTTTATGCGCGGCGGCTGGATCGCAATCAGGTCTATGTCATCGGCGCGAAGCAGCTGCGCGAAGGCGCGGACCCGATCGTCCGCCCGGAACAGCTTGCTGGCCTGACCGCGCTGGTCCATCGCGACATGCCCGATACGTTCAGCGCCTGGCGCGCGGCAGCGGGACTGACCGACCTGGAACCACTCGCGATCGACCATTTCGATTCGGGAGCGTTGATGCTGGAGGCGGCTGCGCAAGGGCTTGGCATCGCCTTCATGCACGCCAGCCATTTCGAGGATGCGCATGACGACCGGCTGGTGCGGCTGTTCGATATTCCGGTGGAAAGCCCGTACAGCTATTGGTTCGCCTGCCGACCGCGCGCGCTGACGCAGCGGCCGGTCAAACTGTTTCACGACTGGCTGATCGACACCATCGCCGATCCGAGCGTGTAAATTTCCCTCTCCCCACTGGGGGAGAGGGTCGGGGAGAGAGGCCATCATGGGCGACAGCCCCTGATACTGCCCCTCTCCCGACCTCGCCGCGCTCGGCCACCCTCTCCCCGCAAGCGGGGAGAGGGAGATCGTTACTCGGCGCGCGCCTTCACGATCTTGCCGGGCTCGCGCGGCGGCTCGCCCTTGGGGAGCGCGTCGACATATTCCATGCCCGAGGTCACTTCGCCCCACACGGTATATTGGCCGTCGAGGAAACGCGCATCGTCGAAGCAGATGAAGAACTGGCTGTTGGCCGAGTTCGGGCTCTGCGCGCGCGCCATCGACGCGACACCGCGGACATGCGGCTCCTTCGAGAATTCGGCGGCGAGATTGGGCTTGTCCGACCCGTGCATGCCGGTGCCGGTGGGATCGCCACCCTGCGCCATGAAGCCGGGGATGACGCGGTGGAACACGACGCCGTCGTAAAAGCCGTCATTAGCCAGCTCGGCAATCCGCGCGACATGGTTGGGGGCGAGATCGCCGCGCAACTTGATCACGACATCGCCGCCTTCGCCATTTCCGGTGTCGAGCGTCAGGGTAAGGGTTTCGGGAAGTTCGGCCACGGAGGCTCTCCTGCTATTATCCGTAATGGTCCGCCGTAGCGATGCCGGGCACGGCTGGCAAATGCGCAACCGCCCCAGAGGCGGGGGTCGCGTTCGCTTGGCTTTGCGGCGGGGCAAGGCTACACCGCCATGGTCGCGTGGCTGAGGAGGTCTGACATGAGCGAGACCGACCTACCCGAAACCGACGTCGATACCGCGCAGCTCGACGAGGACGACCGGCTCAAGCCCGAATTCGTCCGCTCGATGCGGTCGAGGATGGCGATGCCGAGGGTGCGCGCGCGCTGGTCGAGCCGCTCCACCCCGCCGACATCGCCGATCTGTTCGAGCTGACCCCGCACGAACTGCGCGCCGCGCTCGCCACCGCGCTCGAAAATCTGCTCGACGGCGACGTGTTCGCCGAGATGAACGATTATGTCCGCGAGGATTTGATCGACGCGCTGTCCGCCACCCAGGTCGCCGACATCGCCTCCGAACTCGACACCGACGACGCGGTCGCGATCATCGAGGACATGGAGCCCGCCGACCAGCGCGAGGTGCTCCGCGCGCTCGACCCCGACGATCGCGCCGCGATCGAGGAGGCGCTGCGCTACCCCGAGGAATCGGCCGGTCGCTTGATGCAGCGCGAGCTGATCGCGGTGCCCGAGCATTGGTCGGTCGGCGACGTGCTCGACTATCTGCGCGGGCATGAGGAGTTGACCACCGATTTCTGGGAAATCTTCGTGGTTGACCCGGCGCACAAGCCCGTCGGCACCGTGGCCTTGTCGTGGATCCTGCGCACCCCGCACGGCATCGCCATCAGCGATGTGATGCAGCGCGAACAGACGCTGATCCCGGTCGACATGGACCAGGAAGAGGTGGCGCTCCGCTTCCAGAAATATGCGCTGATTTCGGCCGCCGTGGTCGATCCCGCCGGGCGGCTGGTCGGGATGATCACCGTCGACGACGTGGTCCACATCATTTCCGAAGAAGCCGGCGAGGACATTCTGCGCCTGTCGGGCGCGGGCGACGGCGACATTAACGAACCGATCCATTTGACCGTGCGCACGCGCATCACCTGGCTGGTGGTCAATCTCGGCACGGCGATGCTGGCGGCATCGGTGGTGGGGCTGTTCCAGGGCGAGATCGGGCGCTTCGCCTTGCTCGCGGTGCTGATGCCGATCGTGTCGGGCATGGGCGGCAATGCCGGCACGCAGACGCTGGCGGTGATGGTGCGCGCGATCGCGACCAACCAGCTGACCAGCTCCAACACCGGGCGTATGATCTACCGCGAATTCCGCATCGCCGCCGCCAATGGCGCGATGCTGGGCGCGCTGATCGGGATCGGCACCCTGCTGATCTTCGGCAACGCCAATCTGGCGATCGTGATTGCGATGGCGATGGTCATCAACAATCTGATCGCGGGGCTGTCGGGCGTCCTGATCCCGGTGACGCTCGACCGGCTCGACATCGATCCGGCGGTGTCGTCGGCGGTGTTCGTGACGATGATGACCGATGTGATGGGGTTTTTCTCGTTCCTCGGGCTCGCCACGCTGTTCGGGCTTGGCGGTTAGCGCACGCCGCCCCATTTGGCGCAGATGCCGTTGCATTTGACCAAGGTCGCGTTCGGCGCGACCAGCCTCGACCATCTCGCCGAACGCCTGCGCCAGCGCGGGGCCGAAGGGCCGGTGTTCCTCACCACGCGCTATTTGCCCAAACGGCATGAGGAAATCGCCGGGCCGGGTGCCGAAGCGGGCGGCTCGCTGTTCTGGATCATCAAGCACACGCTGGTGGCGCGCTCCCCGATCCTGCGCTTCGGCGAAGCCGAGGGCGGGCGCGTGGCGATCCATATCGACCCCGAACTGGTGCTGACCGAAGGCCGCCCCAAGCGCGCGCATCAGGGCTGGCGCTATCTTGAAGCCACCGACGCCCCCGCCGATCTCGGCGAGGGCGCGGTGGCGGGCGATGCCATTCCGGCGGCGTTGCTGGGGAAATTGTCGGCTTTGGGGTTGCTGTAGCGGCTTGAGAGGCCCGCCCTGCTATTGGCCCACCGCCGCGCCGCCACAGGTAATCGCGCCGCCCACCGCCTTGGTCTTGCATTTGGGGCTGCCGAGCACCGTCACCGCGCCCAGCCCCGTGGTCATGACATCGGCGAAATAGCGCGCGCTGGCCGTGATCGGACCCGCCCCGCCGTTGCGGATGACAATCTGGTCGGCGTGCAGCGCGGTCGCATCGATCGTGCCTGCGCCACTGGAGATGATCCGCACTTGCCCGCCGCGTCCACCCAGCGTCAGCGTGCCCGCACCGATCAGCGTTACATTGACCTGTTCGGCTTCGATCGCCGGCGCGACGATCGTGCCACCGCCCGTCAATTGCACATCGACGCGTTGCGCGCGCAGCGGGCCGGTGATGTCGAGCTTGCCGCCCCCGATCATGGTCGCGCCGCGCAAATCGGTGGTGCGCAGATAGACGACCGCGCCGCCACCCGCCGCGCTCCGGGGCGCGGCGCGGACGATCAGCGTGCCCGCCTCGACATGGACATCGACCGCGTCGGGCGCGCCCGTGATCCGTGCGCCCGGCCCGGCGCGCGTCGCCAAATGCACCTCGAACGGGCCGTGCACACGGACCCGATCGAATTGGGTGACAAAGGCCGTGCGGTCCGCCGCCTCAAGCGGGGCGGCGACGGCAAGCAGCGGCAAGGCAAGCGCGAGACGGTTCATCGCCGCCGAGCATCCCCGCTCGGGCCGCGCCATGCAAGCCCGATCAGCCGCCGCAATGCACCTCGCCCGAGCCAATCTTGGTGGTAGCGCATTTGGCGCCACGGCCAAGATCGACATCGCCCGACCCCACGATCGACACCGCCGCGCTGCCGACGACCTCGGCCCGGACATTGCCCGATCCCGCCACCGACACGGTCGCACCCCGCGCCTTCAGGCCGTTCGCCGTGACATTGCCCGATCCGGCGACATCGACGGTCAAGCGATCGACCGCGCCTTTCGCGGCGATATCGCCCGACCCGGCGATCGACAGTTTGGCGTGCGGCACTGTCAGCAACGCGATGCTGAGATTGCCCGAGCCTGCGCTGTCGCCGTCGAAATCGCCCCCCGTTACGCGATCGATCGCCAGATTGCCCGATCCCGCGATTTGTGCGGCGGCGATGCGCGGCATCGTCACGAACACCTTGACGCTCCGATGCTGGCCACCCCAACTGAAGCCGCTATTGGGCTTGCGCCCGACCCGGAGCATGTCCCCGACGCGCTCGATCTTGAGCTTGTCGAGTTCGGCGCTCGGGCCCTCGGCGCGGACCGAGAAAGCCGGGCCGACGCGCACATCGACATCATCCGATCCGCGCAGCGCGACCCCCGTGAAACCGGTGATCGCGAAGGTCCGTGCGGTACCGGTGCCCGCAGCGGAAGCGCCGGGGCCGCCATCGTCTCCATCAACCGAGCAGGCCGCCAATGGGGCAGCGGTCAACAGCAAAGCGGGGAGCAAGAGGATGGCGCGCATAAGGGTCTCCTGTGTGTTGCCGTAACAATACACCCCTGGATCGCGCGCGCAACAAAAAAGGGCGGCTGTCGCCAGCCGCCCTTTTTCGAGATTCCGTCGCCAATGCGAATCAGGCCGGGGCGGATCAGGCCGGGGCCTTGTCCTTATTGTGGATCGCGGCGGCCTTGCGCAGGATTTCGAGGATCTTTTCCTGTGCGGTCGGCTCGTCGACCTGCTCCATCGCGGCGAGTTCGCGGGCGAGACGGCTGGTCGCGCCTTCGAAGATCTGCCGCTCCGAATAGCTTTGCTCGGGCTGGTCGTCGGCGCGGAACAGATCGCGGACCACTTCGGCAATCGACACGAGGTCGCCCGAATTGATCTTGGCCTCATATTCCTGGGCGCGACGCGACCACATCGTGCGCTTGACGCGGGGCTTGCCGGTCAAGGTTTCGAGCGCTTCACGCAACGTCTTGTCGCTGGACAGCTTGCGCATGCCAACGCTTTCGGCCTTATTGGTGGGAACGCGCAGCGTCATGCGTTCCTTTTCGAAGCGCAGGACATAGAGTTCGAGTTGCATCCCGGCGATTTCCTGCCGTTGCAGTTCGATCACACGGCCAACGCCGTGCTTGGGGTAAACGACATAATCGCCGACGTCGAAGGACAGCGCCTTGGCAGCCATTCCGTAAGACCTTTCTGTGGACCGGGATTCCCGGGGCAGCGCGTCCGCAGCAGCAAGGCTGAAGAGGCGCATGCAGGGTTTTGAGTGTATACGTCTCCGTGCCGGATTTGCGCGCGACGGCGCTTCCGTACGATCCTTTTAACAGAGTCGTAATAAAATTACCAGCCAAACGTCGCTCCATGCGCGGCGTTAACGCTCAAAGGCGTGGCGGGTTGCCTATCCTGCTACCCATTTTGGGACGGATCAGTCGCCCGCGCCGGGCTCGGCCGAGAAATATTTGTCGTACTTGTCCGCCTCGCCCTTATGCTCATCGGCATCGGCGGGGGTCTGGTCGGCCTTGCGCGTGACGTTGGGCCATTGCGCGGAGAAGGTCGCGTTCAGCTCCAGCCAGGTCTCGACGTCCTTTTCGGTGTCGGGCAGGATCGCTTCGGCCGGGCATTCGGGCTCGCACACGCCGCAATCGATACATTCGCTGGGGTTGATGACGAGCATGTTCTCGCCCTCATAGAAGCAATCGACCGGGCACACCTCGACGCAATCCATGTACTTGCACTTGATGCAGGCATCGGTGACGACGTAGGTCATTGAAACACTCCCGGAGCAACGAACCGGTTGCTGCTATGCCCGAGCGCTTCCGCCGTCAACGCCTGCGCGCATGGAAGGCGCATTTTCGAGCAGGTCGACATAGCAAGCGCGGGCTTCGTCCGCCGGACCACGGCGCAGCGGCAGCGCCTCGACGCGCAACGCGCGAACGCGTCCGCCAGGGGTGACGAACGCAATGACACAGCCAATGCGCACCGGCGCGGCGGGCTTGTCGATCGCGCGGCCATCGAGCCGAACATGCCCGCTTGCCGCCATCGCCTGTGCCAGGCCGCGCGTCTTGGCGATCCGCGCGAACCACAAGAAGCGGTCGATCCGCATCATGCCCTGCGTCGCCGCCAAGCGGTTACACCGCCAGATCCGCCAAAGCGGCAAACGCCCCGGCCATGGCGGTGTCGCGCGGCGGCGGCGTGGCGCGCACCGTCGGCAGACCGCGCCAGGTCCACAAGGCCGCCGTATCGGACCCCGGGGCCGGGCGGAACCCGAACCCGGCCATCAGCCGCTCAAGCGTCGGGCGTGTCAGCCCCATCGACAAAGCGAGCGCGGAATCAAGCGCGAACGGCTTGCGACCCGACGCCCCGCGCGCGTCATGCGCGGCGCGCGCGATCCGCTCGACCAGATCGATCCGCACCGCCTGTGCTGCGACCGGGCGATAGCCGTGATCGAGCGTTGCGCCAGGGGCCCCGCGCTCCAGCACGCTCGCGCCGTCGCGCGGCCCCGCTTCCACTGCGGCACCGGCGCGCGCCGCACGCAACACGCGCCGCCAGCGCGCCGGGGCGGGCTTCAGCACACGCGCATCGAACACGTCGAGCGCGCCGATCGTCACCCCGGCCCCGCGAAAGGCCTTGCGCGCGACACCGTCCAGACCATCGAGCGACACCGCGATATCGGCGCGCGCCACCATCCCGCCACCCGCGACCAGCGCCGCTGCAACCGCGCGAGAGGCGGGGCTGGCGGCAGGATCGCGCTGCACCGAATCGAGCAGCGCCAGCCCCGGCAGCGCGCGCCGAAGCTGCCCCGACAACCAATCGCCGAGCCGCGTCGCGATACGCCCGCGCAGCTCGACCGTCAGACATTCGAGCGCTCGGTCAAGGACCACGCGCGGGCGCATCAGCGATGCACCGGGGCCGAGCGTCGCCACCGGCAAAGCGCGCCACAGCAGCGTCGGCACCGCGCCTGCGTCCATCACCACCATCAGATCGGCATCGGTCGCATCGGCCAGCGCCAGCCCCCGCCGCGTGCGCTCGTCCCCGAGGCGGCGCTCGGCGGCGGCGAGCAGCAGGCGCTTGTCGGCGGCGCGCGCATCGGCGGCGACGGTGAAGCGAAAGCCGTCGAGCCGCCCGATCGCATGATCCTCGACCAGCACTTCGCCCTCAGGCCCGATCGTCACCGGCAGCGCGCGCGGATCGGTGCCGATCTGGCGCATCAGCAAAGTGGTGCGCTTGTCGACGAAGCGCTGCGTGAGACTGGCGTGCAGCGCATCGGACAGGCGTTCCTCGACCGCGCTCGCCCGTGCCGACCAATGCGCCGGGTCGGCCAGCCAATCGGCCCGGTTGGCGATGTAAGACCAGCTGCGTGCCGCCGCGATTCGCCCGGCCAGCGTCTCGACATCGCCCGCGACATGGTCGAGCCGCGCGATTTCGGCGGCGAACCATTCGTGCGGGACATGGCCCTTGCCTTCGCTGAGATAGCCCCACAACCGCGCGACGAAGCGGGTATGCGGATCGACCCCCAATTTGCGGAAATCGGGTACGCCGCACGCCGCCCATAACCGCGCGACCATCGCCGGATGCCGCGCGCGGGCGCGCACGCCCGGCTCCTCGGCCATGCGCTTGAGCACCGCGAGATCGACCGATTGCGGGGCCGCCCACAAGGCCGGATGCTGCGGGCGCTGTTCCAGGCTTTCGATCAGCGCATCGACGCTCGAATAATCGGGCTCGCCTTGCCGCCAATAGAGCTGTTCGAGCGGCGGGAAGCGATGTTCCTCGATCGCCAGCACCTCTTCCGGCGCGAACGCCCCCGGCCCTTCCTCGACCAGCGCGCCGAAGGTGCCGTCGCGCTGATACCGCCCGGCGCGCCCGGCGATTTGCGCCATTTCAGCGATGCGCAGGCGGCGTTGGCGATGACCGTCGAATTTGTTGAGGCTGGCAAAGGCGACATGCGCCACGTCCATGTTGAGCCCCATGCCGATCGCATCGGTGGCGACCAGATAATCGACTTCGCCCGCCTGGAACATCGCGACCTGCGCATTGCGCGTGCGCGGGCTAAGCGCGCCCATCACCACCGCCGCACCGCCGCGTAAGCGCCGCAGCATCTCGGCCACGGCATAGACTTCCTCGGCGCTGAACGCGACGATCGCCGAGCGTTTGGGCAAGCGGCTGATTTTCTTGGCCCCGGCATAGGTCAACGTCGAAAAGCGCGGACGATTGATGATCTCGACCTTCGGCACCAGCGCCTTGAGCATCGGCCGCAGCGCTTCGGAGCCGAGCAGCATCGTCTCCTCCCGACCCCGTGCGCGTAAAATGCGGTCGGTGAAGACATGGCCGCGCTCTGGGTCCGCGCCCAGTTGCGCCTCGTCGAGCGCGACGAAGGCGAGATCCTTGTCGAGCGGCATCGATTCGGCGGTGCACAGGAACCAGCGCGCGTCCTTGGGCACGATCTTCTCTTCGCCGGTGATCAGCGCGACGCGATTCTCGCCCTTCAGCTTGACGACGCGGTCATAGACTTCGCGCGCCAGCAGCCGCAGCGGAAAGCCGATCATGCCGCTCGAATGGCCACACATCCGCTCGACCGCGAGATGGGTCTTGCCGGTGTTGGTCGGGCCCAACACTGCCGTAACGGGCACCGCCGCAGCGGCGCGGTCTTCGTTTCGTTGCATGACCCCTGCAACATCGCGTGCCACGGAGCCGCGCGCAACCGCTGACCGCAAGAATTATGGTAATCTAGGTTTATTCCCTTAACCATATCGAATTACGCACTTTTCCGTAAGTCCATCCCTTCGCCGCATAGACCAAACGCTTCGCCGCGCCCTGCCCATTTCAACGGCTCGGTTAATTTGACTTTAGGCTTTGCCCGGCAAAGTCCTACGCCGGATGCTGCGGGGCGGGTACTGGCGGCAGTTGGAATTTTCGGGGGCACCCTCAGCCTTGTTCTTGCGAAGCGATCATGGCCTGGAACAGGCGGGCGGCACGGCGACGATGGCATTCGGTCGCGCGATCGTCCCACAACCCGAACTGGGGCTGGTCGATCGACTGCGCGCCGCCGCGCTCCAGATCGACTGGGTGCCCGATCTCGGATCGCGAATCGGTTCGCTCGACTGGTGGCGCGGCGCGGCGACCTGCGCCGCCCTGTGCGCTAGCGCGATTGCGATCGCTCCGCCGATCGGTCGACCGTTGCTCGGCACCATGCCCAGCCCGCTTTCCGGCACCGACCGCGACGAAGCGCGCGCGCAAGCGATCGCGCCGATCGCCTGGGGTGGCGACAGCGGGCGACATATGGCGGCGAACGACCTCGTCGTCCCGCTGGCCGAAGCACCCGAACGCCCGATCGAGGATCGCACCGTCACCGTCGGACGCGGCGGCGGCTTTGGCGACATGCTGCAGCGCGCCGGCCTTTCCGAACGCGATGCGCAGGATGCCACCGCGCTGATTTCGTCCGCCGTGCCGCTCGGCGATCTGAAGCCCGGCACGCAAATCCCGATGACGCTGGGTCGGCGCCCCAACAAGACCGTCGCACGTCCGCTCGAAGCGCTGTCGGTACGTGCGCGCTTCGATCTCGAACTGACGTTGAAGCGTGTCGGCAGCGGCCTGACGCTCACCCGCCAGGCGATTGCGATCGACAATACGCCGCTGCGCATTCAGGGGCCGGTCGGGGGCAGCCTGTACCGTTCGGCGCGCGCCGCCGGTGTGCCGGTGAAGCTGGTCGAAACCTATATCAAGGCGATCGCCACCAAATTCGCGATCGGGCGGGTTTCCTCGGGCGACACCTATGATTTGGTGATCGAGCGCCAGCGCGCCGCAACCGGCGAGCAGCAGCTCGGCAATCTGCTCTTCGCCGGGCTCGATCATGGCGACAAGAAGACGCAATTGGTCAAATGGACCGACGGCACCTGGTATGAAGCCTCGGGCCAGGCCGAGCGGCAAGGCATGTTCACCATGCCGGTGTCGATGGCGCGGGTGACATCCAGCTTCGGAATGCGTTTCCACCCGCTGCTCGGCTTCACGCGGATGCACAAGGGCATCGATATCGGCACGCCGTGGGGCACACCGATCCACGCCCCCGCCGACGGCACCATCGTCTATGCCGGGCGCAGCGGCGGCTATGGCAATTTCATCAAGATGGCGCATGGCGGCAACATCGTCACGTGCTACGGCCATCTCAGCCGGTTCGCGACGCGGTCCGGGCAGCATGTCGCGCGCGGCCAGGTGATTGGCTATAGCGGCTCGAGCGGGCTGTCGACCGGCCCGCATCTCCATTGGGAAGTCATCCGCAACGGCGTCGCGGTCAACCCGCGCGGCTTCTCCTTCTCCAGCATTGCCACCCTGTCGGGCGAACAATTGCGCCAGTTCAAGGCGAAAGTGGCGAGCCTGTTGGCGGTACGCCCGGGGGCGTAACGCCCGCGTTACCGCCCCTGCGCGCGCCAGCGTTTGAGCGTCCGCGCAATAATCTCGCCCTCTCCGCCGGTTTCCCGCCACAGCCGCGAGAAAACGGGGTCGTCCGATGCGGGGCGCTTGTCTTCGGCCAGCGTATCGAAGGCGACGCGGATCGGGATCGCCACGCCCTCGCCGCAGACGATCGCCTCGCGATTGCGCAAGGCGGGGATCGAATCGAGAAATCCGCGCGCACCCTCGGGCATCGCTGCACGGACAAAGGCCTGGTCGCGATCGTTGTTGAGCCGCATCGCGATGATCGTGCCGCATTGCGACAGCACCCCCTCCGCCAGATCCGATGGCCGCTGGGTAATCAACCCCAGCGCCACGCCATATTTGCGGCCTTCCTTGGCGATGCGGCTGAGGATGCGTCCGACGCTCGAAAAATCGGCATGTTGCCCGCTCGGGATGTAGCGATGCGCCTCTTCGCAGACGAGCAGGATCGGTCGCTGCGCCTCGCCGCGCGACCAGATCGCAAAGTCGAACACCATCCGCGCCAGCACCGCCACCACCACCGAGGTAATCTCGCTCGGCACGCCCGACACATCGATGATCGAAATCGGCTTGCCGTCGCCGGGCAAGCGAAAGATCCGCTCCAGGAACGCGCCCATCGTATCGGCGACCAACATGCCCGAAAACATGAAGCCATAACGCGGATCGGCCTTGATCTCGTCGATCTTGGTCTTCAGCCGCAAATAGGGCGCGGTGTCGCCCGCCCGATCGAGCTTGCCCATTTCGAGCTGAATCAGGTTGGACAGGTCGCTCAGCAGATAGGGAACCGGGGCATCGACCGTCAGCTTGCTGATTTCCTGCCCCAGCCGCCCCTTCGCGCGCGCGCCGAGCAGGCATTTGGCGAGGATGTCGGCATCGATTTGCCGTTCCGCCCCCGATGCGGTGACGAACACCTCGCAATGTTCCTCGAAATTCATCAGCCAATAGGGCATTTGCAGGTTGGACACGTCGTAGATCGCGCCATTGCCTTTGAAGGCCGCGGCATATTCGCCGTGCGGATCGACCATCACGATATGCCCCTGCGGTGCCAGCTCGCAGATGCGGTGAAGGATCAGCGCGGCCGCCGTCGACTTGCCCGTGCCGGTCGAGCCCAGCAGCGCGAAATGTTTGCCGAGCAGGGCATCGACATACAGCGCCGCGCGGATGTCGGGCGTCGGATACACGGTGCCGATCTCGATATTCGCGCGCTCGTCGGCGGCATAGATCTGCGTCAGATCGGCGGTGGAAACCGGATAGACCGGATACCCCGGCGTCGGATAGCGCGTGACGCCGCGGCGGAAATTATACAGCTTCCCTGTCAGCTTTTCCTCATCGCCCTCGCCCAGGAAATCGACCTGCGCGGCAATACGATCCTCATGCCCGTCGACCAGTTTCAACGAGCGGACATTGGCGATCAGCCACGCGCCGCCGACGCGCACCTTGATTTGGCTGCCGACCGAACCGGCGGCGGCGATAACGGCGTCGCTATGCCCCATCGTCCCTTCGAGCGCGACGGGATCCAGCATCACCATGCTGCTCGATCCGGCAATATCGAACACCATGCCAATGCACGGTACCGCTGCGAACGGCACGGTTTGGACAAAGGCGTTTCCGCCCGGCATCTCGGTCATTCGCGGCAGCCCCTGCTTGCGTCGGGGAATTCATGCAAGGCAACCGGTAAAGATTGGATGAGGACAGGCGCAGCGCCCGACGGGCCATCGGCATTTGTGCTCGCGTGGCGTCTGCGGGGGGAACGCAATTTTAACCGATTCGCCCGCACCAATTATGCCGACGGAGAGTAATGCTCAGACGAATAACCCCCGATCAGATTAAAATCGGCATGTTCATTCATGCCTTCGATGAGTCGTGGCTGGAAAATCCCTTCTGGCTCACACGCTTCCTCGTCAAAAATGCCAGCGATGTCGAACGTATCCGCAAAAGCGCCGTTCCATCGGTCGTGATCGACGAGCGACGCGGCGTGCCCTTGAAAGCCGCGAGTTCCGGGCGGGCCACCGCAACCGTTCCGACGCGTCCCGACCGGGGATCGCCGCCAAGGTCGCCATTGGCACAACAGCAGGCCAACAGTTTCGCCGAAGAGACGGAGCGCGCGACCGAAATGGTCCGGGCCGCGACCGACGAAATAAAATCTCTCTTCGACGCAGTCCACGGCGGAGATATTGTAAATATTTCCGCATTTTCAGCGACGGTTGTCGACATAATATCGTCGATTGAACGCAACCCTCGCGCGCTGATCGCCATTACGCGCCTCAAGTCACGCGATGTATATACCTACGTACACTCTCTTTCGGTTAGCGCACTCCTGGCCAGTTTCGGGCGCAGTCTGGGCATGACCGAGCAAGAGGTTTTCGAGCTCGGGCTCGCCGGTCTTCTCCACGACATCGGGAAAATCTTCATCCCCGATGCCGTTCTTCGGAAACCCGAATCCCTGACCGACGAAGAGTTTGCCGTAGTGCGCACCCACCCAGAGCGAGGCTATCACCTGCTCCGCCAGGACCCGACGACGCCCGCAGTGGTATTGGACGTCTGCCGCCATCATCACGAGCGGGTCGATGGCACGGGCTATCCGTTTCGGTTGAAGGGGGAGGCGATCAGCCGCGTGGCGCGGATGGCCGCCATCTGCGACGTTTACGACGCCCTGACATCCAACCGAGTCTATAAAAGCGCTTGGACGTCGCAGCAGGCCATCACCAAAATGCACCGTTGGGTCGGCCATTTCGATCCAGAGCTTCTGCTTTCCTTTATGAAAGTGATTGGAGTTTATCCGGCGGGATTGCTCATACGGCTGCCGTCCGATCGCCTCGCGGTTACCCTGCTGAACGGTCGCCGTGCATCGCGCGCCAAGGTGCGGGTGTTTTATTGTGCCCGGACCCGGACGCCCGTGCCGCTCCAGGATGTCTTCATCGAGGACAACCTTTCCCACGATGAAATTCTGAAGGAACAAGACCCACTCGATTGGGGCATAGCCAACTGGGCAGTGGTTGCGGAGCAGCTGATGGACGGGAAAGCCCCGCGCCTGCCCTCCAAACCCTTGTTTTCGTAACGTCCTCAAGCGAAGCGGACGGGAGAGAGGTGGCAACCCGCCCTCAGAACCGTCGCGCGATTACCCCCGCGCCCCAGCCGAACAGCACCGACAACGCCACGGCAACCAGCCCGTACAGCACCGATTGCCGATCCGCCGAGCGCGCGACGAACCGTTCGAAGCCCGACTTGCGAATGTCGATTTCCCGCGTCGCCACCGCCAGCACGCGGCCATCGCGGATCAGGAAGGTTTCCGCCGTGAAACGCCCCACGGGCACCCGCGCCGGGATCGTGACGCGTGCACGATAAAGCACGCCCTGGGTGATCTCGACCGCGCCGGGAGCTTCGACATACAGGCCATTGCGCGCCTTCAGTTCGACCAGCCCGCGCGCAAAGCGATCCTGTTCCTGCGTCGGCGCGCTGGAGGCGGGCGATAGTTGCAGGCTCGACAACCCCAATTCGTAAATTGCGCGGGTGCGCGCATCGAGCATCTGCGCGATCGGCTTGGACGATGCGATCGCATAAAAACTCGGGGCGGAGCGATAGCGCAGGCGACTGGCGTTGACCCAGATCAGCCCGCCCAGTTTTTGCTTTTCGCGCACCAGGATCGATTGCACCGGTCCTTTCACCACCACCACGATGTCGGTCGGCTTGTCGTCATCGGGCAAGCGTCCGCCGGGATAGAGGATCGCCCCGAACAGCAGCAGATTGGCACCGGTAAAGCTGTATTGGATCTCGATGTCGCGTTGCGACACGTCGGGCACCAGCACCGGTTTGGCCTGCGCCATCAACAGCGGTGCAAGCAGGACCGCGATCCAGCCGCGTCTCACGACAATTCGACCGAGTAGAGTTCATCGGGACGCCACCCGAGCCCCAGGGCAATCCGCCCGGCGACGAGCAGCACGATCACCGCCAGCGCCAGGCGCAGATATTCAGGCTTCACTTTCGCGGCGAAGCGCACGCCCACTTGCGCCCCGGCGACCGAGCCGAGCAACAGCAGCGCCGCCAAAACGATATCGACCGCCTTGGTCGTCGTCGCGTGCACCATCGTCGCCATCGCGGTGACGAACAGCGTCTGGAACAGCGACGTGCCGACCACCACCTGCGTCGTCATGCCGAGCAGATACAGCATCGCCGGCACCAGAATGAACCCGCCACCCACACCAAGCAGGATCGTCAGGATGCCGACGCCGAAGCCGAGCAGCAGCGGCGCAAGCGGCGAGATATAGAGCCCCGAGCGATAGAAGCGCGTCCGCAGCGGAAGCGATGCGACCAGCGGGTGATGCCGCCGCTTGCGCGCCTTGGGAGCCAGCCCGAGGCGTGTCGCGCGAATCGCGCCCAGCGCCTCCTTCGCCATCATGCTGCCGATCGAACCGAGCAGCACGACATAGACGATCGCGATTACGGTATCGATCTGTCCACTCGCCTGCAGCAAGCGGAACACCCAGCCGCCGAACACCGACCCGACCAGCCCGCCCGCGACCAGCACCCCGCCCATCTTGAAGTCGACGCCCTTGCGTCGGACGTGCGCGAACACGCCCGAAACGCTGGCCCCGGTCACCTGACTCGCCGCGGAGGCGGCGGCGACGGTTGGCGGAATGCCGTAGACGATCAGCAACGGCGTGGTGAGGAAGCCGCCGCCGACGCCGAACATGCCCGACAACAGGCCGACACCGCCACCCAGCAACACGATGACGAGCGCGTTGACCGAAAGATTGGCGATGGGCAGGTAGATGTCCATTGCCCGACAGCGTTAGCCGCTCGCGCTTCCCGCGCAAAGCACGCCGTTTCAGAAATCGCTGCCGAGCGTCACCGCCAGCCCCGATCCAGGGCGCGCGGCCCCGGCGACGCGTTGCCGCCAGTCGAGCCCGAGCCGCACCGAACGCGCCCCGATCGGGATAGCGACGGCAAGCGAAGGCCCAAGATCGAACCGTGCCGCGCCGCGCTGCGCCGCACCCCACAGCCCTGCGCCGAAATCGACCCGGACGCGGCCGATCTCGGTCACCGGATGCGCGACGCGCAGCGCGCCATCGACATAAGCCTCGGTCGCGGTGCGGCGAATAACGCCGGCCTGGCCATAGCCTTCTAGCCGAAATCCGAGCGGCAATGGCGTTGGATCAAGGCCGCCGACAACCCCCAGCGCCGGTCCGCCGCGCCCGCCCGCAATCGCGAAACGCTGTTCGGCGACCAGCCGCAGCGGCAGGCGAGTCGGTTGCCATTCGACGCCGAGCGCGGCCTCGCGCAGGCCTGGCCCAAGCGGAGAGGACACGCGCCCGACCAGCGCGACGCGATGTTTGCGATCGATGGCATAAGCGACCCGCACCCCCGCCTGCGATCCGCCAAGCTGCCCGCCAAGCCCGCCCGGTGCGAGCCCGGAACCACCGCGCGCCAGCAGCCACGCGCTTGCCGACCAGCGCGAGAGCGGACGTGGCACCAGGGGCTGGCTCTGGCGATGGGGCAGCCCCGGCAATAACGGGGACTCCTGCGACACCGGTTGCGCATCGCCATAGCGGACGAGACCCAGCAGCGCGAGCGCGATCCGGGTCGGATCGGGCTTGCGCAGGGTCAGCCTCCCACGCGGTTTGGCCGCAGCGGCACGGTACCAGCGCCGCACGTCTCCCTTCGCCGTGTGTTCGGACGCGACGACAGGCGATTCCGGCGGGATCACCGCGACCGGCACCGGCACGACGGCGCGAAGCACATCCGCCGCAGAATCGATCTGCGGCCACAGCAAAGCGACCCGGACCCCGATCCACGCAACCAGAAACACGGCGAGGAACCGCAAAGGGCGTCCCCGCCCGGCCGTCACTGATCGACCTGCGCCACATCCGGGAAGGTGTGCTGGGTCTTGTCCCACCGCAGCGCCGTGCCGCGGAGCGACGCGACATAGGCGACCATCGCACGCCGCGCGGCGAGCAACGCGATGAGATTGCCGACAAAGGCGCGCGGCAGCGACCATGCCGCCTCGCGCCAGCCATAGGCCGCACCGGTAAAGGCTGCCCGCGAGCCGAGCCGCCACAACAGCAAGACCGCATTGACCTGCAACAGCCCCACCATCGGATCGGACAGCGGCAGCCCCCCGCCGTCCAATAGCGCATGGCCCAATCGAGACGCACCCCAGGCCACCAACGCGACATAGGCGATCGCCAGCACCAGCACCGAAATCGGCGCGCGGCGGTCGCGCATGCGCATCCAATGTTCGTGCAGATCGAGCGGGCGCGCCCACCCCATCCGGTCCCACCCCGCCAGCGCGATACCCGTCATCCAGCGCGATTTCTGCCGAACGGCGGTTTGCAGCGTCCCCGGGAAATAGGCGCGCACCGCGACCAAGGGCCCGCCCGGTCTTTCGCGGACCCGCGCGAACGCACCGCGACCGCCCAACCCGGCAATGTGCAGGCCGAGTTCATAATCCTCGGTCAGGCTGTCGGCGTCGAACGGCATGCCACCGCGCGCGGCCGCGATCCGCTCCAGCATTCCGCGCTCGATCGCGCACGCCACCCCGGCCAGCGGCAACCCCGCGCCAAGCGCCTGGCGTACCACGAGATTCTTGCCGTGCGCCTCCGCAAACTCGTCGGCATAATGCCCCGATACGAGCCGCGCTTTGCCGTCCACCAACGGCAAGACCGGCAATTGCACGGCGGCGTAGCGCCCGATCAGGCCGTCGATCACGCGCAGTTCGCCCGGATGCACCATGTCCTCGGCATCGTGCAGCTCGACCGCCGCCACGCGAATCTGCTCGTTTTGCTCATCGCGCAGCAGCGCCGCCCAGAGCGCGTTCAGGCAATCGGCCTTGGTCGTCGGGCCATCGTTCGGACCGATCACCAAGCGGATCCGCTCATCGTCCGCCGCGACCTCGGCCACGGCGGCGATGGTCGGAAGATCATTGGGATAGGTGCCGACATAGATGCGGTAGTCGGGATGGTCGAACCGGGCGAGGCAGGTCCGCAACATCGCGCCGATCACGCCTGCTTCGTCCCAGGCGGCGACGAACACCGCGATCCGACGGGGCGCGCGCCGGGTGTAGCCCTCCAGCGTGGCGGGCAACCCGTCCGGTCGCCGCCACAGCCGCGTCCCGATCCAGGCAATATCAACCGCGACATCATCGAGGCCACCGACGAGAAAGCCAAGCGCGGCGAACAGCATCGTTTCGCGCGCGACCGCGTCCAGCGCGGCGATGATCCACTCTCCCCCCAAGAGCGTTCCTCCCCTCGACCGGCCCCCCGAGTCGATCTACACGGAGTGTCTAGCAGCGATGGCCGCGTAGCAAGCTGTCATCACACCGTCACCATTCGTCGCTGTACTAGCACGGCTCGTCGCTTTATATCGTGCGGTAAAGCCTTTGGGAGGATTCGATGAAGCTCGCGTTCCGAGTCGCACTGCTCGCTTTGGCGCTTGCTCCATTTGCAGCTTCTGGCGACTCCAGCCCGCAAGTCATCCTGGCCACCCCCGGCATTGGCGACGGCGCGATCGAACGTTTCACCGCACGCTTCAGCCAGCCGATCGTACCGCTCGGCGATCCGCGCGCGGCCTCGCCCTTCGACGTCACCTGCGCGGTCAGCGGGCAGGGGCGGTGGGTCGATCCGCAGACCTTCGTCTATGATTTCGCAAACGGCCTGCCCGGCGGCACCGTCTGCAAGTTCAAGCTGCGCTCGGGCCTGAAAAGCGTGTCGGGCTATGCCGTGACCGGGCAACAGGAATTTTCGGTCGACGCCGGCGGCCCGGTCGCGCGCGCGGTGCTGCCCAGCCAATATGACAGCGAGATTGAGGAGGATCAGGTCTTCCTGGTCGCCGCCAACCTGCCCGCCACCCCGGCCTCTGTCGCTGCCAACGCCTATTGCGCGGTCAAGGGCATTGGCGAGAAGATTCCGGTCGAAGTGCTCGCACCCGATTTGCCCGGCAAGTTGCTGGGCGAAATGGGCACCGACAATTGGAACGTGCGGAACTTCCTGGAAAGCGCCGGGCTCCCCGCCGCGATCCCCGCCGCTGCCGATCGCGCCAAGGCTTATGCCGGGGTGACCGCACTGAAGTGCCGCCGTCCCCTGCCGCCGGGCACCGACATGGCGTTGGTATGGGGTGCCAACATCGCAGGGGCCAGCGGCAAGACCGCAGGGGCCGACCAGCGCTTCGATTACACCGTGCGCAAGCCCTTTACCGCCCGCTTCGAATGCGGCCGCGTCAATGCGCAGGCCGGATGCAATCCGGTCGAGAAAGCGTGGGTGCGCTTCTCCGCGCCCGTCGCGACCGATCTCGCCAAGCAAATCCGCATCCAGACCGCCGACGGCAAGCTGCTGACCCCGACGCTGTTCGATGATTCCTCCGAAGATTCCGGGCACGGCGACGCCAAGAGCAAGGCGACCGTCTCGTCGGTCGGGTTCAAGAGCCCGCTGCCCGAATCGCAAACCGCCAAGCTGCTGCTGCCAGCGGGCGTGAAGGACGAGAGCGGGCGCGCGCTTTCCAATGCCGAGCGCTTCCCGCTCGACGTGCGCTTCGATGCAGCCCCGCCGCTGGTGAAGTTTGCCGCGTCCTTCGGCATCTTGGAATCGAAGCAAGGCGGCGTGCTGCCGGTGACGGTGCGCAATGTCGAACCAGCGCTTCAGGGCACCAACCTCAGCATCGCCGGGCAAGCGCTGCGCATCGATGGGTCGGATGGCAAGATCGCCGAATGGCTGCGCACCGTCGGCCATGCCGATGATACGGCCAGCCATGAGGAAACGCGCGGCAAGGACAAGGTCCGCATCAACGACACCGGCGCGACCTCGATCCTCGGCAAGCAAGGCGCGTCGCTGAAGATCGGCCTGCCCGGCAAGGGCAAGGATTTCGAAGTCGTCGGCATGCCGCTCGGTGGCGGCAAGCCCGGTTTCTATGTCGTCGAACTGGCCAGCCCCGTGCTCGGCCAGGCGTTGCTCGGGCGCAAGGCACCGCGCTATGTCGCCGCTGCGGCGCTCGTCACCAATATGAGCGTCCACTTCAAATGGGGCCGCGCCAAGAGCCTCGCCTGGGTGACCGCGCTCGACACCGGCAAGCCCGTCGCCGGGGCCGAGGTGCGCGTGAGCGACAGCTGCACCGGCCAAGTGCTCGCGCGCGGCGTGACCGACAAGAGCGGCGGCGTCTATGCCCCGCCGGGCCTGCCCGAGCCCGAGACCTGGGGCAGTTGCGAAGGCACCAGCAGCCATCCGCTGATGGTGTCCGCGCGCGCCGCCGACGATTTCAGCTTCACGCTGACGGCATGGGGCGAAGGCATCCGCCCATATGATTTCGATTTGCCTTATGGCTATCAGGCGCGCGGCGAAATGCTGCACACCGTGTTCGACCGGATGCTCGTCCGCCAGGGCGAGACGATCCATATGAAGCACATCCTGCGCACCTCGATTGCCGATGGCTTCGGCATGGCCCCGGCGGTGTCCGGTACGCTGCGGCTGCAGCATCGCGGGTCCGACACGCAGTTCGATTTGCCGCTGACGATCGACGCCAATGGCATTGGCGAGAATGAGTGGACCGCCCCCGCCGGCGCGCCAATGGGCGATTACGACCTGTCCGTAATCGTCGACGGTCGCCGCATCGAAACCACGCAATCCTTCAAGGTCGACGAATATAAATTGCCGACGATGCGCGCGAGCGTCACCGGCCCCAAGGACGCCGCGATCCGCCCCGCCAACCTGCTGCTCGATCTATTCGTCGGCTATCTGTCGGGTGGCGGCGCGTCGAACCTGCCGGTCGACATGCGCATCGGCTATTTCGCGCATGACACCAAGCCCGACGGCTATGAAAGCTACAGCTTCGGCGGCAAGGCGATCGCCGAGGGCACCAAGCCGCTCAACGGCGATGGCGAGGAGGAGCAGACCGCGCTCCCGCCAACGCAGACCCTGCCCACAACGCTCGGCGGTGATGGCACCGGCAAGCAGACCGTCGCCGTGCCGCAAACGCTGGACGGCGTCACCGACATGCTGGTCGAAATGGATTATCAGGACGCCAATGGCGAAATGCTGACCGCATCCAAGCGCATCCCGATCTTCCCGAGCGCCGTGCAACTGGGCGTGAAGACCGATGGCTGGCTGATGAAGCAGGACGATTTGCGCCTGCGCTTCGTCGCGCTCGACACGAATGGCAAGCCGATCGCCAACCAGGCGATTTCGGTCGCGCTCTACAGCCGCCAGATCCTGACGGCCCGGCGGCGACTGATCGGCGGCTTCTATGCCTATGACAACCGCATGAAGACGACCAAGCTCTCGCAAAGCTGCACCGCGACGACCGATGCGCAGGGGCTGGCGACATGCAAGATTGCGCCGGGCATTTCGGGCGAAGTCTATGCCGTGGCGACGACCAAGGACGCGAACGGCAATGAAGCGCGCGCGACGCAAAGCGTGTGGCTGGCGGGCAATGACGATTGGTGGTTTGGCGGCGACAATGGCGACCGCATGGACGTCGTGCCCGAACAGCAGGCTTATAAAGCAGGCGACATCGCGCGCTTCCAGGTGCGCATGCCCTTCCGCAAGGCGACGGCGCTGGTCACGGTCGAGCGCGAAGGCGTGCTGTCGAGCTTCGTCACCGAACTCAGCGGCACCGATCCGGTGGTCGAAGTGAAGATGCCGGGCAGTTACGCGCCCGACGTGTTCGTCTCGGTCATGGTCGTGCGCGGCCGTACCGAAAGCGGATTCTGGACGTGGCTGCACGGCATCGCCCAGTCGGTCGGGCTGGCGAGCAGCCCGCCCGAGGGACAGGAGCCGACCGCACTCGTCGATCTCGCCAAGCCGAGCTATCGCCTCGGCATCGCCAAGGTGAAGGTCGGCTGGGAAGCGCATCAACTGCACGTCGCGGTCAAGGCCGATCGCGCGCGCTACGCCGTGCGCGACGTGGCGCAAGTCGATGTCGCGGTGAAGACGCCCGACGGCAAGCCTGCGCGCACCGCCGACGTTGCCTTTGCGGCGGTCGATGAGGCGCTGCTGCAACTCGCCCCCAATGATAGCTGGGACGTGCTGACCGCGCTGATGGGCGAGCGCCCGCTGTCGGTGCTGACCTCGACCGCACAGACCCAAGTCGTCGGCAAACGCCATTATGGCAAGAAAGCGGTCGAGGCCGGTGGCGGCGGCGGCGGCGATTCCTCCGGGCTCAATCGCGAGAATTTCCAGCCGGTGATCCTGTGGAAGGGCCGCGTCGCGCTCGACGAGAACGGCCATGCCCGCATTCCGGTGACGCTGAGCGACGCGCTGTCGTCGTTCAAACTGGTCGCGATCGCCACCGATGGCGCGCAACTTTACGGCACGGGCATGACGAGCGTGCGCACCGCGCAGGATCTGTCGATCTATGCCGGCATTCCCCCGGTCGTGCGCACCGGCGATTTCTATGCGTCGAGCTTCACGCTGCGCAACGGATCGGACAAGCCGATGACGGTGACGGCAACGGTCGACCTCACCCCGGCCATCGCGCAGGGCAAACCGCTGACGGTGACGATCCCGGCGGGCGGCGCGGTGCCGGTTGCGTGGAATCTGACCGCACCGGCCAATATCGATCGCTTGCGCTGGCATGTCAGCGCCAAGGCGTCGAACGGCAAAGCGGTCGATCAGATCACCACCGATCAGGCGGTGGTGCCGCTCTATCCGGTCGAAGTCTGGGCGGGCACGCTGGCGCGCGTTGGCGCGGACACCACCATCCCGATCCAGCCGCCTGCGGGCGCGATCGCGGGGCGCGGCACGGTCGATATCCGGCTCGACGATACGCTGGCACCGCCGCTCGCCGGGGTGCGCGAGTTCATGGCGCGCTATCCTTATGATTGCTTCGAACAGCGCCTTTCGCGCGCCGTTGCGCTCGGCGATGCCGGCCTGTGGCAATCCCTGGCGGGCGATCTTCCCGCCTATCAGGCAGATGACGGCCTGCTGCGCTATTGGCCATCGGGCAGCCTGACCGGCTCGGAAGCGCTGACCGCTTATGTGCTGGCGATGACGTCCGACGCGGGATTGCCGATCCCGGCAGGCCCGCGCGGGAAGATGATCGAAGGGCTGAAGGCCGTGCTCGACGGGCGCTTGCGGCATGAGGATTATGGCGATGTGCGCTGGCAGCGCGTCTATGCCTTCAACGCGCTCGCCCGTGCCGGTGCCGCGACGCCTGCCATGCTCGGCCAATTGAGCATGACACCAAAGGAAATGCCGACTGCGTTGCTTGCCGATTATCTGGTGTCGCTCGACCATCTCCAGGGCCTCGCCAACGGGCCCGCTTTGAAGAGTGCGGCAGAGGCGGTCCTGCGCACGCGGCTGGTCTATGAAGGCACGCGGCTTGATCTCTCGGACAGCAGCAACCAGCCATGGTGGCTGATGTCGTCGGGCGACGAAGCGTCGATCAAGACCGTGATCGCCACGCTCGGTCGCCCGGGCTGGCAGGACGAAGCCGCCAAGATGATGGTCGGCGTTGCGCTGCGCCAGTCGCACGGGCGATGGGACACCACTACCGCCAATGCCTGGGGCACGATCGCGGCGCGCAAGTTCGGCGCGCTCTATCCCGCCAGCGCGATCATCGGCACGACGACGCTGGGGTTGGGCACGCAGACGATCAGCAAGAGCTGGCCGCTCGCCGCCACCGCGCGCACCGCAAGCTTTGCGCTGCCGACGACCCAGACCCCGCTGAAACTCGCGCAATCGGGTGGAGCCGGGCCGTGGGCCACCGTCTCGGTGTCGGCAGCGGTGCCACTGACCAAGCCGCTGTTCGCCGGCTATGAGATGCAGCGCCGTGTCGAGGTGATACAAGCGCGCACCAAGGGGGTGCTGACGCGGGGCGACGTGGTCAAGGTGACGATCACGGTCAAGGCCAGCGCCGAGCGTAACTGGGTGGTGATCAACGATCCGATCCCGGCGGGCGCGACGATCATCGGCGATCTGGGCGGGCAATCGCAAATCCTCGCCGGACAGGCGCAGGCCGGGCCTGGCACCAAGTTCGAGGCGCGCGATGCCGATGGCAAGCTGTGGGACATTCAGGTCGGCGTCGTGCCCGCCTATGTCGAACGGCGGAGCGATACCTGGCGGGCCTATTATGGCTGGGTGCCACGCGGGGCGTTCAGCGCGTCGTACATGCTGCGGCTGAACGGGGCGGGGCGCTTCAACCTGCCGCCGAGCCGGGTCGAGGCGATGTATTCGCCCGCGATCCGCGCGCAACTGCCGATCGATACGATGACGGTCGTGCAGCGATAATCTTTGTTGAATCCACCCCGGCGAACGCCGGGGCCCAGTATCGGGCCGTTGAATGATCGAGCGTGGCGCTCTCTTGCAGAAACTGTCGCAACTGGGCCCCGGCGTTCGCCGGGGTGGTGAAAAGCTTTGGGCTGCGCTCCAGACTCGGGCGGGGGCGAGCGTCGCCGGGCTAACGCTCGCGCTCGTCGCCTTCATCGCGCTTGATTATGCGACCATGCCCCCGCCGCTCCCCGGTTACGCCCAGGTCCGCGCCGCATGGCATCCATCCGAAGCGTGGCTCTATGACCGAAACGGCGTGCTGATCGACAGCGCGCGGGTCGATTTCAAGGCGCGCCGCCTCGCCTGGACCCCGCTCGACCACATCGCCCCGGTGGCGCGCACGACGATCGTCGGTGTCGAGGACCGCCGCTTCTTCTCACACGGCGGCGTCGACTGGCTCGCGCTCGCCGGGGTCGCGCGCGACAAGGCCAAGGGCGAACGGGCGCGCGGGGCGAGTACGCTGTCGATGCAGGTCGCCGGTTTCCTCGCGCCCGACCTTGCCGCCCCCGGCCAGCGCCATTTCTGGGACAAGATCCGCCAGATGCGCGCCGCCTGGGCGCTCGAATCACGCTGGTCGAAGGATCAGATCCTCGAAGCCTATCTCAACCTGGCCGGGTTTCGCGGCGAAGCGCAGGGCATTGGCGCGGCCGCGCTCGGGCTGTTCGGCAAGACCCCCGACGCGCTCGCCCGCGATGACGCACTGCTACTGGCGGCGCTGCTGCCCGATCCGCAGGCCGACGCCGGAACCGTCGCGCGGCGCGCCTGCGCCGTATCGCACGAGCAGGACTGCGGGCGTTTTGCCGGGGAAGCCGCCTCGATGCTCGGCCCGGCGCGCAGCCTCGCGCTTGATCCCGGCCTTGCCCCGCATCTGTCGGACCGGTTGCTGACCAAGCCCGGGCTCAAGGTGACCACCACGCTCGATCGCCGCATCCAGACGCTCGCCATCGTCGCCTTGAAGCGGCAGTTGCAGGGCCTTGGCGGCGCGCGCGCCCGCGATGGCGCGGTGGTGGTGGTCGACAATGCCAGCGGCGACGTGCTGGCGTATGTCGGCGGCATTGGTGGGGCGTCGACCGCGCCCGCCGTCGACGGCGCGAACAGCTATCGCCAGGCGGGATCGACGCTGAAGCCGTTCCTTTATGCCCAGGCAATCGAGAAGGGCTATCTGACCCCGGCCTCGATCCTCGACGATTCGCCGGTGCAGCTCGATACGGCGTCTGGCCTGTACGTGCCCCAGAATTACGATCGCGGCTTTAAGGGGCCGGTGTCGGCGCGTTCGGCGCTGGCGGGGTCGCTCAACGTGCCTGCCGTGCGCACCTTGCTGCTCGTCGGGGTCGATCCGTTTCGCGACCGACTATGGGATACGGGCTATCGCGGGCTGGTCGAGGATGGCGAGTATTACGGCTATTCGCTTGCCTTGGGATCGGCTGAAGTCACCCTGCTCGAACAGGCTGATGCTTACCGTAGCCTCGCGCAAGGCGGGCGCTGGTCACCGCTGCGGCTGACGCTCGATGCACCGCACACCGCCCCGCGCGCGATTACCACCCCGCAAGCCGCATGGATCGTCGCCGACATGATGGCCGACGCCAATGCCCGCGCGGTCACTTTCGGGCTCGATTCGGCGCTGCATTTGCCCTTCTGGGCGGCGGTGAAGACGGGGACGAGCAAGGCGTTGCGCGACAATTGGTGCATCGGCTTCACGCAGAAATACACGGTTGCCGTGTGGGTCGGTAATCTCGAGGGCGATTCGATGCGTGCGGTGTCGGGCGTCAGCGGCGCGGCACCGGTGTGGCGCGACATCATGCTGTCGCTCAATGCCGAGGAACGCGGCACGCCGCCGCCGCGCCCGGCGGGCGTGGAAGCGCGCGCGATCACCTTTGCGCGCGCGATCGAACAACCGCGCACCGAATATTTTCTGGCCGGCACCGGGCAAAGCCACATCGCCTTCGCGCCCGACGAATCGCGCCGGCCGCGTATCACCAATCCGGTGTCGGGCAGCGTCTATGCGATCGACCCGGACATCCCGCACGACCGGCAACGCCTCGCGGTGGATGTTTCGGGCGCGGTGACGGCGCACCGTTTGTGGCTCGACAAGACCGACATTGGAGCGGCGGATTCGCAACCCGAAATCATCGCCGGGCCGGGCACGCACCGCTTGCGCCTCACCGATGTCGGCGGGCGCGTGGTCGATCAAGTGATGTTCACGATTCGCTGAAACACCGGCCGCGCCGAGGGCGCGGCCGGTGCGATATGGTTTAGCGATAGAAGCCGCGGATCACGTCGATGACATAGCCGCGCCGCGTATCGACCAGGATCACGTCGTCATAGTGCCGGATCCACTGCTGGCCATAAGCCGGACGACGCAGATGATAGCGCCATGGATCGGCGATGATGTAGCGCGGGCCATAATAAGGCGCGCCGATGCGCAGGCCGGGGCGGAACGCGGTGTAACGGAACGGCGCTTCCCAGTGGCCGCGCGCATACCAATTGGGGTTGCGATCACGCCAGCCGCGCCAGTCATCGCGGCCCCACGCGCGCTCCCGATCGCGTACGTCTTCCCGATAATCGTGGCGGGCGTCGCGGAGATCGCGCTGGTCGCGCCGGATGTCTTGCCGGTCCCGGCGCAGGTCTTCGTTCGATTGAGCACTGGCGGCAACCGGGACGAGAGTTGCAGCGAGCAGCGCGGTGGCAATGAATTTGCGCATCATATCCTCCATGTCTGGCCGACCGGATCAAGAGGTCAAGCCATGCAAGGGATTTTGGCAAGCGCGCCCTGAACGGTTTGCGAACACAGATGACAGGATTTTGTCAGGATTGCCGAAAGGGCGTTTCGCCCCGTTACGGCGTATCGCGGCCGCCACCGGTGTTGTTGTTGCCGCCCTGGCCGCCACCAATCGCGCCGACCGTGCCGATATTGCCGAACAGTTCGTCGAAGAAGCTGCGCTTCTTGCCCAAGGTCGGCGTGGTCTTGCCCGAGGGGCTGATCGACGCGACCTGCTCGGCCCCCGAGCGCCGCACCGCCGACACGACGCCGCGCGAATCGAAGCTGATGCGCAGCGTCACCTGATCGCGGACATGCGGATTATTATAGGCAAAATTGCGCACGTCGCGCGAAATGTAATACCAGTCGCCCTGGTTGAATTCACTGGTGAAGGTCGGCTTGCCGAGCACCGCCAGCACAGACTGGCGGGTATCCGTGCCCGCCTGGACCGAATTCACCAGATCCGAATCGATGACATAGCCCTGATGCCCCTTCAGCGGAACGCAGGCGCTGGCCCCGAACACACTGGTGGCGAGGGCAGCGGCCGTCATCAGGCGGACGGACTTGGGGCTCATCGACACTCTCCACAGGCACGCAAAGGTCCGGGACGCATTGCATCGCGGACAGGGAGCCTCAATATGCCGGGAAACGCGGCCAAACAAGGGCGCATGGGGAACAAGGTTTTGGGCTGGCTTACCAGATTGCTGGGCGGGGAGCGCGATACGGTCGCGTTGCGGCTGTACAATGGCGTGATCGAACGCGCGCGCGCGCCGCATTGGTATGAGGCGGGCGGCGTGCCCGATACGCTCGACGGGCGTTTCGATATGGTGGCGGCGGTGCTGGCGCTGGTGCTGTTGCGACTGGAAGGAGACGCCGAATCGGCCTCCGTCAGCGCGCGCCTGACCGAGCGTTTCGTCACCGACATGGACGGACAATTGCGCGAAAGCGGCATTGGCGACATCGGGGTCGGCAAGCATATCGGCAAGATGATGAGCATGCTTGGCGGGCGGCTGGGCGCATATCGCGATGGGCTGGCGATGGGCGATCTCACTGCGGCGCTGCAGCGCAATCTCTATCGCGGCGTCGACCCCACCCCGCCCGCGCTGGCACATACGCAAGCCGCGCTGATCGCCTTTCGCGACGCGCTCGCCGCCACCCCTGCCCCCGCGATGATCGCTGGAGACTTGCCATGACCACCCCAGAATTTTCGCGACTGGAGCGAATCGACACGATCGGCGAGGGGGCCCGCAGCGTCTCGATCACCGCCGATGCGACCGAACGGGCAGCACTGGCGGAACGGTTTGGCCTGCTCGCGGTCGATCGGCTGGAGGCGACCTTCCGCGTGCAGCGCGATGCGGCGGGCGTGGTGGCACGCGGCGAAGTGCGCGCGTCGGTGGTGCAGGCGTGCTCGGTGACCGAGGAGCCGTTGCCCGTCACCGTCAGCGAAGACGTCGCCTTGCGCTTCGTCACCGAGCAGGAAGCCGCCGCCGAGGAGGAAATCGAACTCGATCTCGATGCGCTCGACACGATGCCCTATGACGGGGCGGCGATCGATCTCGGCGAAGCGGCGGCGGAGACGATGGCACTGGCACTCGACCCGTTCCCGCGCGGCCCCAATGCAGCGGCGGCGCTGCGCGAAGCAGGGGTGATCAGCGAGGAAGAGGCCAAGCCCGCAGGGGCGTTGGCCGGTTTGAAGAGCCTGCTGGCGAAGGATTAATCCTCTTCAGGGCCCAATGCTGGATCGAGATCGCGCGGACGAACGAAGCGCACCAGCCGCGCGCTCCCCGCCGCCAGATCGGCCCAGCCCCCTTCGAACGCGAGTTCGGCGATAGTCGCGGTCGGATATTTGGCCTCAAGCGCGACGCGCGCGGGCTCGTCCGAGTTCGGAACCAGCAGCATCGCCAGATCCTCCAGCCCGGGATTGTGGCCCACCAGCAGGACCCGCGCGCTATCCTCGGAAAATTCGTGGACGATATCCAGCAGCGTAACCGCCGAAGCGAGGTAGATGCGCCGATCCCACTCGGGCGCAAGCGTGCGGCCATAGCCCGTTTCGACCTGCGCCAACGTCTCTACCACACGGAGCGCGGGCGAGGCGATGATGTGATCGAACACCGCGCCACCACTGCGCAAATAGCCGCCGATCAGCGCGGCGGCGCGTTTGCCGCGCGCGTTGAGGGCGCGGTCATAATCGCGGAGCGCAGGATCGTCCCACCCCGATTTGGCGTGGCGGAGCAACGTCAGCGTCTTGGTGCCGGCGGTCATGCGAGTCTCCGTCAGGCGGTTTCGCGCGCCTCATGCCCCGTTTGCGCGGCAGAGGGAAGCGCCGCTGCACGCGCCACCGCTTCATCCAGCGTCACGCGCGTGATGCGGACGCCCGGCGGGAACGCCGTCAGCAACCGCGATGGCATCGCGGCAGACAGCAGAACGAACACGCCGTGATCGTCGGCGCGGCGAATCAAGCGCCCAAATGCCTGCGCCAGCCTTGCCCGCACGATGCGATCGTCATAGCCGCTACCGCCCCCTGCCAGACGCCGCGCGGCGTGCAGCACGGTCGGCTTGGGCCAGGGCACGCCCTCCATCACCACCATCCGCAGCGAGCGGCCCGGCACATCGACTCCGTCGCGCAGCGCGTCTGTGCCGAGCAAGGAGGCCGCCGGAGCATCGCGAAAAATATCGACCAATGTGCCGGTGTCGATCGGGTCGACATGCTGGGCGTAGAGCGGCAACCCCTCGCGCGCGAGCCGATCGGCAATGCGAGCATGGACGCCGCGCAACCGCCGGATCGCGGTGAACAGGCCCAACATCCCGCCGCCGCTCGCCACGCCGAGCCGCGCATAGGCATTGGCGAGCGCGCCCATGTCGCCGCGCTTCACATCGGTGACGATCAGCACCTCGGCCTGCGCCGCATAATCGAACGGCGACGCCGCCTCGAACCGGCTTGCGCCGCGCAGCAGATGTGTCGCCCCGGTGCGCGCCTCCGCCACGTCCCAATCGCCGCCGCCGCGCAAGGTCGCCGAGGTCACCAGCACGCCATGCGCGGGTTTCAGCACGGTCTCGGCAAAGGGCCGCGTCGGATCGAGCCAATGGCGGTGCAGGCCGACATCATAATCGCGCCCCTCGACCCGATCGACCGCCATCCAGTCGACGAAATCGGGCGAGGCGGGGCCACCGATCCGCGCGAGCAGCGACAGCCACGCCGCCACCGTCTCGGCACGCCAGCCGAGTGAGGCCACCGCGCCTTCGATGCGCGCGCGCGCCGGGCCATCCATCCAGTCGGGCGCTTCGTCGAGCACCGCCTCGAGTCGCCGCCCGAGCGCCACCAGCGGGCGCACCAACGCATCCAGCGCTTCCGCCGCCGGACCTGCCGCCTCGATCAAGCCGGGATCGGGTTCGGCCAGTTCGGTCTCCAAGCCATAGCCCGCATCACCGCCCGGATCGCGCCCCGATTCGGCGCGCGCATAGGTGAGGCCGCGCACCGCCGCGAGCAGCGCCTCGATCGGGCCGAACGGCGCGCCCTCGCCCAGACGCTGCAGCCAGCCATCGCTCGCCAGCGCCTGCGCCGCGTTCACCGCATCGGCGATCGCGCGCGCGCCGCCCTCGTCATAGCTCGCGACGTCGGACAGCCGTGCCGCCAACCCGCGCCGCCGCCCGCGCCCGCCCGATTCGGGGCCGAGCACCCAACGCCTGAGCTCGATCGTCTCGGCACCGGTGAGCGCGGTCGAGAACATCGCGTCGGCGGCATCGAACAGATGATGCCCCTCGTCGAACACATAGCGTGTCGGGCGCGTGGTCGATTCGCGCCCGCGCGCGGCGTTGACCATCACCAGTGCATGGTTGGCGATGACCAGATCGGCATCGGCACTCGCGCGCGCCGCCTTTTCGATGAAGCATTTGCGGTAATGCGGGCACCCCGCATAAACGCACTCGCCGCGCCGGTCGGTGAGCGCGGTCGCGCCGTTGCGACGAAACAGCGTCGGCAGCCAGCCAGGCAGATCGCCGCCGACCATATCGCCATCGGCGCTATACGCTGCCCAGCGCGCGACCAGCTGCGCCAGGATCGCGGCGCGCCCGGCGAAACCGCCTTGCAGCGCATCCTCCAGGTTCAACAGGCACAGGTAATTCTCGCGGCCCTTGCGCGTCACCACCTTCGCCCGGCGGGTTACCGCATCGGGAAACAGCCGCGCGCTTTCATGCCCCAATTGCCGTTGCAGCGCCTTGGTGAAGGTCGATACCCACACCGCGCCATCGGCCTTCTCCGCCCAGAGCGAAGCCGGCGCGAGATAGCCAAGCGTCTTGCCGATGCCGGTGCCGGCTTCGGCGAGCACCATATTGGGCATCCCCGCCGCCATGCGCGGCCCAAACGCCTCGCGCGCCGCCTGTGCGTAAGCACGCTGGCCGGGACGCTGCTCGGCGGTGCTGCCAGTCAAGCGGGCGAGCCGGGCCTGCGTTTCGTCCGCCTCCAGCGTGACGGTGCGCGGCTGCGCGCGCGGCGCGCCCTCCGACCATTCGCCGAGCTTGGTGAACAGCCAGCGCTCGGCCGTCTCGGGCTTTTTCAAACGCTGCGTCAGCACCGGTGCCCAGGTCCAGCGGAGACGAAACAGCGACTGCGCCGCGGTCCACGCGCCCTCGCGTTCGGGCCACTCGCCCTCGATCATGCCGAGCAACGCCCCGGCGGCTGCGCGCAGGAAGGTGGCGACTTCGGCATCGGCGGCGGGCGGCGTCAGCCCCGTAACGCGCGCGACCCCGCGCGGCGTCGGCACCATGAAGCGCGCCGGACACAGAAAGGCGAACAGTTCGAGCAGATCGAGCCCCGACAGATCGGCATAGCCCAGCCGCTGCCCGACCAAGGCGGCATTGAGCAGGATCACCGGCGTATCGGCGGCAATCCGGATCGCCTCCCCCCGCCCGATCGGCCGTGTGCCGCCTTCATCCGCAATCCAGATGCCGCTGTGGCTGGCGTGGAGGGCGGGATATGGGAGCATGGGTTGGAGATAGCGGGTTGGAACGGAATGGCAACGGGCGCGGGGTGGAGGGCGTGGCGTAAAGTCACACAGAGTCGCACCATCAAGGGTGATGTGCGGGGCGTGGCACGTCAGGATTTGGGGGGCGTAGGTACGCTCTGGATGGGTGGGATGGGGTGCGGAAGGTTAGGCTAAGGTTAGGCGAAATGTATGTCGCACACGCCGCCGCTGCGGGACGGAGCCACATTGGGTCTTGCAAAGCGGCTTTGCGACACGCGCGGGATCGACGGTTTGAAAGAGCGGGTCGACTTTGGCACGGATTGGGGATGTGGACAGCGGCTTGGGCCGCTGTTTGAACGTTTGCCCAGGGCGATGCAGTCAAAACGGGCGGTCGATCTGGAACGGGCCTATCTTTGCTCAGAATGGCAAAAGACCGCTTTCATCGTAAGCTTTGTATCGCGATGTCGAGCGTGGTCCTTGCGACGATCAGCAAGGCATCATAGGCTGTTCGCATGGCACGAATGTCACGATGGATACTGACGACTTTACTGCTGCCGGTTGCGGCCGTTGCGCAGAACGGGACAACTATACGAGGCCTACCCGATCCGGCGACGATCAACGTGCCCGATATCTCGCCTTCGACCGATCCCAAAGTCCGCGCCGAAGGTTATAAATTCTATTATTTCCACAACCCTACCGTAAGATTCTCAGAGGCCTATCAGGATTTCGCCGAATGCCGTGCGCACCTGACGGGCGCAGGCCTCGTCAAGGTGCCCGGCTTCATTCCATGGGATGAGAGCCATCGTCGTAAAGCGATCAAGCCGGTGCCGATCTATGGCCTGGTCGGCGACATCATCGGAGATATCATCCTACCCAAGCTGGAACGGGGGATGCGTAGCAACAAAATGCGCCGTTGCATGGGGACAAGGGGCTATGAACGCTATCCGATATCCGAAACGGTGTGGAAGGCGCTGAACGAGGGCGATGAGCAGCAGGTGCGGCTGATGCAGGCCAAGATCGCTTCAGGTCCGAAGCCACAGGATGCGGCGGTGACGGAATGACCCGGCTGCTCTTGAGCGTGCTTGCGATTCTTGTGATACTGGCATTGCCCGGCAATGCTTCGGCCCGAGATAATGCCGGGGTGGTACAACTGCGGACCACGCCGACGGGGCTGCGTCCTGACGCTGCCTATTTGCTCATGACTGTGAGCAAGGCCAAATCAGGAATGTTAGCCATCCAGCCAGTTATGTTGCGTATCCCGACCGCCGAGGAATCAAGCGCATATCTCGCTGCCAAGAAAGCAGCCTATGCTGCGGCGCTGCCGGGGTTGGTCAAAAAGGCTAAAGGAAATCCAGTACCCAACATCGATGAATTCGAGTTCAATTTTAGCGGTAAGGCGAACAGCTTCGTCGTCAAGAACGGCGAATTTCTTGAGGATGGCGAGATGCGCACCGTGCTGCTGGAGGTTCCTCCCGGCACCTATATCCTCTATGGCATCACGCTCCAGCAAGGCCTGATCACCTGCAATTGCCTGGGCACCGTCATGTTCGCAGCTCGCCCCGGCGTCATTACCCACGTCGGAGCAATCTATACCGACAAGGTCCACAAGGCTTCACCCCTGCCGCATTTGGAGGACAATCTCGGCGCTTCGATGTTCCAATATGGCTTTGTTTTGGGCGAAGCGCTTGTGCCCGCTGATGCAACCACCGCGGTTCCGGCGTCGCTCAAGAGTCTTCCCCTCGAACTGGCGCAGTTCGATGTGGTTGGGGAATATTATGAGCCAGGGGCGGTCAGCATCAACCGACTCGCGCCGATCCCTGGCTTGCTCTCGTACCAACGCGGTCGTGCGGTCGATGCGCGGACGGGCAAACTGGCCGAGTAGCGACGCGCGAGAGCCAATACTCTCATGGCGCCCTGATCGAAGCCGAGGCGCAGGAGCTTCACGAAGGCATCGCATGATCGGCGCCCCCAGCCCCCTACGTGACGAACCGCCCCCACCGCGCTAGACGCTTCGCATGACCACCGATTTCCGCACCGCCGCCCTCGATTCCAAAGCCTGGCCGTATGAAGAGGCGCGCAAGCTGCTCAAGCGCTATCCCGAGGGCAAACCGGGTGGTGCGCCGATCATCTTCGAGACCGGCTATGGTCCGTCGGGCCTGCCGCATATCGGCACCTTCAACGAAGTGCTGCGCACGACGATGGTGCGCCATGCGTTCCAGACGCTGTCCGATGCGCCGACGCGGTTGATCGAGTTTAGCGACGATATGGACGGGTTGCGGAAAGTGCCCGACAATGTGCCCAACCAGGCGATGCTTGCGACGCATCTCGGCAAGCCGCTCAGCCGCATTCCCGATCCGTTCGAGAAGTTCGAGAGCTTCGCTGCCCACAACAACGCCATGCTGCGCGATTTTCTCGATCGCTTCGGCTTCGAGTACGAATTCATCTCGTCGGCCTCGCAATATGAAGCCGGCGTGTTCGACGATGCGCTGAAGGGCGTGCTGCGCAACTATGCCGCGATCATGGGCGTGATGCTGCCGACGCTGCGCAAGGAACGCGCCGCTACTTATTCGCCGATCCTGCCGATCAGCCCAAAGACGGGGATCGTGCTGCAAGTCCCGGTCGAGGTCGTCAATGTCGAGCAGGGCACGATCCGCTTCACCGACAGCGATGGGGAAGTGCTCGTCCAATCGGTGCTCGGCGGGCAGGCCAAGCTGCAATGGAAGGTCGATTGGGCAATGCGCTGGGTCGCGCTTGGCGTCGATTATGAGATGTACGGCAAGGACCTGATCGACAGCGGCGTGCAGTCGGGCAAGATCGCGCGCGTGCTCGGCGGTCGCCCGCCCGAGGGGTTGATCTACGAGATGTTCCTCGACGAAAAGGGCGAGAAGATCTCCAAGTCCAAGGGCAATGGCCTGACGCTGGAGCAATGGCTCGATTACGGCACGCAGGAAAGCTTGTCCTTCTTCGCCTATCGCGAGCCGAAAAAGGCCAAGCAGTTGCACATCGGCGTCATTCCGCGCGCGGTGGACGAGTATTTCCAGTTCCGCGGAAGCTATGCGGCGCAGCCGGTCGAGCAGAAACTCGGCAATCCGGTGCACCACATTCACAATGCCGCGGTGCCGGACACGAATCCGCCGGTCACCTTCGGCTTGCTGCTCAATCTGGTCGGCGTGCTGGGCGCAGGCGCGACCGCGGAGCAAGTCCACGGCTATCTCAGCAATTACATCGAAGGTGCCGTTACGCCCGAACTCGATGCGCTGATCGGTCATGCACTCGCCTATAACCGCGATTACGTCGCGCCGACGCTCCAGCGCCGCAAGCCCGAGGGCATCGAAGTCGCCGCGCTCGAACGGCTCGACCGCGAGCTGGCCAACGCGCCTGCCGACAGCTCGGCGGTCGATTTGCAGAACATCGTCTATGCGATCGGCAATGAAGGCGGGTTCGATCCGCTGCGCGCCTGGTTCGGGGCGCTGTACGAAACGCTGCTCGGCTCCACGCAAGGCCCGCGCATGGGCAGCTTCATCGCGCTGTACGGCATCGACAACACCCGTACACTGATCGCCGAAGCGCTGGCAGACTAACGAGGACGCACCCCATGCCCACCAAACCGCTGATCGGGCGTGAGACGCGGCTGTGCATGTCGCTATCGGCACGCCCGGGCAATTTCGGGACGCGCTTCCACAACCGGCTCTATGAGCTGCTCGGGCTCGATTTCGTCTACAAGGCGTTTTCGACGCGCGACCTGGAGGGCGCGGTGCGCGGCATTCGCGCGCTCGACATTCGCGGTTGCGCGATTTCGATGCCGTTCAAGGAAGCGGTGATCCCGCTGCTCGACGGCATCGCCCCCTCCGCCGCCGCGATCGACAGCGTCAATACCATCGTCAACGATGAGGGCGCGCTGACCGGGCACAATACCGATTATGCGGCGGTGGCGCGGCTGATTGCCGACATCGACCCCGCAACGCCATTTCTGCTGCGCGGATCGGGCGGCATGGCCAAGGCGGTGACCGCGGCACTCTGCAATAGCGGGTTTCGCAACGGCACGATCGTCGCGCGCAACGCCGAGCAGGGACAGGCACTGGCAACGCGCTACGGTTTTCGCTGGCGGGCCGATCTCGACCCGGCGGGCGCGCCCTTGCTGATCAACGTCACGCCGATCGGCATGGCGGGCGGCGACGCCGATGCGCTCGCCTTTCCCGAAACGATGATCGTGGCAAGCCGGGTCGTCATCGACGTGGTGCAATATCCGCCGGAAACACGGCTGCTGCGCGCCGCGCAAGCGGCGGGCAAACGGATCATCACCGGCACCGAGATCGCGACCTTGCAAGCCCTCGACCAGTTCGTGCTCTATACCGGCGTCACCCCCAGCGACGCGCAAGTCGCCGACGCCGGCACCTTTGCCCGCGCGGCGGGGTAAAACCCCGAACGGCTCCGGTTTCGGTTTCGCACCGGGGCCCGTACCGCTAGGCTAGGGGCATGGCCAACCCCACCACGTCGCGCCGCGTAGCCCGAAACATCCGTTCGGCACTGCGCACCTTCCTCGCGCAGGAAGCGGCGGGCGGTATGGTGCTGATGGCGGCGGCCGCGTTCGCGCTGATCTTCGCCAATTCGGAGCTCGCCCCCGCCTATTTCGCGTTTCTGCACCATAAGACGGGGCCGGTATTGGCCGCTGCCATCGGGCCGATGACGGTGCATCTGTGGATCAACGACGGCTTGATGGCAGTGTTCTTCCTGCTGGTTGGCCTCGAGATCAAACGCGAACTGGTCGACGGGCAATTGGCGAGCCCCGCGCGACGGCGCTTGCCGATCATCGCGGCGGGCGCGGGGATGGCGATGCCGGCGCTGGTGTATCTCGCCATCACCGGCGGCGCGCCGGCGCTGCATCCGGGCTGGGCCATCCCGGCGGCGACCGACATCGCCTTTGCGATCGGCGTGCTGGCGCTGCTCGGCAAGCGCGTCAGCCCCGCGCTAAAGCTGTTTCTCACCACCGTCGCGATCGTCGATGATTGCGGCGCGGTGGCGATCATCGCCTTGGTCTATAGCCATGGCATCGACTGGATCGCGCTGGCGGGCGCGGCGGGGACGGTGCTGATCCTGTTCACGCTCAACCGGCGCGGGGTGGTGGCCTTGTGGCCCTATCTGCTCGGCTTTGTTGGTCTATGGTGGCTAGTGCTGCTATCGGGCGTCCACGCAACCGTTGCGGGCGTGATTGCCGCCGCGCTGATACCGGTCGCCACCTCGCCTGGCGCGCCCGATGCCGCACATTCGCCGCTCCACCGGCTTGAACATGCTCTGTCGCCGTGGGTCGCGTTCGGCATCGTGCCGTTGTTCGCCTTTGCCAATGCGGGCGTATCGCTTCTGGGCGTGTCGGCGGCAACGCTGGGCGATCCGCTGGTGCTGGGCATTGCCGGCGGCCTGTTCCTGGGCAAGCAGGCCGGGATCGTCGGTGGCGTCGCGCTGGCCGAATGCTTGGGGATTGCCAAGCGCCCCAAGGGGATGCGCTGGCTGCAGCTTTATGGCGTCGGCCTGCTCGCCGGGATCGGCTTCACGATGAGCCTGTTCATCGGCGGCCTCGCTTTTCCGGGCGACGCGCAGCTGCAGGATTCGGTCAAGATCGGCGTGCTCGGCGGATCGCTCCTGTCGGCGATCGCCGGCTATATTGTGCTGCGCTATATCGCGCCGCGCGCGAAGGCTGCCTGATCCCTCCAAACGAAAACGGGCGCCCCGTCTGGAGCGCCCGTCCCTTGTAACGATGCCGGTCAATCAGAGCTTTTCGGTCAGCTCCGGCACGATCTTGAACAGATCGCCGACGAGGCCGAGATCGGCGACCTGGAAGATCGGCGCGTCTTCGTCCTTGTTGATGGCGATGATGGTCTTGCTGTCCTTCATCCCCGCCAGATGCTGGATCGCGCCCGAAATGCCGACCGCGACATAGACTTCGGGGGCGACGATCTTGCCGGTCTGGCCGACCTGATAGTCGTTGGGCGCATAGCCCGCATCGACCGCAGCGCGGCTGGCACCGACGCCCGCGCCGAGCTTGTCGGCGAGCGGATCGATCACGGCGTGGAACTGCTCGCTCGACCCGAGCGCACGCCCGCCGGAGACGATGATCTTGGCCGAGGTCAGCTCGGGCCGCTCCGACTTGGCGATTTCCGAACCTACATAGGTCGAAACACCCGCATCGCCGGTCGAGGCAACCGCTTCGATCGTGCCCGTGCCGCCTTCGGTCGCAGCCTTCTCAAAGGCGGTGCCGCGCACCGAGATCACCTTCTTGGCATCCTTGGTCTGCACCGTGGCGATGGCGTTGCCGGCATAGATCGGACGCGTGAAAGTATCCTCGCTCTCGACCGAGAGGATGTCCGAAATCTGCATCACGTCGAGCAAGGCGGCGACGCGCGGCGCGATGTTCTTGCCGTTGGTGGTCGCGGGCACGAGGAACGCGTCATGCGTTTCCATCAGCTTGGCGACCAGCGGCGCGACGTTTTCAGCCAACGCATGGGCATAGGCCGCGTCGTCCGCGACATGCACCTTGCCGACGCCCGCGATCTTCGCGGCGGCCTCGGCCACCGCGCCGACGCCTTGACCAGCGACGAGCAGATGCACTTCACCCAGCTTGGCAGCGGCGGTGACGGTGGAGAGGGTGGCGTCCTTCACGGATGCGCCATCATGTTCGACCCAAACGAGCGTCTTCACTTCGCGACTCCCATTGCCTTGAGCTTGGCCACCAGTTCATCGACATCGGCGACCTTGATACCCGCCGAGCGCTTGGGCGGCTCGACCACTTTCAGCGTGGTCAGGCGCGGTGACACATCGACGCCGTAATCAGCCGGGGTCTTCTGCGCGAGCGGTTTGGACTTGGCCTTCATGATGTTGGGCAGCGAGGCATAACGCGGCTCGTTGAGGCGCAGGTCGACCGTGATGATCGCGGGCAGCGGCAGCGATTCGGTCTCCGCACCACCGTCGACTTCGCGCGTCACCACGACAGTGCCGGGCGACAGTTCGACCTTGGAGGCGAAGGTCGCCTGGCCGCGACCGAGCAGCCCTGCCAGCATCTGGCCGGTCTGGTTGTTGTCATCGTCAATCGCCTGCTTGCCGAGAATGACGAGGTCAGGCTTTTCCTCCTCGACGATCTTGGCGAGCAATTTGGCGACGCCCAGCGGCTCGACCTTGTCTTCGGATACGATCAGGATCGCGCGGTCGGCACCCATGGCGAGCGCGGTACGCAGCGTTTCCTGCGCTTTCTGCTCGCCGATCGACACGACGACGATCTCGGTGACGCCCGCTTTTTCCTTCAGGCGGATCGCCTCTTCGACGGCGATTTCGTCGAACGGGTTCATGCTCATCTTGACGTTGGCGAGGTCGACCCCCGTCCCGTCCGCCTTCACGCGGGGCTTCACATTATAGTCAAGCACGCGCTTGACCGGGACCAGCACTCTCATCGGCATTCCTTCCAAGGCAGTTTCTTGCTCGGCAGCATCGGCTGTCCAAATGGCGGTTTCACGCGCTTTTCGCAAGTCCGGTACGCCATTCGGCTGTGCCGTAGCGGCATCGCATGCGACTCGAACCCGCCCTTAACGCGAAAGGGCCCGGCGTTTCCGTCCGGGCCCTTCCTTTAGCACGCTTAGGACGGGTTAGTCCGGTTCAGGCAGCGGCCTTGACCTCTGCCACGATCTTCTTGGCGGCATCGCCCAGATCGTTGGCAGGGACGATCGCCAGGCCGGAATTGGCCAGGATGTCCTTGCCCAACTGGACGTTGGTGCCTTCGAGACGAACGACCAGCGGCACCGACAGGTTCACTTCCTTGGCGGCCGCGACAATGCCCTCGGCAATGATGTCGCAGCGCATGATGCCGCCGAAGATGTTGACCAGGATGCCCTTCACGTTCGGATCGCTAAGGATGATCTTGAACGCGGCCGTCACCTTCTCCTTATTGGCACCGCCGCCAACGTCGAGGAAGTTGGCCGGGAACATGCCGTTGAGCTTGATGATGTCCATCGTCGCCATGGCGAGACCCGCACCATTGACCATGCAGCCAATGTCGCCGTCGAGCTTGATATAGGCCAGGTCGTACTTGGACGCTTCGAGCTCGGCCGGATCTTCCTCGGTCTCGTCGCGCAGTTCGAGCAGATCCTTGTGACGGAACATCGCATTGCCGTCGAAGCCGACCTTGGCGTCGAGCACGACGAGCTTGTTGTCCTCGGTGACGGCGAGCGGGTTGATTTCGATCTGCTCTGCATCGGTGCCAAGGAACGCGTCGTACAGCTTGGACGCGACGCTGGCGGCCTGCTTGGCGAGATCGCCCTTCAGTTCGAGCGCGGCGGCAACGGCGCGGCCATGATGCGGCTGGAAGCCGGTCGCGCAATCGATGTCGATCGCGTGGATCTTCTCAGGCGTCTCATGCGCGACGGTTTCGATGTCCATGCCGCCTTCGGTCGAGGCGACCATCGACACGCGGCCAGTTGCGCGGTTGACGAGCAGCGCCAGGTAGAATTCCTTGGCGATGTCGACACCGTCGGTGATGTAGAGGCGGTTGACCTGCTTGCCATGCTCGCCGGTCTGCACCGTGACGAGCGTGTTGCCGAGCATGTCCGTCGCCGCTGCGCGGACGTCGTCGAGCGTCTTGGCGAGGCGGACGCCGCCCTTGGCATCAGGCCCGAGTTCCTTGAACTTGCCCTTGCCGCGGCCTCCGGCGTGGATCTGCGCCTTGACGACGTAGAGCGGCCCAGGAAGCTTGGCGGCGGCGGCGACGGCCTCTTCGACGGTCAGCGCAGCGAAACCCGCGGGCACCGGCACGCCGAATTTCGCGAGGACTTCCTTGGCCTGATATTCATGGATGTTCATGGGCTGCGTGCCTTTCGAAGATCGGGGATAGAGTGGCCTTAAGCACAGCCGCCCGTGCGAATCCACCCCGTAGGCACGCGCATCGCTCGCCATTGGCCGTGCGGCTCGCTATATCACCTCCATGTCCTGGATCATCGGCCTGCTGCTGTTCGTCGCCACCGTCGCCGGAATGGAGGGGTTCGCTTACGGCGCGCACCGCTGGCTGATGCATGGGCCGGGCTGGTTCCTGCATAAAAGCCACCACCGCCCGCGCACCGGCAATTGGGAATTGAACGACCTGTATTTCGTGATCTTCGCAGCGCCCTCGATCACGCTGTTGCTCGGCGGCGTGCAATGGGGCTGGGGCGAGTGGGCGATCTGGGTCGGCGCGGGGATTGCCGGGTACGGGGCGATCTATCTCGGCTTTCACGATGTGATCGTGCACAAACGCTTCAACCACCGCTATCTGCCCAAATCGGCCTATATGAAGCGCATCATCCAGGCGCACCGGCTGCACCATGTGGTGGAAACCAAGGGTGGCAATGTCAGCTTCGGCTTTCTGGTCGCGCCAAGCCCTGAGGCGCTGAAGGCCGAACTCAAACGCCGCGGCCATGTCGGCGTGCGGGCGGCAGCACAGCAGGCAACGCCCGTTTCCCGTTGAACGAGAGCGCTTTCTTCTACGCGCTGGCGATTCCGGCGGTCTTGCTGCTCGGCCTGTCCAAGGGTGGCTTTGTCGGGCTTGGCGCGCTGTCGCTGCCGCTGCTGTCGATGGCGACATCCCCGGTGCGCGCGGCCGCGATCCTGCTACCGATCCTGATCGTGCAGGACGTGGTCGGCGTATGGGCGTTCCGGCGCGATTGGGATGCGACCGTGTTGGGCTGGATGCTACCGGGTGCCGCAATCGGGATTGCGCTCGGCTATCTGTTTGCCGCGCAGGTTCCGACCACGGCGGTGCTTGCGCTGGTCGGGGCGATCTCGGTGGTGTTCGGTCTATACCGGCTGTGGGCGGATCGTCGCGGCGCAGTGGCGGTCGCGGCCCAGGCACCGGGCTGGGTGGGCACGCTGCTGGGCATTGCCTCGGGCTTTACCAGCCAGGTTGCCCATGCCGGACAACCGCCCTTCCAAATCTATGTGCTCCCGCGCCGCCTGCCACGCGACGTGCTGGTCGGCACCACCGCGATCTTCTTCGCTGCGGTCAATTGGATCAAGGTGCCGGCCTATTGGGCGCTGGGCCAGTTCAACCGCGACACTTTGGGCGTCGCGGCGGTGCTGCTGCCGGTTGCGATTGCCTCGACCTTTGCCGGAGTCTGGCTGGTGCGGCGCGTGTCGCCCGCGCGCTTCTACACCGCCATCTATGCGCTGATGGTGCTGGTCGGAGTGAAGCTGATCTGGGACGCGCTGGCCTGAGCGCCCGCGCCCTCAGTCAAACAGCGACGACACCGAACTTTCATCGGCAATGCGGCGGATCGCCTCGGCGAGCAGCGGGGCGATCGTCAGATGGCGGATCTTCTTGGCGGCGGCGACAATGTCATGGCTGCCGAGCGAATCTGTGATGACGAGTTCCTCGAGCGCCGAGCTTTCGACGCGCGCCACCGCGCCACCCGACAGCACGCCGTGCGTGATATAGGCAGCGACGCCCTCGGCACCCGCTTGCTTGAGCGCGGCGGCGGCGTTGCACAGCGTGCCGCCCGAATCGACGATATCGTCGATCAGGATGCAGAAGCGGCCTTCGACCTCACCGATGATGTTCATCACTTCGGATTCGCCCGCGCGCTCACGCCGCTTGTCGACGATGGCGAGCGGCGCATTGTCGAGTCGCTTGGCCAGCGCCCGCGCGCGCACCACGCCGCCCACGTCGGGCGAAACCACCATCAAATTGCGCTTGCCATAGCGCGTCAGAATGTCGGCCGACATCACTGGGGCCGCGAACAGATTGTCGGTCGGGATATCGA
This sequence comes from Sphingomonas sp. PSPC2-2, assembly GCF_049897725.1. NCBI lineage: Bacteria > Pseudomonadati > Pseudomonadota > Alphaproteobacteria > Sphingomonadales > Sphingomonadaceae > Sphingomonas > Sphingomonas sp. PSPC2-2. The sequence goes on along the minus strand of NZ_JAFCWU010000003.1, from coordinate 29,307 downwards.
AAAAGCCCTGGATCTGCCCGGCGTGCAAATCGACCGAGAGCACGCGGTCGGCCCCGGCAACGGTGATGAGATTGGCGACGAGCTTGGCCGAAATCGGCGTGCGCGGCCCAGGCTTACGATCTTGGCGGGCATAGCCGAAATAGGGGATGACGGCGGTGATGCGCTTGGCCGAGGCGCGTTTCAGCGCGTCGATGCAAATCAGCAGCTCCATCAGATTGTCATTCGCGGGATAGCCAGTCGATTGCAGCACGAACACGTCCTCGCCGCGCACATTCTCGCGGATTTCCACGAAAATTTCCTCATCGGCGAAGCGGCGGACCAACGCGTCGGTCAACGGCAGTTCGAGATAGGACGCAATATCGCGCGCGAGGGGCAAGTTCGAATTGCCGGTCATCAATTTCATGGCGTTCGAAACTCCTTTTGGTCCCCATGCCCCGCGTCTGGCTGCGCGCACTGTTGGCTGAGCGTCCTTTAGGCGCGGGCTTTGCGCGCGGTAAAGGGGCATTGCCGCAGGAACGAGCGCTGCCTAGAGCAAATCCATGACCATTCGCACCCGTTTCGCCCCTTCGCCCACCGGCATGTTGCATGTCGGCAATATCCGTACCGCGCTCCACAATTGGCTGTGGGCGCAAGCGCAAGGCGGGGAATTCTGGCTGCGCATCGACGATACCGACGCCGAACGCAGCGAGGAACGCTTTGTCGACGCGATCCGCGCCGATCTCGGCTGGCTCGGCCTCACCCCGCAGGGCGAGGAACGCCAGTCGGCGCGGTTCGCGCTGTATGAAGCGCGCTTTGCCGCGTTGCGCGCGGCGGGCCGGGTCTATCCGGCCTATGAAACCGCCCAAGAACTCGACCTCAAGCGCAAGATCGCCGCCGGGCGCGGCCTGCCACCCATCTATGACCGCGCGGCGCTGGCTTTGTCGGACGCCGACCGCGCCAGACTGGAAGCCGATGGCATCGCTCCGCATTGGCGCTTCAAGCTCGACCATGACACGCCGATCCTCTGGGACGATTTGATTCGCGGTCCCCAGAAATTCGATGCGGCAACGATGAGCGACCCGGTGATCCGCCGCGCCGATGGATCGTGGCTGTATATGCTCCCCTCGGCGATCGACGATGCCGAAATGGGCATCACCCATGTCGTGCGCGGTGAAGACCATGTCTCCAACACCGCGCTGCAATTGCAGATGTTCGAGGCGATGGGTGTCGCCGCGCCGGCTTTCGCGCATGAAGCGTTGCTGGTCGGCTCCGAAGGCAAATTGTCGAAGCGGCTTGGCTCGCTTGGCGTCGAGCATTTCCGCGAGGTCGGGATCGAGCCCGCCGCCGTCCGCGCGCTGCTGGCGCGGATCGGGACGAGCTTGCCGGTCGAGCCTTTGGTCGACACCGCCGCGCTGGTCGAAACCTTCGATTTCGCCAAATTCGGCCGCGCGCCCGCCCGCTTCGACGAGGCCGAACTGGCCGCACTCAATGCCAAGATCGTCCACCAGCTCGATTTCGCCAGCGTGGCGGAGCGGCTGCCCGCAGGGGTGGGTGCGGCGGAATGGGAAGCGGTGCGGCCAAACCTCTCGACCGTTGCCGAGGCCGCGGATTGGTGGAAGGTGATCGAAGGGCGGATCGACGCGGTGCGCGATCCCGCCGATGCCGATTTCCTCGCCGCCGCCGCGCGCCATGTCGCCACGATGCCGTGGGACGCCGATCCGTGGCACGCACTGACCGCCGCGTTGAAGGCCGAGACCGGGCGCAGCGGCAAGGCGCTGTTCCTGCCGCTGCGCCGCGCGCTGACCGGGCGCGATCACGGCCCCGACATGAAGGCGCTGCTGCCGTTGATCGGTCGCGATCGTGCGGCAGCGCGGCTTTCCACGATCTGATATAATGTCTCTTGCGTCAGAAATGTTATGATGTAACATTCTCTTCCTGTCCGGCGTGCGATCGGACGCCATAGTGGGAGAGAAACGATGTACGCAGATCGTTATTCCAGCCGCCAAGGCCTCAGCCCCGGGGGCGTCGGTTTCGCGCTCGGCGCGAGCGGGGTGCTTTTATTCGGGCTTTCGCTGACCGCACCCAATCTCGTCACCCGTCTGGTCGATCCGCCGCTGACGACCATCAACATCCCGATCCCGACCGATCCGCCACCGCCGGAAAAGACCCAGCCTGCGCCGCATCTGAAGGACCCAATCCCGACCAACCCACCCCCGGAAACCGTCGATAGTTCCAAACAGCAAACCGCGACGGCCACCGGCATCCCCACGTTCACAATCGACCTTCCGCCCAAGACCGAAGTCGCCGTGGGCACCGGGGCTGGCGAGATCGGCACCGCCCCACCGCCGCATGTGCCGACGATCGTCGGCCCCCAACTCGATTCGCGTTATGCCAACCTCTTCCAACCCGCTTACCCGAGCGACGAACGCCTTGCAGGCCGATCGGGCCGAGTCGTCGTGCGCGTGCTGATCGGCACGGACGGGCGCGTGAAGGAGGTGCAGCAGATCAGCGCCGCCAGCACCGCCTTTTTCGAAGCGACGCGCAAGCAGGCGCTGACCAAATGGCGCTTCACGCCGGGCACGCGCGACGGCGCGCCGGTCGAGGCGTGGCGCACCATGGCGGTGCGTTTCGAGCTCGATGGCGAATAGCGGGCCGTGATGAGGTGCGGCGGGGGTGGCATCGGTGCCCCGCCGCGCCTATCTCCCTTTCCATGAACTTCCTGCGCTATTTCTCTCCGCTGCGTGCCTGGCGCGATTTGCGCTATTACATCGTCACGCGGCAGCGGCATCAGCTCGGCTTCATGGGCGTCGCGCTGGCGCTGACCTATGTGATGGTGGTCGGCGTTATTTATGAATCGCGGATCCCGCCCAAGCCCTATCACCGCGACATCATCTATGTGCAGCAATGGCCCGCCAACCGCACCGATGCCGAAATCGTCGCGCAGCAGAAAATCGATGGCATCGAACAGACCAAGCGCGAAAACGAGCTGAAGCGGCTGCAGGCCGAGCGGCGCGCGCAGTTCAAGAAAGTGAATGACGGCCTCAAGGCTTACGGGCTCTGAGCATGATCGACGACCATCGCTGGATGGGTGCCGCGCTGGCGCTTGGCGAGCGCGGGCGCACCGCCCCCAACCCCAATGTCGGCTGCGTGATCGTGTCCGAGGGCCGCGTCGTCGGGCGCGGCTGGACCCAGCCCGGCGGCCGCCCCCATGCCGAGGCGATGGCGCTGGCTGAGGCTGGGGAGCAGGCGCGCGGGGCGACGGTCTATGTCACGCTGGAACCCTGCGCCCACGTCTCGCCGCGCGGCCCCGCGTGCAGCGATCTGCTGCAACTGGCCGGCGTGGCACGGGTGGTGGTCGCGATGGAGGACCCCGATGTGCGCACCAACGGCGCGGGTATTGCGCGCCTGCGCGACGCCGGTATCACGGCGGAGGTCGGTGTGCGCGCCGACGAAGCCCGCCGGGCGATGGCGGGATTTCTTGCCCGCCGCCTGCTCGGACGCCCACACGTGACGCTGAAACTCGCCGTGTCGCTCGACGGGGCGATGGCGCTGGCGTCGGGGCAAAGCGTCTGGATCACCGGGCCGCAAGCGCGCGCGCACGCGCACCTGGAACGCGCGCGCCACGAAGCGATTTTGGTTGGACGCGGGACCTTCGAAGCGGACGCTCCGAAGCTCGACGTCCGGCTCGCGGGACTTGAATCGCGCAGCCCGCAGCGAATTTTGCTGTCGCGCACCGAAACCGATGGCTGGACGCGCATCGCCGCGCCCGCTGACATCTCGACACTCGAAGCGGTCGATCACGTCCTGGTCGAGGGCGGCCCGGCGACCGCCGCCGCGTTCCTAGCCAGCGATCTGGTCGACCGGCTGTTGCTTTATCGTGCGCCGATCCTGATCGGCGGTGGGCGCACGCTGCCCGACATTGGCCTCACCGATCTTGCCGACGCGCATGGCCGCTGGCGACCGATCGAGTCGCGGAGCCTTGGCAGCGACCGGCTCGAGGTTTACGAGCGCGTCAGGGAGCCTGCACCGGGCGAAAGAGGATAGCGCGATGTTCACCGGCATCATCACCGATATCGGCACGATCGACCGGGTCGAGGCGCGCGGCGACCGGCGCATCTTCGTGCGGACGGACTATGATATGGCAGGCGTCGATCTTGGCGCGTCGATCGCCTGTTCGGGCGTGTGCCTGACCGTCGTCGACAAATCGGGCGCGGGCGAATCCGGCTGGTTCGCCGCCGACGTCTCCGGCGAAACCGTCTCGCGCACGCCGTCCGAACAATGGACCACCGGACGCCGCCTCAACCTCGAACGCGCGCTGAAGCTCGGCGAGGAACTGGGCGGGCATATCGTGACCGGCCATGTCGATGGCATCGGCAGTGTGGTGAGCGTCAGCGACGACGGCGATTCGCGCAGGATCGATATCGCGGTGCCCGCCGACCTGGCCCCCTTCGTCGCGAAAAAGGGTTCGATCACGGTCGATGGCGTGTCGCTGACGGTCAATGCCGTCGCCGACCATGGCGACACCTCGCATTTCTCGCTCAACATCATTCCGCACACCCAGGCGATGACCACGCTGGGCGACCTTCACCCCGGTGCCGCCGTCAATATCGAGATTGACGTCCTCGCCCGCTATCTGAAACGCATGGAGCATTATCGTGCCACAGCCTGAAGTCGCGCGCCTGCGCCATGGGTTCCTGTCGACCCCTGAGGAATTGATCGACGAGGCCCGCAATGGCCGCATGTTCATCCTGGTCGATGACGAAGACCGCGAGAATGAGGGCGACCTCGTCATTCCGGCACAGATGGCGACGCCTGAAAAGATCAACTTCATGGCCAAATATGGCCGCGGACTGATCTGCCTTGCCATGACCAGGAGACGCGTCGACGAGCTCGGCCTCGACCTGATGAGCCGCCACAATGGCACGCGGCATGAAACCGCCTTCACGACTTCAATCGAGGCGCGCGATGGGGTGACCACCGGCATTTCCGCCGCCGACCGCGCCCGCACCATCTCGGTCGCGATCGATTCGTCCAAGGGCAAGGACGAGATCGTCACGCCGGGCCACGTCTTCCCGCTGGTCGCGCGCGATGGCGGCGTGTTGGTCCGCGCAGGGCACACCGAGGCGGCGGTCGACGTCTCGCGGCTGGCCGGGCTCAACCCGTCGGGCGTGATCTGCGAGATCATGAACGAGGATGGCACGATGAGCCGCCTCGACGACCTCGTCACCTTCGCGCAATTCCACAATCTCAAGATCGGCACGATCCGCGACTTGATCGCCTATCGCCGCCGCCACGATCATCTGGTCGAGAAGCGCGCCGAAATGGCGTTCGAGTCGAAATGGGGCGGCCAGTGGAAGGCGATGACCTTCCACAACAAGGCGACCGGCGACGAAACGATCGCCTTGGTCAAGGGCAAGATCGACCCGGCCAAGCCGACGCTGGTGCGGATGCACACCGCTTCCTATTTCGTCGACATGTTCGGCGAGCAATCCGAACGCTCGGGCCTGCTCTCGCGCTCGATGGAATTGATCGCGGAGGAAGGTGCCGGCGTCATCGTCGTGATCAACCGCCCGATGAAGGATTCGGTCACGCGCTTCATCAAGCTGCGCGGCGAAGGCAAGGGCGCAGGCGCGCCCGAGGTCGAGGAGCTGCGCGATTACGGCGTCGGCGCGCAGATTCTGGCGGAGCTGGGCGTTGAAGAAATGGTGTTGCTGACCAACACCCACCATGCGCTGGTCGGCCTCGAAGGTTATGGCTTGTCGATTGTCGATGAGCGCGCGATTCCCGGCACTGGAGGCGAATAATGCGCACCGGGATCGACGAGGCACGCGATCCCAAATATGCGCATATCGAACGTGAGCGGCGCTGGCTGGTCGATCCCGCAATACGACCCGACCTGTCGGCGCTGCCCTATGTGCTGATTGAGGACCGCTATATCGCCAACACGCGGATGCGTTTGCGGCGAATGACGGCAAGCGCCAGCGGTGAGCAGGCGCTGAAGCTCACCAAGAAATACGAGTGCGACGATCCGCTCGCGCGACCGATCGTGACCACCTATTTGACCGAGGACGAGTACGCGCTGCTGGAGGCGCTGCCTGCCGCCGCCCTCGCCAAGCGGCGCTATGAGATCGTCGACCAGGGAATCACGTTCGGAATCGATCAATTCCTTGGTGCGTTGGCACCGCTGGAACTTGCCGAGATCGAATGGCCCGACGATGTGGGGTTGAGGGCGCTGCCCTCGCCCAGCTGGGCAGTCCGCGACATTAGCGACGAGCCGCGCTATCAAGGCGGCGCAATTTCGCATTCTGGCATTCCCAAGGATTGATCGTGGCAAAGATTCTCATCGTCGAAGCCCGCTTCTACGACCATCTCAACGACATGCTGCTCGACGGCGCGCGCGCCGCGATCGAGGAGGCTGGCCACAAGCACGAGACGATCACCGTGCCGGGCGCGCTGGAAATTCCCGCCGCCGTTGCGCTGGCGGCGGATAGCGGAGCCTATGATGCGTTCGTCGCGCTGGGCGTGGTGATTCGCGGCGAGACCTATCACTTCGAGATCGTCGCGGGCGAGAGCGCGCGGGGATTGATGGCGCTGTCGATGGACGGCCTGCCGATCGGAAATGGTATTCTCACCACCGAGGATGAAGCGCAGGCGATCGTCCGCGCCGACCGCGCGCAGCTCGACAAGGGCGGTGCCGCGGCCAAGGCTGCGCTGGCGATGCTGGCGCTGAAGAGCCGCTTCGGCTGAAACACGGGTGCAGCCGCCCCCGCCTCGCTACAAAATTTTCGAGCGCGACGGGCGGCTGATCACCATCGATACCTGGGCGGACAAAACGACCCCCGCCCCGCCCGCCACGGTTGCGCGACCGAGCCGCAGCGCGACCGATGCGCGTATCCCAGCGATGCTGGTCGCGGTCGCCGTGCCGGTGCGCGACGCAAGCGGCCGCCGCTTGCTGACCACGGGGCCAAGCTGGGATCAAAAGGGCCCGCGCGTGATCGCGCTTTCACCGCAGGGCGAACAGCGGGTCGGCAGGGTACTGCTGTTCGGCATCGTTGCCCTGGCCACCCTACTGCTCCTCGCCATCATCAATATCGAATGGATGCTGCCCTTTCTCATCATCGGCGTGGCGCTGAGCAGTGCGATCGCCACGGTGGGTTTGCCGTGGGTGGCGCGCTGCCTCGATTCGCTGGGCGAGACCACCGCCGCCTGAGGCTTCCATCCGCCGCGATCTTACTTATACTGGTGTCAATAAGTGGGAGAGCGATCGATGGCCTATGCGCACACCTATCGGGCGAACCCGCATTGGCTGCCCCGCCAGAAGCAATCCGCGATCCATGCCATTCCGGGCGAGGACGGTCTGCCGTTCATCGGCAATACCTTCCGCATGCTCCGCGACCCCGTCGCTTTCGGCAAGCGGATGATCGACACGTATGGCCCGGTGTTCCGCAACAATGCCTTTGGCGGCCCGACGGTCAGCTTGATCGGCCCCGACGCCAACGAACTGGTGCTGTTCGACCGCGACCGCGTGTTTTCGTCCGAACAGGGTTGGGGGCCGCTGCTCAACCTGCTGTTCCCGCGCGGGCTGATGCTGATGGATTTCGAAAAGCACCGCGCCGACCGCAAGGTGATGGCGGTGGCGTTCAAGCCCGAGCCGATGCGGCATTATGCCGAAACGCTCAATGCGGGCATTTCGCGCGCTGTGGCGACCTGGGGCAACAAACCCATTCGCTTCTATGACGCGATCAAGGAACTGACGCTCGATCTGGCGGCGGAGAGCTTTCTCGGCATGCCGCTCGGCCCCGAGGCGACGCGCATCAACCAGGCCTTTGTCGATGAAGTGCAGGCGTCGATCACGCCGATCCGCATTCCGCTGCCGGGATCGCAAATGCGCAAGGGCGTGCGCGCGCGCGCCTATCTGATCGAGCTGTTCGAACGCGAGATTCCGGCGCGGCGGGCTGGCCAGGGCCAGGACTTCTTCTCGCAATTCTGCCGCGCGACCGGCGATGACGGCCAGCCGCTGCCAGCCGATGCGATTGCCGATCACATGAACTTCCTGATGATGGCGGCGCACGACACCATCACTTCCTCGGCGACCAGCCTGATCATGCTGCTCGGGCGCAACCCGGAGTGGCAGGAGAAACTCCGCGCCGAGATTGCCGAACTCGGCATGAATGCGGAAGGCGCGCTGCCCTATAGCCAGCTCGACCGGCTCGAATTGACCGACATGGCTTTCAAGGAAGCGCTGCGGCTGATCCCGCCCGTGCCCTCGCTGCCGCGCCGCGCGATCAAGCCGTTCGACTTCGGCGGCTATCATATTCCGGCCGGCACCACGGTCAGCGTCAGCGTGGCCTATACCCACACCATGCCAGAGCTGTGGCCAGACCCGCAGCGCTTCGACCCGTTGCGATTCACGCCCGAGGCGGTGCGCGCCCGCCACAAATATGCGTGGGTGCCGTTTGGCGGCGGCGCGCATATGTGCCTGGGGCTGCATTTCGCGACGATGCAGATTCGTATCCTGCTCGCGCAATTGCTCAGCCGGTATCGGATCGAACTCGACGCAGACGCGGGGGCACAATGGCAAGCCTGGCCGATTCCGCGGCCGAAAGACGGCTTGCCCTTGCGCTTCGTGCCGCTGGCCTGACCCCTCCCGTTTCCGGGAGGGGCCACCGGCTTCAGGCCGGTGCCGTTTCCAGCGCCGGATAGTCGATATAGCCTTCCGCGCCCTGGCTGAACCACGTCTTGGGGTTGGACGGGTTGAGCGGTGCCCCCGTGCGCAGCCGTTCGGGGAGATCGGGATTGGCAAGGAAGGTGCGCCCGAAGGCGACGGCATCGGCAACGCCCGAGTCCAGGACGTCCTGGGCTTGCTCCAGCGTCGTGTAATCCGAATTCACCACCAACGGCTTGGTGAAGACCTCGCGGATCGCCGGGCTGAGCTTGGGGACGTCGGTGCGGCCATAGGTGCCGTCGGGGCCCGGCTCCCGCAATTCGAGAAAGGCAATGCCGATTTCGTCGAGCGCCTTGGCGGCGGCGGTGAACAGCGCGCGAGGGTTGCTGTCATCCACCCCTTGTGAATCGCCATTGGGCGACAGGCGGATCGAGGTGCGGCCCGCACCGGCAACCGATACGACGCGCTCGGTCACTTCGCGCATCAGGCGGATGCGATTCTCGATCGAGCCGCCATAGATATCGTCGCGGAAATTGGCGTTGTCGCGCAGGAACTGGTCGATCAGATAGCCATTCGCGCCATGAATCTGCACGCCATCGAAGCCGGCGCGGATCGCGTTGCGGGCGGCGTGTTCATAATCGGCGAGCAAGCGCGGGATCTCGGAGAGTTCGAGCGGCCGGGCAATCTCGAAATCCTTCTTGCCCTCAAAGGTATGCGCCTGCCCGTCGGTGCGGGTGGCGGAGGAGGAGACCGGCTGCACGCCCGTTACCGAGGAATGCACCTGGCGACCCATATGCCAAAGCTGGACGACAATATGCCCGCCCGCCGCATGAACCGAATCCACCACCGGTTTCCAATGTTCGACCTGTTCGTCGGTCCAGATCCCCGGGGCAAACGGCCAGCCCAACCCTTCGCGGCTGATCCCTGTCGCTTCGGTGATGATCAACCCGGCGCTCGCGCGCTGCGTATAATATTCGGCCATGATCTCGGTGGGCACGGCGTCGCGCGTGGCGCGTCCGCGCGTGAGCGGTGCCATGAGGATGCGATTGGGCGCATGGATCGTACCGAGTTGGATCGGGTCGAAGAGGCTGGGCATTGCGGACAAGTCCTTTTGCTGTGACGCACCATAAATAGGGCGCTACAGCGCGGCATGCACGACACCCTATACAAAAGAATAACTGTTACGCCTGCAATTCCAGCCAGCACGGTGGCGCTGCTGGCGGTAATTGTCGCCAACGCGGCCCTGGCCTTCGGGCCCTGGTTCGTGCGCGTGTCCGATACCGGTCCGGTCGCATCCGCCTTCTGGCGGATCACCCTCGCCGCGCCGATGCTCGTCGCGGCGGCCTCGGCGCGGGGATGGCGACCCGTAGCTGGTGTAGCACCCGTTCTGTCGCGCAGACTGTGGTGGATGATCGCGCTCGGCGGCATCAGCTTTGCCGCCGATCTGGCGAGCTGGCACCTGGGGATCCTGCGCACCACGCTCGCCAATGCAACCTTGCTCGGCAATTCGGCGACGCTGATGTTCCCGATCTACGGCTTTCTCATCGCACGGGCGTGGCCGACGCGACTGCAGGGGTGTGCCCTGGCGCTCGCCGCGATTGGCGCGGGGTTGCTGATGGGCCGGTCGTACCAGCTCGATCCGCGACATCTCGCGGGGGATCTTTTGTGCGTGCTGGCGGGGCTGCTCTACACCGTCTATTTCATCCTCATGGCCCGCGTGCGCGCGGTGCTAGCACCCCTCCCGGCGCTGGCGCTGTCGACGGTGGCGAGCATCGTGCCCCTGCTGTGCTTCGCCCTGCTGCTCGGTGAAAAGCTGCTGCCGACGCATTGGGCACCCTTGATCGGTCTTGCGTTGGTGAGCCAGATCGTCGGCCAGGGATTGATGATCTACGGACTTGGCCGCTTGCCGCCATTGACGATCGGGCTCGCCCTGCTGGTCCAGCCGATGGTTGGCACGACGATCGGCTGGGTCGTCTATCATGAACAACTCGGCTGGGCCGACTGGGTCGGCGCGCTGCTGGTTGCCATCGCGCTGGTGCTGGTCAGCCGCCCCGCGCGCGCCTAGATACCCCCCCATGACAGACTCGATCGCCCCCACGCCGCTGGCCGATGCAACGCTCGATGAAATCCGCGCCGCGCTCGCGCCGCTGATCGCCGCCAATGCCGGGTTTGACGGCTGGGGCGATAGCGCGCGCGATCTCGCGGCGGACAGTGCAGGGGTCGATCGCGATGTCGCGCGGCTCGCCTTTCCCGGCGGCGCGGTCGATATGGTGGAGGCGTGGTTCGGCCATATCGACCACGCCATGCTGCATCGCGTACCCGCCGAGCGGCTGGCGACGATGAAAATTCGCGACAAGATCACCGCGCTGGTCGAGGCGCGCCTCGCCGAAACCGCGCCCGATCGCGAGGCCCTGCGGCGCGCGCTCGCGCTTCTCGCGCTGCCGCAGAACGTCACGCGCGGAGTGAAGCTCGGCTGGCATGCCGCCGACGTGATGTGGCGCGCCGCGGGTGATACCGCGACCGACTATAACCACTATACCAAGCGCGCGCTGCTGGCGGCGGTGTATGGCTCCACGGTCACGATCTTTCTGAACGATGAGAGCGACGGCTATACCGACACCCGCGCCTTTCTCGCGCGGCGCATCGCGGGGATCATGCAGTTCGAAAAGGCCAAGGCAAAAGTGGTGGGCCGCGCCGAACTGCGCCCGAGCCTGTCGCGCTTCATCGGACGGTTGCGCTACCCCGCCGTTTGAGAGTGATTCGCATTTAAAGCTGGCGTTGCGCTCCCGTCATTGATAATCAGTCGCATCATGGATATGTCCAACCCGGTGAAGACTGCGTCGTCTCTTCCATTGCTCAGCCTCGAGTCGCTGCCGCAGCGGCAACGCGCGACGGTGTCCGCGATCGACTGGGCGCATTTGTCGACCCCGGAGGCGCGGCGCTTGCGCGAACTGGGTTTTGATGAAGGCGTCGGCGTCGAGGTGCTGCACCGCGCCAGCCTCGGCAAGGGGCCGATCGCGTGCCGGATCGGGCGGATGACCGTCGCGCTGCGCCGCGCGGTCGCGGGTGCCGTCCTCGTTTCGCCCGTCACGCGCTAACATGCCCCCCGTCCCCGGTGCCGCGCCCTTGGTGGCGCTGGTCGGCAATCCCAATGCCGGCAAGAGCGCGCTGTTCAATGCCCTCACCGGTGCACGGCAGAAGGTCGGTAATTATCCGGGCGTGACGGTTGAACGCCATTCGGGCAAATTGGCGCTGCCCGATGGCCGCATCGTCGATCTGGTCGATCTGCCGGGTGCCTATAGCCTCGAACCGTCCAGCCCCGACGAGCGCGTGACGCGTGACTTCGTGACCGGCACGCAAGTCGGCGAGCGTTTGCCCGATGCGCTGGTGGTGGTGGTCGATGCCTCCAACCTCGACAACCATTTGCGCTTCACGCTGCAATTGATCGCGCTCGGGCTACCGGTGGTGGTCGCGCTCAACATGTTCGATCTCGCCGAACGCGACGGGCTGACGCTGGATCCGGCGCGGCTGTCGGCGGAGCTCGGCGTGCCCGTCATCGCCACGGTGGCGGTGCGGCGGCGCGGCCTGGACGAGCTGAAGGCCAAGCTCGGCGGAGTCATTGACGAGGGGGCCGCGATCCGGCTGCGCCCGAGCGACGGCACGATCGGCGAGGACATTGTCACGCTGCAACGGCGCGCGCGCAAGATCGCGATGGCGGCGACGGTTGCGGAGGCCCCGGTGCGCCGCTGGACGCACGCGCTCGATTCGGTCGCCTTGCACCCCGTATTTGGGCTGATACTGCTGTTCGCGATCCTGTTCGTGATGTTCCAGGCGGTGTTTTACGCAGGTGCCGATCCGGCCGACGCGATTGCCGGCGGGTTCGACTGGCTGAGCGCGCAGGTCAAGGACGTGATGCCCGATTCGGTGCTGCGCTCGCTCATTACCGACGGCATCATCGCCGGCGTCGGCGCGGTGGTGAAGTTCCTGCCGCAAATCCTGATCATGTTCTTCTTCATCCTGGTGCTGGAAGCCAGCGGCTATATGGTCCGCGCCGCTTTCCTGATGGACCGGGTGATGGCGAGCGTCGGCTTGTCGGGCCGCGCGTTCATCCCGCTGCTGTCGAGCTTCGCCTGCGCCGTGCCCGGCATCATGTCGACGCGCACGATCGAGGACGAGAAGGACCGGCTGACCACCATCCTGGTCGCGCCGCTGATGACCTGTTCGGCGCGCCTGCCGGTCTACACGCTGGTGATCGGCGCGCTCATCCCCAACACCAGGGTCTTGCCCTTTGTCGGCTTGCAGGGGCTGGTGATGCTCGGCCTCTACATCATGGGCGTGGTCGGGGCGTTCGTTGTCGCCTTTGTCCTGCGCCGCACGGTAACCAAGGGGGCCTCTTCGGGCTTCATGATGGAAATGCCGAAATATCAGCTGCCCCGCGCGCGCGATCTCGCGCTCGGGTTGTGGAGCCGCGCCGAGATTTTCCTCAAGCGCGCGGGCACCACCATCGCCTTCACCACCATCGTATTGTGGGCGCTGCTGAGCTTCCCCAAGCCGCCCGAGGGCAGCCCGGTCTCGGCGGTGAATTATTCGGTCGCCGGGCGCATTGCCAACACCATCGAACCCGCTTTTCGCCCGATCGGCTTCAACCGCGACATCGTGCTGGCGCTGATCCCGGCAATGGCCGCGCGCGAAGTCGCGGTCGCGGCGCTCGGCACCGTCTATGCCATTGATACCGCAGGCGACAAAGACGAAGCCAAGATGGCGCAGACGCTGCACGCGCGCTGGAGCTTGCCGACCGCGCTCGCTTTCCTGATGTGGTTCGTGTTCGCGCCGCAATGCATCTCGACAATTGCCGTCACACGGCGGGAGACCAATGGCTGGAAGTGGCCTGCCTTCATGGTTGGCTATTTGTTCGCGCTCGCCTACATCGCTGCAGGAGCGGTCTATTGGGCCGCCATCGGACTCGGGCTTTAGCCCCGGACAGCGCAGGAAAAGACTATGGCGGGCGGCAGCGTCAACAAGGTAATCATCGTCGGCAATCTCGGGCGTGACCCGGAAAGCCGCACCTTCCAGAATGGCGGCAAGGTCGTGAACCTGCGCATCGCCACGTCGGAGACGTGGAAGGACAAGAATACCGGCGAGCGCAAGGAACAGACCGAATGGCATTCGGTCGCGATCTTCAACGAAGCACTTGGCGGCGTGGCGGAGCGCTATCTGCGCAAGGGCTCGAAGGTCTATATCGAAGGCGCGCTGAAAACCCGCAAATGGCAGGATGCCAGCGGCAACGACAAATATTCGACCGAAATCGTGCTGCAGGGCTTTAACGGCGTACTGACGATGCTAGACGGTGCGCCCGGTTCAGGTGGCGGCGGCGGTGGGGCCCCGCGCGACGATTTCGGCGGCAATGACGATTTCGGCGGCGGTTCGGGCGGCTATGGCGGCGGCAATCGCGGTGGATCGCGCGGCGGCGGGGCCCCCGCCGGTGGCGGCGCAGCACGTGGCGGCTTTGCCGACGATCTGGACGACGACGTTCCGTTCTGAACCGAACGCGCTCTGCCGCGTTGGGCCAAGCAATGACCGATTTCTCCTCTCCCGCCATGTCCAACCGCTCGGGCTGGCGGATCGACGAGCGATTGCGCACTGCTGCCATCGCCGAATATGGCGTGGAGGCGCTACGCGACGATGCGGCGCTTACGCGAATCACGGATTTCGCGGCGGCTTTGTGCGATGCGCCGGTTGCCTTGGTCAGTATCGTCGAAGAGCATCGCCAGACCTTCCTGGCGCGTACGGGAGTGGAGCCGACCGAGACTCCTCGGGAAACCTCGTTTTGCGCGCATGCGATGGTGCTGGACGATATTCTCGAAGTGCCGGACGCGACGATCGATCCGCGCTTCGCCGATAACCCGCTGGTGACGGGTGCGCTTGGCATCCGCTTTTATGCCGGGATGCCGTTGGTTCGCGAGGACGGCCTGCCGCTGGGCGCGCTGTGCGTGATCGATACGGTGCCGCGCCCCGGCCTGACCGAGCTTCAGCGCCAGGGGTTGCGTGTGCTGGCCGCCGACGTTCTGGCGCGGCTCAGCGACAATCGCAGCGCAGCGCAATCGCGTGCCAAGCTCGACGATAGCGAAGGGCGCTTTCGCGTGCTTGCCGACACCATGCCGCAGATGGTCTGGTCGACTCGAGCCGACGGTTTCCATGATTATTACAATGCGCGCTGGTATGAATTTACCGGGATGCCAGTTGGCTCGACCGATGGCGCGGAGTGGAACGGCATGTTTCACCCGGAGGATCAGGAACGGGCCTGGACGATATGGCAACACTCGCTGGCAACCGGCGCGCCGTATCAGATCGAATATCGCCTGCGCCGGGCCGACGGCCAATATCGCTGGACGCTCGGTCGCGCGCTGCCCATGTATGACGATAACGGCACGATCGTACGCTGGTTCGGCACCTGCACCGATATTCACGAACAGAAGGAAGCAAGCGAGCAGCGCGAAATCGTCGCGCACGAGCTGAGCCACCGCATCAAGAACATCTTCGCGGTAATTTCGGGTTTGATCAATTTGTCCGCGCGCAGCAATCCCGGCTTCGGCCCGATCGCCAGCGATTTACGCGAGCGGGTGACCGCGCTCGGCCGCGCGCACGATTTCGTGCGGCCGCACAGTGCGCAATCGCGCCCGTCCGTCTCGCAAAACAGCCTGCATGGCCTGCTGAGCGAACTGTTCCTGCCCTATCAACCCGAAGCCGCCCCCCGCATTTATGTGCAGGGCGTGGATTTCGAAATCGACGATCGCTCGGCGACGCCGCTGGCCTTGCTGTTCCACGAGCTTGCCACCAACGCCGTGAAATATGGCGCATTGTCGAGCGACGCGGGTGTCGTCGAGATCGCAACCCGCCGCGATGGCGAACGCGCAGTGCTGGAATGGCAGGAGCGCGACGGCCCGGTCGTCAACGTTCCGACCAAGACCGGGTTCGGCTCGCAATTGATCGAACTGAGTGTGGTTCGTCAATTGGGCGGGACCGTAGAGCAACGGTGGGAGCCGGACGGGCTCCGCGTGGCCATCGCCATTCCCAACCCGGCCCTGCGCCGCGACTAAGCCTTAATTGGTGAGCGGGACGAAGTCCGCGCTGGTGGTGGCGCTGGCGTCAACCTCCGCCGACGCGCTGGCAATGGCCGCCGCCGCCAGGATGGCCGCTTCGCTGAACGGCTTGCGGACATAGCCAAGCGCCCCGCTGGGATGCGCGATCTGTCCGGGATTGGCGGTGACGAAAACGACCTTGACCCCATAATCCCGCGCCAGCGTGCGCGCGAGTTCAGGGCCGGTCGGACCATCGCGGAGATTGATATCCACCAGCGCGAAGCTGCAATCGCGCGCGGCATCGATCGCCCCGTCGCGATCGGCTGCAATCGCCTTCACCGCATAACCGGCATCAACCAGAATACGTTCGAGGTCGAGCGCGACGAAAATCTCGTCTTCGACAATGAGGGCAGTGGCGGGCATGGCGTTTTTCATTCGGATAGGGACCTGGGACTATCTAACCCGGTATCGGGGGTGATGGTTCCTTGATCTCGCTCAATCCTTTCGGACAAGGCCGCCCAATTGGAACACCGCATGTTCCGCCAACAAATTGGCCTGCACCGACCCGGTCTGTTGATCGCCGGACAGGAACCACGCGCCCTGCACCTCAATCCCGCGCGCCTTCACAAAGGCGCGAAAGTCTTCGATCGTCACGTGATGGATGTTGGGGGTATCGAACCATTGTTCGGGCAACAGCCGCGTTACCGGCATCCGCCCGCCCCACAATAGCGACATCCGCACGCGCCAATGCGCAAAATTCGGGAAGGAGACGAAGGCTTGTCGCCCAACGCGAAGCAAATGATCGAGCACCACGTCCGGGCGGCGCGCGGTCTGCAAAGTCTGGCTTAGGATTGCGTAATCGAAGCTCGCATCGGGATAATCCGCCAGATCGATATCGGCATCGCCCTGGATTACCGACAGCCCCCGCGACACGGCCGCCGCCACATTCGCCGAATCCAGCTCCAGTCCGCGCGCATCGACACCCTTGGCGTCGCGCAACGCCGCCATCAGCGCGCCATCACCGCAGCCGACATCGAGAACGCGGCTGCCGGGTGCGACATGGTCGGCAATGATCGCGAGATCGGGGCGCAATGTCATGACCGCAGGCTCGCCGCAAAGACCGGATCGAGCCGTTCCATATAGTTTTCCGGTCGGATCGGCGCGTGAAAGCCGAGCGCCGCGTACACGCCATGCGCATCCCGCGTGACCAGGGCGATCCGCCGGATCCCTGCATAATCCGGGTGATCAACGTACCATTGCACCATCCGCCGCCCCAAACCCTGGCCGCGTACCGCCGAATCGACCCAGACGTCGGCGATCCAGGCAAAGGTCGCCCGGTCGGTGATCGCGCGGGCATAGCCCACCTGCACGCCATCCCGATAAGCGCCCAGGCAATGCGACCCCGCGATCGCGCGTTCGACCAGATCGCGCGCTATGCCCGGCGACCAGTAACTCGATGCCAACCAGCCATGCACGCGCGCGACATCAAGCCGCGCTTTGTCGTCGGACAGCGTGATCATGCGCCCGCCCTCAGAAAACCGTCCACCACGCGATTCATCTCCGGCGCGTCGAGCAGAAAAGCGTCATGGCCGTAAGGGCTCGACAACTCCACGAAGCTGACCGGCGCACCCGCCGCGTTGAGCGCGTGTACGATCGCACGCGAGGCCGGGGTCGGATAGAGCCAGTCGGTATCGAAACTGACCAGACAGAAGCGCGCCTTGGTGGCGCGAAAGGCGTTGGCCAAATGCCCGCCATGCTCCGCCGCGAGATCGAAATAGTCGGTCGCGCGCGTGATGTAGAGATAGGAATTCGCATCGAAGCGATCGACGAAGCTGATGCCCTGATGCCGCAAATAGCTTTCGATCTGGAAGTCGGCGTCGAACCCGAAGCTGATCGCGCCATCGGGCCGGTCGGGCCGCTGCTGCAGGCGGCGTCCGAATTTTTCGGTCAGCCCGGCTTCCGATAAATAGGTGATGTGCGCCGCCATCCGCGCCACCGCCAGGCCAGCCGCCGGCGGATCGCCGGTTTCATAATATTCGCCGCCGCGCCACTTTACATCGGCCATGATCGCTTGTCGGCCGACTTCGTGAAAGGCGATATTCTGCGCACTGTGTCGCGCGGTGGAGGCGATCACCACCGCAGCGCGGACGCGATCGGGAAAAGTGGCGGGCCAGCTCAATGCCTGCATGCCGCCCATCGATCCGCCGATCACCGCGGCCAGTGTGGCGATGCCCAAATGATCCAGCAACAGCGCCTGCGCGCGCACCATGTCGCGAATGGTGATGACCGGGAAGGCCATACCCCAGTGCCGACCCGTCGCCGGATTGATCGCCGCCGGGCCGGACGACCCCATGCAACTGCCGATCACATTGGTACAGATGATGAAATGCCGCGGCGGATCGACCGGCTTGCCCGGGCCAACCATGCGCGCCCACCAGCCGGGCTTGCCCGTCACCGGATGCGGCGAGGCGACATGCTGGTCGCCCGTCAGCGCATGGCAAATCAGCACGGCATTGCTGCGATCGGCATTGAGCGTGCCGTAGGTTTCATAGCCGATTTCGACCGGCGACAGCAGCGCGCCGCCATCCAGCCGCAGCGGTCCGGGCAACCTTACATGGCGGGCAAGCCCGAAACGCGCGTCCTCAGTCATTCCGCGCTGGTTAGGATCATGCGGCGATCAACTCAAGCGTCGCGCATGCGCCCGGCTGGCGATGATCGTCGAGGCGGCAAGCCGTCCGGTCTGCGCGCTGCCATTCATATAGCCGGGATAGGCGTCGGAAAGATGTTCGCCCGCGAACAAGACAGGGCCGGCCGAAACCGGAGCCTTTACGACCCCGCTTACCTCGGTCCAGATCAGCCGCCCGAAGCGCGTCAATTGGCCCGGCCGGAAATTGACATAAGCGCCCATCGCCATCGGATCGCGATGCCAGTTGGTGCGACGCACGAACGGCCCGGTGGCAGCCAGCATGCCCGGCACGCCGGGCTCCACCTGGACGGCATATTTGGCAGTCAGCGATAAGGGCTCCGGCCGGTCGGCCGCCGCCACCTGCGCGCCGCCCAGGAACCATGTCCACATGTCGCCCGACGCACCGCCGCCGCGCACGCTGCCATCCCAGCCGCTCGCCACTCCGGCCCGCGCGTTGGTTTGCCAGATGTCGCCGCCGCGCCCGACCACCGCATCCCATGGACGCGCGGTCATCCCCGCCTGAACCTTCATGTTCATGCCCAATCCGACCTCGGTAATGAAACGCGTCCACAGCGGCGGCAGGGGAACCTGAAAATCGATGTTGCGCGTGATCGACGCGGGGGTCGTGACGATCACGTTGGCGGCATCGACGGTTTTTCCGTCGGCAAATACCACGCGGACCCCGGCCCCGAACGGATCAATCCGCGTGACGCGGCGATTGAGCTGGATGCGGGCCGACAACCGCGCCGCCATGGCGTCGATCAACGCGCCGCTGCCGCCGGAAATAAGATAGCGTTCGTCGCTGCGTCCAAGAACGTCGATCCGCCGCCCCTTGACCGTCGGCAGGTTGAACACGAGTTCGATTGCGGATGCCTCTCCCGGTTCCACCCCATATTCGGTGCGCGCCGTCGCCTCGATCAGGCGACGGACCCACGGTTCGGGCATCAAATCGGCATGCCGGTCGAGATAGTCGGTAAAGCTCAGCGCATCGAGCTCGGGCCCGACCCGCGCATAATCCTGGTCCATCCGCACCGAATCGGCGTCGATTTGCCCGGCGATACCGCGCAACGCGGCAGCGAGCTTGCTCTGTGGCACCTCCTGGCCATCGGCGAGGATCATCGTGCGGTGCGGCGTGCCCTTGCGGTCGATCAGCGCCAAACCGAATTCTCGGGCGAGCGCATGCATATCGGCATGGTCGGTATTGACCAGCTGCGCGCCTGCCTCGAATGTCGGCTTGCCCGGCTCGCGTGCGGTATAGACCCGCCCGCCCAGCCGCGCGCGCGCTTCATACAGGCGCGCGTCGATCCCGGCGCGGGTGAGGTGCCACAAAGCAGTCAACCCGGCGATGCCGCCGCCGATAATCGCTACGGGGCCCGCGCTCGCCGTCCCCGCATGGCCAGGGGAAGGCAAAGCGGTTGCCGCCCCCGCCGCCGCGAGTGCAGCCAATACCGCACGTCGCGTCTCGCCTGGTCCCCCCGGGATCGGTGCCGACTGCTGTGTGTCGGTAAGATTGGCCCGTCGTGCCATCGCCAAAGCGCGCCAGACCGTTTCACTTCCCCGCATTCCTATCTCCCCACGCGGCCTCCTAGCAGGCCGGACGGACAACGCCAGCTTGCCAATGGAATGAGCATCCGCCATGCGCGACGTCATGCTGCCCTTTGCTCGTGTCACTATCATCGGTATCGGTCTGATCGGCTCGTCGATCGCCCGCGCCGCGCGCGCCGCGATGCCGACGGTCCGGCTGACCGGTTACGATGCCGACGCGGACGTTCGTCTCGTCGCAGACCAGCTCAAGCTGTTCGACGATGTCGCCGATAGCAGCGGCGCTGCGGTGATCGACGCGGACCTTGTCATCCTGTGCGTGCCCGTCGGCGCGATGGGAGCAGCCGCCGCCGAGTTCGCGGCCGATCTGCCTGCCGAAGCCGTGGTCAGCGATGTCGGCAGCTGCAAGGCCGAAGTGCTGCGCGCGCTGACCGAGGCGCTGCCCGGTGCCACGATCATTCCCGCCCACCCCGTCGCGGGGACCGAGCGCAGCGGGCCCGAAGCGGGCTTCGCGACGCTGTTCCACAAACGCTGGTGCATCCTCACCCCGCCCGAGAATGCCGATCCGCTCGCCGTTGAACGCGTTGCCGAATTCTGGCGCAGATTGGGCGCGGAAATCGAGACGATGGCCCCCGACCATCACGACCGCGTGCTCGCCATCACCAGCCATTTGCCCCATTTGATCGCCTATACCATCGTCGGCACGGCATCCGACATGGAGGAAGTTACCCAATCTGAAGTCATCAAATATTCGGCTGGCGGCTTTCGCGATTTCACGCGCATCGCCGCGTCCGATCCGACGATGTGGCGCGACGTGTTCCTCGCCAATCGCGAGGCGGTGCTCGACATGCTACAGCGCTTCTCGGAAGATTTGACCGCGCTGCAACGCGCGATCCGCTGGGGCAAGGGCGACGAATTGTTCGACCTGTTCACCAAGACCCGCGCGGTGCGACGCGGCATCATCGAACAGGGGCAGGACGATCCGGCCCCGGATTTCGGGCGCGCGCACGACTAAGACGTCGGCGTTGCTAGGCCTGCGGCGTGTCCAAGGCGTTGATCGCCGCATGGACGCGCCGCTCGATCTCGGCGCGCGGCAAGCCGGGGGGAATGGGCTCGCCGAACCGGAAGGTCACCACTCCCGGCACTTTCGGGCCGTGTTTGGGCCATATCTGTCCACTGTTGATCGCCACCGGCACCACCGGGATCTTGAGCATCTGGTACAGCCCGGCGAACCCGGCGCGCAGCGGCGGCTGTTCGCCCGGTGCCACGCGCGTTCCTTCGGGGAAAATCAGGATCGAGCGCTGCTCGGCAAGCGCCGCGCGCGCCTCGCGTAACATGCGCCGCAGTGCGCCCGCCGACGCCTCGCGATCGACCACGATCACCCCGTAGCGCCGCGCCGCCCAGCCCCATACCGGGATATCGGTCAACTCCTGCTTCATCACGATCGCCGGGTTGCGCAGCATTCGCCCCAGCTCGAGTGTTTCATACATCGCCTGGTGCTTGGCGGCATAGAGCACGGGCACCCCGCCGATATGGCCGGGCCCCGTCGTATCCCCGAAACGCGCGCCTTCAATGTTTTGATGGATACCGAGGATCGTGCGCGTCGCCCAGCCATGGAAGCGGGTCCAGAAATGCGTATGCACCACCATCGCGCGCCAGCCGAACAGCGCCGAAATTGGTGAGGTCAGCACAATCGGCACCGACCCCCCGTAAAACACCAGCATGAACAGCCAGTTTCGCAAAGCGTTCACGTGACGGCCCCGATCAGCAAGGCAGCCTTGCGCAGAATGAGCTTATTATATTCGCCGATCAGCACGGCGTAGCGCGGGCTGCTCGGCACGCCATCCCCGAACACGGTCGCGTCCCCATCGAGCGCATTGACCAGTTCGAGCCGCGCCCGCGCCAGATGCCAATCCGAGGTCACCAGCCGCACCGTCTTGTAGCCGTGGCTGCGCACCCAGTCCGCCGTCTCGTCGGCGTTGGAGCGGGTATCCACTGCTTCATGGCCCAAATCGACGCAGCACGCGAACAGCGCCGGGCTGACGCGATATTCATGCGCCAGTTCGGCCGGGCGCACTTCCGGCGCGACGCCGCTGATCAGCATGCGCTTGGCCATATGCCCCTGCAGCAGCGTGAGACCGCGATCGATCCGCCCGGCAGACCCCGTCAGCACCACAATTGCATCGGTACGCGGGCCGACAAGCGGTGCCGGCATCGTCGCCAGGAAAACCGCAAACCCAAGCAACCAGAGCAGCACGAGCAAGCCCAGGACCCGCGCGATCACAAATAGCGTCCGAGCGCACCGAGCACCGCTTGCCGTGCCGCGAGCGTTGCCAGCAGCGCGAACACCAGCGGCAATGCCCCGAGCAGCACCCAATCGCGCGTGCCAAGTGCCAGGCCTCCCAGCAAATCCGAGCCAAGCGTCGTCAATTGCCAGCCAATCAGCATCACCACGCCGCCCGCGACGACCGTGCCGAGCACGCCGCCGATCAACGTATCGAGCGCGATCCGGCGCTGGAACAGCCGCGCGACCTGAACATCGGTCGACCCCAGCATGTGCAAGACCTCGATCGTCGCCCGGTGCGTTTCCAGCCCGGCGCGTGCCGCCAGAACCACGACCGCCGCCGTGGCCGTCGCCATCAGCAAGACCAGCCCCGCCGCCAGCAGCGTGACGAGCCCCATGAAACTGCGCACCGGCGACATCCAGCTTTCATGCCGGTCGATCCGTGCGGAGGGCGCGACGCTCAGCACGGCTTCGCGCACGCGTGCCACCGCGGCATCGCTGGCCGCGCCGAGATCGACGTCGATCATCGCCGGGATCGGCAAATCGGGATCGGCACCGTCGGCCCCCAGCCACGGGCGCAGCAAGGTCGTCAGCTTGGCGCGATCGACCGCGACCGCGCGCGTTACCACCGGATCCGCGTGCAGCACGGCGAGCGCGCGCGCTGCCTGGTCGAGCCGCTTGCTCTCCACGGGCTCGACAATCTGCACCGTCAACCGGCCGGCCAATTGCCGGTCGAGCAACGCCGCCGCTCCCAGCGTGCCCAGCCCAAGCGCGGCGGCAAGCACCGTCAGGAACAGCATGATCGCCATGATCCACATCATGGCCCGCGTGCCCCGACTCTCGTCAAGCAAGCGGCGGTCGGCCGCCGATGCAATCATTCGCACGCTCATTCGCTACCGCCGGTGCCGTTGGGCGGGGGAAAGCGCAACGAACCCGTCGGGTCGAGCAAACGCCCGTGGTCCAGCCGCATCATGTGTGCCTTCTGGATGCGCCCGAGCAGGTGGAAATCGTGGGTTGCCACCACGACCGTCGTACCGAGCCGATTGAGCGAGTCGAACAGGTGCAACAATCGTTCCGCCATGTCCGGATCGACGTTGCCGGTCGGTTCGTCGGCAACGAGGATTTCGGGTCGGCCGATCACCGCGCGCGCAATCGCCACGCGCTGCTGCTCGCCGCCCGACAACGTTGGCGGCTTCGCGTCGACGCGGTCGCTGAGGCCGACCCAGGCGAGCATCTCGCGCACGGGTGCCTCGACATCGCTTTCGGGCACGCCCGATACGCGCAGCGGCAAGGCGATATTGTCAAAGGCCGAGAGATGCGGGACGAGCCGGAAATCCTGGAACACCACGCCGATCCGCCGCCGGAAGCCAGGCAAGCGCGATCGCGGCAAGGTCACCGCGTCTTCGCCGAACAGCCGGATGCTGCCGCGCGTCGGGCGCTGCGCCAGATAGAGCAGCTTCAACAACGACGTCTTGCCCGCGCCCGATGCGCCGGTCAGGAAATAAAATGCCCCGGTCGACAGCGTGAAGCTGACGTCGGACAGCGTCTCCTGGCCGGTGCCGTAGCGTAGCCCCACATTTTCAAACTGGACGATATTCGCCATGTGGCGCGTGCTGCTCGCTCTATAATCAATGCCCTGCATCTGCATCGCACGATCCGGCGCGCCGCCACAAGCGCGGGCAGCATGATCGACTTGCGAAAGGCTTGCCTAGCCCGGCTGCCTGGGCTTAGATTCGGGGGATACGTTGCCACAGGGCGGTAACGGGGCCAAAGCCGTATCATGATCCTCGAATGCACCGAGTGCCACACGCGTTACCTCGTTCCCGATTCCGCTATCGGGGCCGACGGGCGGACCGTGCGCTGCGCAAGCTGCAAGCACAGTTGGTTCCAGGCGGGCGCGCCCATGCTCGATCTGGTTGCGCGGGCCGAAGCGGCACCGATCGCGCCGCCGCCCGTCGCGCCCCGGGTTCAGGCGGACGTCGAGACCCCGCCCGAGCCTCTGCCTGCAAGCTCGCCTGCAACCGGCGCGGCGGCTTCGCCCTATGAAGACTACGATGCGTTCGCGCACGAACCGCCGTTTCGCCCACGCCGCAACCCGGCGCGGCGCTGGACCGTGGCGGCGCTCGCGGCTGGCATCGCCATGCTCGCGGCAGCGGCGCTGGTTTTCTATGCCGACCTTCCCGGGCTGGCGGGCCAGTTGTTTCGCCCGGCGACCGGCACGCCGCTGAAAATCGTCAGCAAGCCGGTCGACCAGCATACCTTTAACGGCAACGAGATTTTCGCGGTCAGCGGCATCGTGCTCAACCCCACCGACACACGCCAGCCCATCCCCGACATCCGCGCCGACTTGCGCGATGCGCAGAAGCGGATCGTGTTCAGCTGGATCATCCGACCCGAGGCGACCACGCTGCCGCCCAAGGGGCAAGTCCAGTTCAACTCCGCACAAGTCAACGTGCCCGTCAACGCGCAGGAGCTGGTGCTCAGTTTTTCCGGCGAAGCCGCGCACTAAGCCAGGCGAAGCGGCCGCCATGCAGGAGTGCGGCGGCAACCATCCCTAGCCCGGAGGCATAGACCAGCCCAAGCGGCCCGCCCCCCGCGTGCACGAACAGCCACCCCGCCCCGCCGGTCACCACGAAGAACGCCATGATGCTGTTCACCCCCGCCGCAATCTGGTCGCCCAGCGACCGCAGCGCATAGACGAACACCACCTGCACGCCGTCGAACAGAATGAACGGTGCCCAAATCGGCAGCATCGCCAGCGCCACCGCGTGGACGCCAGCGGCCGCCGGGAACGCTGCGACGATCGGCCAGCGCGCCACCACGATCACGATCGCCAGCAAGCCCGTGAACAGCGCCGCCAGCCCAGCAGCGATCACGGTGCGGGGTACCGCCAGCGCGGGCGTGCCCTCGCCCACGGCATTGCCCACGCGCACCCCCGCCGCCGATCCAAGCCCCAACGCGACCCCGAAGGTGACGTTGTGGACCGAGAAGACGATCTGGAAAGCGTGCGCGGTCACCGGTCCGAAATCGGTCGACAGCGCGATCAGAATCGAAAAGCCCGCCAGCTCCAAGCCCGAGGCGATCGCGGGCACGATCCCGAAGCGCGCCAGCCGCACCGCACCGGGCACCGCAGCCACCCATGCCCGCCGCGAAAGATCGCGCACGCCGCGCGCCCGCGCATTGTCTGTCGTCCACACCGCCGCCAGCATGCCCCCCGCGCCGATCAGCGACGCGCTCGCCGTTGCCGCAGCCGCGCCGACGGCACCCAAAGCGGGCAAGCCGAGATGGCCGCCCGACCACGCCCAGGCCAGCACCGCGTTGAGCGGCAGAACCGCAAGGTTGACCACCATCACCCGCCGCGGGCGCGATATCGCTTCCAGAAAGAAGCTCGCCGCGATGATCGTCAACTGAAACGGATAGGACAGCGCCATCACCCGCACCACGCGCGCCGCCGGGCCCACCAAAGCGGGCGCGACGCCAATGCCGCCCAGCATCGCTTCGGCAAACAGCCCGAAGCCGAGCGCACCAAGCGCGCCCAGCACCAGCGCCAGCACCAGCCCTTCGCGCAGCGTCGCCCCCGTGCGCGGCAGGTCACCCGCGCCATCGGCACGCGCGGTGAACACCAACGTGCCCGACAACCACGCCAGCCCGGCGACGATCGTCACGAAGGTCAGCGCGCGACTCGCGCCCAAAGCGGCGACCTGGTCGGTGCCGGTCAGGCCGACCACCACGATGTCGGTGACGCTCAAAATCGTCCAGTTGAGGCTGGTCAGCATCACCGGCCACGCCAGCGTGAGAATACGCCGCGTCTCCGCAACGCATCGGTCGGAGCGACTTGGGAGTGGGGCAACCGGCATCCGCGCCTGCTACGCGCATCATCCCGATTGCGATAGGCATTGCGCCCGCCGCGATGCTTTGCTAGGGGCGCTCGCCTACCAGCTGCCGGGCGTGCCCGGTGATGTTACGTGCGGCCGTGGCGGAACTGGTAGACGCGCAACGTTGAGGTCGTTGTGGGCGAAAGCCCGTGGAAGTTCGAGTCTTCTCGGCCGCACCACATTCTTAGAATCGCATCCCATTAGAGGAGTAAGGCGGGGCTGTGTCGGCGTTGACCGGTGGAATTTCCGGTTGACGTGTAGGAAAATGTTGCTCAAATGTTCTCGCCGCATAAAGCAGCGAGGGCGGCATGATCCTGATATCCGAGAGCCAGCGACGACGCGCATTTTCGATCTGGCTGCGAACCGGCAGATTGCCGCGCGTAGCCTTCGCGGACGGCATCGAACTCAAATTTAATCCCTGGCACGATCCGGCGGATGGGCGGTTCACCTTTGCGGGCTCGGGGCAGAACTATGGTCGCGACAGGACCAGCCCGATCAGACGGGCCGGTGACCATCGAGCACCGATAGGCAACCGTAGCAAGCCGAAGAAGCCGATTAACGGAGCAGGGCCGAAAGTGGGACCTTCGCCTTCCGGCCGCCTTGGCTCAACGGCGGCCCCACCTAAGCCACAGCATACGCAACCTGGCGCTCAGCGGAACTCTGCCGTCGAATTCGTCAGCGGGGTTGGCGAAGGCCTGTATCATGTCGGGAAAGAGACGGCCGCCGGGGCATATTCCCTTTTCACGACAAACCCTATCACCACGGTTAGCAATACAGCTATCGGTATTGCCGAAACGATCGATTCGGTCCTGGTAGCCGAAAACACGCCCGCGCGGATTCATATCGCTCGCGCGGTCAATACGATTGCACATGCGTCTTCGCGCGACCTTGGCCGTGCCACCGGATCGATCGTTGGCAATGTCGCGCTGGCGGCAGCACCCGGAGCGACGCTGTCGAAGGTGTCCGCCTTGCGCCGTATGCGCGCTGTAACGCCGCGCATTTCCTATGATCCGCCGCAAATCGGTTGGGTTAAAGAGAACCTTACCTCCGACAAGCCTTGGAAACTTTACAATGACCAAGCGACCGGTGCTCGGTCCGGCCAAGCGCCGACCTTAACCCGGACCCTTCCCAATGGATCGAGGCGGCCGGTCAAATTCGACGGGGTGCATGGCGAATATGTGGTTGATAGAAAATGGGCCATTCGGGATCAGCCGCGAGCACGAGCGCAAGTCTTGCGCCAGTCCGAAGTTTTGTCGCAGCATCGCCTCATCGGCGTTTGGGAAGTTCCTAATGAACACGAGCGCCTTGCGGCTATAAAATTACTAAAAAAGTTGAATGTTACGAACATAAAAATCAGGATCGTGAAACCATGATTGCAATTCAGATCGCACGAATTATTGCTCATTTTTCGCTTTTTCTTGACCTCACGGAAGACGATATTCTCGATCCCGACGAGGCTATCCAGATGATGGAGTTGCTGGGCGCTGATCTTAAGGCGCTAGATAAGACATTCCTGCGCGAACTGGTCGACGCCTTTGCGATCATCGCACCGGAGTTTAGTGAAGCGACGCAACAAATGGTGCGGGATATCCCATATTCCTATTATCTAGAGGAAGAACTGGCAGCCGACGATCCGGTGCGGCTGGCTGAGCTTGATTCAATACGAGAGGCGCGGGATTGAGAGCCAATCGGGGGAGAAATACCGACCGAAAAATTCCGGCATAATTTTTAGCATGATACTTTCATTTGACCGAGGTTTTCCGATAATCTGATTGCCCAACCTTGTCCTCTACGGGACACCACTTCTTAAACAGGCAGGGCGGCATCAAACGCTGCTTTCCAGCCCCTGCCCTCACTCCACCCAATCGCGCGTTAGAAACCGGCTGGCGAGCGCCATTAGCGCGCCCGCGACCAGATACAGGCACAGGCCCGTCGCAATCGCATAGCGCAGGGCGTCGGTGCCATAGGCTGGTGCCAAATGGTCCGACAGCGAGCCGATTGCCCAGGAGCCCAGCCCAAGCCCGATCAGATTGTTGATGAGCAGGAAACTGGCCGAGGCGGTCGCGCGCATATGGGCGGGGACGAGATGCTGGACGGCGGTCAGCACCGGCCCGAGCCAGACATAGACCAGCGCCTGTGGCAGCAGGAACAAGGCGAACGCGGCCTGCCACGATCCGGCCAATACCCCGGCGATAAACAACGGCGTCCCCACCACATAGCAGATCGCCGGAAACAGCGCGTACCAGCGCCGCCCGCGCGCCCCGAGCCGGTCGCCCAACCATCCCCCCAGCAAAATACCCGCAACGCCACCGCTGAGCAGCAACGCGCCGAAGAACTGCCCGGTCTGGCTCAAGCCCAGACCGTAATTGCGCATGATCATGCTCGGCAGCCAGAAAGCCACGCCATAACCGCACATCGACCCTGCCGCCGCCCCGAAGGCGAGCAGCCAGAAGCTCGGCTTGGCGGCGAGGATACCGAAGACATGGGTGATCGGCACTTGATCCACCGGTGCCACCGCGCGCGGGCGATCGCGCACGATCCATTTAAACGCAGGCGCAAGCAGCAGCCCCGCCACCCCAACCGCCAGGAACGCGCTGCGCCATTCGACCGTCTGCGCGATATAGCCGCCGAGCGACGCCCCCGCCGCCGCGCCGACCGGGATGCCAAGCGAATAGATCGACAGCGCCCGCGCCCGCGTGTTGGCCGGATAATAATCGCCGATCAGCGCGTAAGAGGGTGCCACCCCGCCCGCTTCGCCGACGCCGACGCCGAGGCGAAAGGCGAACATCTGCCCGAAGCTCTGCGCGGTGCCGCACAATGCGGTGAACACGCTCCACACGCCGAGCGACAGCGCAATCACCCAGGAACGGCTGGTGCGATCCGCCAGCAAGGCGAGCGGGATCGCCAGCGTCGAATAGAGCGCGGCAAAAGCGAGGCCCCCGAGCATACCGAGCTGTGTATCGGTCAGCGCCAATGACGCCTTCACCGGCTGCGCCAGGATGCTCAAAATCTGCCGGTCGAGAAAATTGAAGGTATAGACCAGCAGCAGCATCGCCAGGACGAGCGCGCGGTTTGCCGGGCTCTGTTGCAAAAATCGTGAAGCTTGAGCATGCTTGGCGGAGATTGGACGGACGGAACGATGACGGATTTCAAGTGGCGCCATTTCCAGGGTGATGTGATCCTGTGGGCGGTGCGCT